>NZ_CP026102.1:963510-1284680 GCF_002902945.1 Paraburkholderia caribensis
GCCCGCCGCCAGCCCCGCGTCGTAATCGCCGCGCGAGGTGTCGGTCTGACGGCCTTGCGGCTTGTCGGGCGCATGGGCGCTGGACTTGGCCTGCGCGAAATCGAGCGCCGCCGGTTGGGCCGCATAGGTGATGCGCAACTGCCGCGCGGCATCAGTTGCATGTTCGAGCGTATCCGCGACCACCACGGCGATCGGCTCGTTGCTGTAATGGACCTGGTTGTCCTGCAACAGCGACAGATGCCGTCCCGCCGGCGGCGAGAGCGCGGGCCGTCCGCCGTTCGGCAGGCGCGGCGCATTCTGGTATGTCATCACGAGCAGCACGCCCGGCAACGCCGACGCACGGCTCGTGTCGATCGACGCAATCGCGCCTTTTGCAATCGTGCTCGTCACCAGCACGCCATGCGCCAGACGCGCTTCGGGAAACTCGGCCGCGTAGCGTGCTTCGCCCGTCACCTTCAGCAAGCCGTCCGTGCGATCGAGCGGATGTCCGATCATCGTATTCATGCGACACCTCCCGCCGCCTGGTTCACCGCGCGCACGATCGCGTTCTGCGCGAGCCGCACCTTGAACGCGTTGTCATGCAGCGGCTTCGCGTCGTTCAGTGCCGTGGCGGCGGCGTTTTTCAATGTGGCGCTATCGAGCGGCTTGCCCGCGATCATCTGCTCGGCTGCCGTCGCGCGCCATGGCTTGTGCGCGACGCCGCCCAACGCGATACGCGCGCTGCGGACGTGGTTGCCGTCCATCTGCAGCGCGGCCGCGACGGACACCAGCGCGAACGCATAGCTCGCGCGGTCGCGCACCTTCAGGTAATACGCGTGCTCGCTAAAGAGGGGCGGCGGCAGATCGACGGACGTGATGAGTTCGCCGGGACGCAGCGTGGTGTCGAGATCGGCGCGCTCGCCCGGCAACCGGTGAAACTCGCCGAACGCGATCACGCGCTCGCCTTGCGGGCCGCTCACGCGCACGTTCGCATCGAGTGCGGCGAGCGCGACGCTCATGTCGGAAGGATTCACGGCGATGCATTGCGTGCTCGCGCCGAGAATCGCATGCGTTCTGTTGTGGCCGTTGATCGCGGCGCAGCCGCTGCCTGGCTCGCGCTTGTTGCAGGCGGTGAAGGCGGTGTCGTAGAAGTA
Source organism: Paraburkholderia caribensis (assembly GCF_002902945.1). Taxonomy (NCBI): domain Bacteria; kingdom Pseudomonadati; phylum Pseudomonadota; class Betaproteobacteria; order Burkholderiales; family Burkholderiaceae; genus Paraburkholderia; species Paraburkholderia caribensis. Next base: position 964,644 of record NZ_CP026102.1, read on the forward strand.
CGGGCAGCGCGTGCGCTGCATCAGGTTGCCGCCCACCGTGGCCATATTGCGCAGTTGCGCCGATGCGCCCGCGAGCAGCGCCTGCGACAGCAGCGGATAACGCGCGCGCACCAGCGCATGATTCGCGGCGTCGCTATTGCGTACCAGCGCGCCGATGCGCAGGCCGCCGTCCGGCAGCGTCGATACGCTATCGAGACCTTGTATGCGCGTGATGTCGACGAGTCTGACGGGCCGCGTCACGCCGCCTTTCATCAGATCGAGCAGATTGGTGCCGCCGCCGATGAACATCGTGCCCGGCTGCTGCGCGGCGCGCACGGCACTGGTGATATCGGCGGCGCGTTCGTAGGAGATGGCATCCATGATGGTCTCCCCGTTACGCGACGTCGCTCGTCTTGATGACGAACGTCGAGTACGTGTAGTCGGTGCCGCTGCCGACCGTGCCGCGATGCGCGGACTGCACGGCCGCGACGATATTCACGTACGCGCCGCAGCGACAGATGTTGCCGCTCATGCGCTCGCGGATTTCTTCATCCGTCAGTTGCGGCGGACGGCGTCGCACGTCTGCGGTGACCGTGCTGGCCGTGCCGGCGTCGAATTCCGTGAGCAAGGCCGTCGCCGAACAGATTTGCCCCGGCGTACAGTAACCGCACTGGAACGCATCCTGTTCGATGAACGCGCGTTGCACCGGGTTCAGCGTGCCGTTGCTCGCGAGTCCTTCGATCGTCGTGATCGCTTCGCCTTCGTGCATCACGGCGAGCGTGAGGCACGCGTTGATGCGGCGTCCATTGGCGAGCACCGTGCAGGCGCCGCACTGTCCGCGATCGCAGCCTTTCTTCGTGCCCGTGAGGCCGGCGTATTCGCGCAGCGCGTCGAGCAGCGTCACGCGCGGCTCGAGTTGCAACGTGTAGTCGCGTCCGTTGATGTTGAGCGTCACGGCGCGCGGCGGCACCGTTGCGCGTGCAACGGGCTGCGCGGCGGCGGGCGTTTGTGTCTGCGCTTGCGCGTAAGGTGCGGTGCCCACTGCGGCCGCGGCCGCGGCGGATTGCAGGAAGCGGCGGCGTGAAGTGCTGGATGGCGAGACGTCATGCTCGTCCTGGCGGGACGCGTGCGCATCGTGTTGCGCGCACGGACCCTGGCAGTCGTTGTGGTGGGACATGATGTTCTGCTTGCTCCTGGAAGTTCGATGCAAGCTCACGCCGCATCGAACCCGAAGCGGGCGCCCGGTGCATGGCAAGCCTTGTCAATGAGCAATTTCGATGCCGCTGGTGCAGAACATCACAATGCGACCGCACGCGCGGCGAACTGCTTTCTCAAACGACTTCACGCCGCACCCGGCGTCGCGCAACGCAAAGATTGCGGCGTGTTTGGGCAGCGTTGAAAGCACGTGTCGATCGTGGCACATCTGCCGTGGCGCAGCGGTGACGGATGGATGGCGCGAAGATGGCGGGGAAATGGCGTGGGCGCCATGCGCCGAACGACGTCGGGCGCGGTGCAAAAACAGAAACGCGCGTCGAACCTCAACGCGCGTTTTACATGAGCCAGCAGCGGCTCAGCCTGTGAGCCAATCAATCGATACCATCAAACACCGCATCGTCGGGCCCGAGATACGCGGGCGGACGCCACGCGGCATCGCGCATCGAGTGTTGAACCAGCTTCTCGACGCCGAGCAGCACCGCGAAGATTGCCATCCGCACGGGAATGCCGTTGTCCGTCTGGCGGAAGATCGCGAGGCGCGAATCGTGGTTCAGGTCGGTGCTCAGGTCGTTCGCGCCGGGGCGACTGTCGCGCGGCAGCGGGTGCATGATCAGCGTGTCCTGGCCGCACACGGTATCGACGAGCGCCTGGTTGATCTGGAAGTCGGGCGTATAGCCTTCGAACGATTCATCCGCGAAGCGCTCCTTCTGGATGCGCGTCGCATAGACGACGTCCGCGCCGCGCAGGCCGTTGGTGAGATCGTGCGTCTGTTCGACCACATGACCGTTGCGCGAAATCTGATCGACGATGTACGCGGGCATTTCCAGCGTAGGCGGCGAAATCAGCGTGAACTTGATGCCGCGATACAGCGCGAGCAGCTTCACGAGCGAATGCACGGTGCGCCCGTACTTCAGGTCGCCGACCAGCGCGATATGGGCGCCGTCGACGATCTTGCCCAGACGCGAGAACTCGCGCTGGATCGTGTACAGGTCGAGCAGCGCCTGGCTGGGGTGCTCGCCGGGGCCGTCGCCGCCGTTGATCACGGGAATGTTGGTGGCGCGCGCGAATTCGGCCACGGAGCCCTGGTCCGGATGGCGGATCACGAGCGCATCGACGTAGCCGGACATCACGCGGCTCGTGTCGTAGATCGACTCGCCCTTGGCCATCGACGAAAACGTGAAGCCCGTCGTGTCGCACACCGAGCCGCCCAGGCGGCAAAACGCCGCGCCGAAGCTGACGCGGGTGCGCGTGCTGGCCTCGAAGAACAGATTGCCGAGCACCGCGCCTTCGAGCACGCGCGAGATTTTCCGGCGGCGCGCGATGGGCTGCATGATGTCGGCGACGCGGAACAGCGCTTCGACGGCGTCGCGCGAGAACTGATCGACGGACAGCAGTTGCGGCTTGCCTTCGAACAGCATCTGGCTCGCCAGTGACTGCGAATCTACGCTCTGCGTATGTTTTTCAGCGGGCGCGCCGTTGACGACGATCTCCGACACGAAGCGCTCGACGATTTCCGGCATCGCGCGCGATTCCTGCGAATCGTCGGGCAGCAGCCACGTATCGAGCGCACGCTTCGACACGCCGATACGTGTCGCGAAGCCGTCGCGGGTGAGGTTCAGACGCCGCATCGCGTCACGGAGAAATGCTTGTTGCGGGACGCTCATGGGCTGCCTCTCTTTTCGTCAGGAGATAGGGTAGATATACGCGATGCGTATATTAATTCGCTGGGCGAGGAAGTCAAGGAATTTCGTGCACCGATGTGTCCGAGCGGCTGGTTTCCCCTGCGCTGGCGAAAACGCGCGGCGGCAAGCGCAGTTTTGCGGTTACACTGCCCGACATGGAAAACGGCTCATTGCTTCGTGATCGTGTGGAAACAGGTACGCCTTTGCGTGCCGTGCCCGCACGCGCCGCTTCCAAAGCCAAAAAACAGTTGCTCATCTGACCGGAGCTGCTGTTCCGTCAGATGTGCGACGGAACAGCCTCGATCAACGGTCCTCGACACCCCCCCGCTTCCGATCCTGCTTCCTCGCCGCTGAACGGTTCCCATACGGTCGCCTTCGAGGAAAGTCATGTCCAATTTTTCGGGTATCTGGATTCCCCTTGTCACGCCGTTTGCCGCCAACGGTGCCGTCGATCACGATGCGTTGCGCCGCCTGATCGGGCTCTACGCCGACGCAGGCGTCGCGGGAGTGGTCGCGCTCGGCACGACGGGGGAACCGTCTTCGCTCGAGCCCGGCGAGCAGGAAGCCGTGCTCGCGACCACGCTCGACGCGGCAGGCGGCGCGCTGCCGGTGATCGCCGGCGTGTCGGGCAACAACCCGCGCGCCGTGCGTGAGCGCGTGTCGCGTCTGAACGCATTGCCGCTCGCGGGTGTGCTGATTTCGGCGCCGTACTATGTGCGGCCGTCGCAAGCGGGCATCGCCGCACACTTCACGATGCTGGCCGACGCAAGCGAGCATCCCGTCGTGATGTACGACATTCCCGCGCGCACCGGCGTGCGCATCGAACTGCAGACGCTGCTTTCGCTTGCCGCGCACCCGCGCATTCAGGCGATCAAGGACTGCGCGGGATCGCTCGACACCACGCACGCGCTGATCCTCGACGGCCGTCTGCAGGTGCTCGCCGGCGACGAGATCCGTATCTTCGACACGCTCTGCATGGGCGGCAGCGGCGCGATTTCGGCGTCGGCGCATCTGTGGCCGGAGCGTTTCGTCGCGCTCGATCGCGCGTTGAAGGCGGGGCGTCTCGATGAAGGGCGGGCGCTTTTCCACTCGCTCGTGCCGTTGATCGGCGCGCTGACGGCCGAGCCGAACCCCGCGCCCGTGAAGGCGGCGCTTGCCGTGCAAGGTCTGATCGAAGGAGAAGGCGATTTGCGCGCGCCGATGACGCAAGCAAGCGAAACATTGCGCGAGCGTTTGCAGAAACTGCTTGCCGTCTGACATTCGTTCGACGGTTTGCGATTTCTGTCTACGTCGAACGCGCCGCCTCTCGCGGATCGATGCGGCGGTGCGAGCGCACTGAACCTGATGCGGATATGCGACGAATCCGATGTCGTCCAATTTGAGATGAGGGCCTGGCGGATGGCGTGATAATGCGCGCCACCGTTTTTCCCCATCAACGAGATCTGTTCGTCATCCTGCGTATGCCGGTTCACCGCAACACCGCGCCGCCCGCCGCGCGTACCACGACACGCGCCGCGTGTTGGTCTTTCGCAAGCATGCCGCCGTGCGCCGTCACGGCCGGGACGCGGGGCGGCTGCTGATGTCGCTGATCTGGGGAACCGGCAAGCGCCTGACGAACGGCTCGGTGCGCTTCGTCACGCGGCACACCGCGGTGACCATCGCGACACTCGCCGCCTGCTGCAGTTCGGCGCTGGCGTTGACGGCGGGGATCGTGATCGGGCGCGATCATCCGAAGCGCGACGCGGCCACGCAAGCCAGCGACAGCCGCGTCGCGCGTGACTACACGATTGCGGAACTCGGCAAGCTGAATGCGGCGATCGAGCAGATGGAGCCGCGTCTGACGCAGCTCGCCTCGCAGGTCGCGACGCTGCACGATTTCGAAACCCGTCTGAAGACGATCAAGACCTTGCCGCGCCCGGTGTTCGCGCCGCCTGTGCTGTCTGCGAGCGACGTGCTCGGCGACGACGCGGGCGACGATGTGTCCGACGCCGCGCAGCAGAAGGCGCGGAAGGCTGGGCGGCCGGCGAAGGGTGGCGCGCCCGCCGCTCCGAAGCGCGATGCGGACCACGATGATGGCCCGTCGACCGGGAAACCCGCCGGGCAGCCAAACGACAAGGCCAGCGAACCCGCAGCGGAAAGCGCCGAAGGCGGCCCGTCGCTGCCGCCGCGCCGTTGCGACGAATTGCTCGGCCACCCGGCGCGCGACGCAATTGCGCTTCACGAGCACATTGCCTGTCTCGTCACCACGCTGTCGGCGCTCGAACAGGAAGCGACGCTGCACGTCGCGAACTGGGCGTCGTTCCCGGGCCGCATGCCCGTCGACGGCGCGCGCTTCGGCTCGCCGTTCGGCAATCGCGTCGATCCGTTCACGCATCACCTGAGCTTTCACCCGGGCGTGGATCTCGTGGCGCCGCCGGGCACGCCGATTCTCGCCGCAGCGGGCGGCCGCGTGATTCACGCGGGACCGCAGGGCGGCTACGGCAATGCCGTCGAAATCGACCACGGCAACGGCCTGATCACGCGCTATGGCCATGCTTCGCGGATCGTCGTGCAGGAGGGCGATCTCGTGCTGCCGCGCCAGCATATCGCCGATGTGGGTTCGACGGGCCGCTCGACGGGCCCGCATCTGCACTTCGAAGTGCTCGTCAACGGCGCGCCCGTCGATCCAACCGACTATCTCGCACTTTTCATGGGGCCGTCTCATGGCTGATTTTCTTCGCTCGGGCGGGCGGCGCGGGCACGGGCATGTCCGTGGGCATGTCGTCACGCAGCGTGCGTATGTGTTGCAGCCCGTGCGCTCGCTGCCGATGCGCATCGGCGTGTGGGCGATGGTTTGCATCGCGTGTGTGTCGGCAGGGGCGGCGGCGATGCGTGGCTATGCGACATACGCGGATTCAGCGGCACCGCCGGCTGTCGTGCCCGCAGCGCACGACGAGTTGCAAGACGCGCTGGCGCGCGCACAGCTCGCGCTGAAGCAGGAAGCGGCGTCGCGCGCGAGCGTGCAGAAATCCGCCGACGCGCTCACCGTCGAAGTGCGCAGGCTCCAGGCGCAAGTGCTGTTTCTCCAGGGCCAAAGCCGTTCGCGCCGCTGAGGCGCGGCGTATTTTCAACTTCATCCCGGTATCGAATATGTTCAGCAAGAAGAAGTCACCCGGCGTCTCCCAGAACAAACTGGCAACCCTCATTGCGCACGACGTATACATCACAGGCGACGTCGAATTCAGCGACGGCCTGCGCATGGATGGCCACGTAAAAGGCAACGTCTCGGGCAAGGCGGGGTGCGAGACGCTGCTGGTGCTGAGCAATCGCGGCTCGATCACGGGCAATGTGTATGGCTACGACGTGATCGTCAACGGCAGGATCACGGGCGACGTCATCGCCGATCACTTCGTCGAGTTGCAGGAGAACGCGCACATCACGGGCAACATCTACTATCAGCAGCTGCGGATGGATGTGGGCGCGTCGGTGGATGGCAAGCTGACGCGGCGCGATGCGGCGCTCACGTCGGCAAGCCCGCATTTCGAGCCCGCGACGTTCGCGCCCGAACAGTCCGGCGCATCGGCCGCAGAACAGTGACGGCCCGGACGGCGGCTCACGTCACGCCGTCGACATGCGCTCCTGAAGCAGATCGCTGAAGGCGTCGGCCGTGAGCGGCTTGCCGAGCAGGAAGCCCTGCATTTCGTCGCATTGCAGGTCCTTGAGCTTGTCGAGTTGCGACGCCGTTTCGACGCCCTCGGCCACCACGTCCATTTCCAGCGAATGCGCGAGCGCGATGATCGCCTGCACGATCGCGCTGCCTTCGTGGCCGTCGGCATCGAGCCCGCTCGTGAAGAAGCGGTCGATTTTCAGCTGCTTCACGCGAAAGCGCTGCAGATAGGCGAGGCTCGAATAGCCCGTGCCGAAGTCGTCGATTGAAATTTCGAAGCCGCTGCTCTGGAACTCGCGGATCATTTCGGTCGTCTTGGCGGCGTCCTGCATGGCGACCGTCTCGGTGATCTCGAACATGATCTGCATGCAATCGACACCTTCCGCGCGCACGATCTCCAGCATCCTTGCGACCAGATCCGGCTGCGCCATCTGGCGCGGCGACAGATTGATCGCGACTTTCATCGACGGCAGGCCGGCGCTTTCCCAGCGGCGGATCTGGCGGCAGGTCTCGCGCACGACCCAATAGCCGATCTCCACGATCTGCCCGGAGCGCTCGGCGATCGGGATGAAATCCATCGGCGCGAGCACGCCGATCTCGGGGTGATTCAGGCGGATCAAGGCTTCCGCGCCCGCGACCTCGCCGCTGTCGCCGCGGAATTTCGGCTGGAAGTGCAGCGAGAAATAGCCTTTGCCGAGCGCTTCGTGCAGCGCGCCCTGGATCTTCAGCGTGCGCATCGCCGCTTCGTTCATGTGCGCTTCGAAGAAACGATAGGTGCTGCGTCCGCCGCGCTTCGCTTCGTACATCGCGGCGTCGGCATGCTTCAGCAGTTCGTCGACGGAATGGCCGTCCTGCGGATACAGCGCAATGCCGATGCTGGGCATGATCTGCAGCATCTGGCTTTGCGTGCTGATGCCTTCGCGCATCCTTTCGAGGACGGCCTCGGCCATCCGTTCCGCGTCGCGCGGCGCGCTCAGGTTCTCGGCCAGCACGACGAACTCGTCGCCGCCGAGTCGCGCGACGGTGTCGGCGTTGCGCACGCACTGCCGCAGGTGCTGCGCGAACGATTTCAACACTTCGTCGCCGAATGCGTGGCCGAGCGAATCGTTGATCGTCTTGAAGCCGTCGAGGTCCATGAAGAGGATCGCAAAGCCGCGGCGGCTCAGCTTCGATGCGTGGATCGCGTGCTCGATGCGCTCGTTCAGCGTGCGGCGGTTCGGCAGGTCGGTGAGCGTGTCGTAGGTGGCAAGCCGCACGATCTGATTGTTCAGCGACGAAACCGAACCGGCGAGGAAGCTTGTGCGCGCATCGAAGCGCGACAGGATCAGCGTGACGATCAGAATCACGAACGTGAACAGGATAATCGTCGTCGCGAGCCACTGCGCGTTGACACCGCGCGCCGCGCCGCACACCGAGCCGGGCAGGAAGTCGGCGGCGGCCATGCCTGTGTAGTGCATGCCCGTGATCGCGACGCCCATCACGCAGGCCGCGCCGATGCGCTTGAGCAGCACGCCGTGCTGGCTCGAATCGCGCAGCGTGTGGGCGATCCACAGCGCGGCCATCGACGCTGCAATCGCAATCACGACGGAAGCGGTGAACAGGCCGGGGCGATAGTGGATGCCCGGCTGCATCTGCATTGCCGCCATGCCGGTGTAGTGCATGCCCGCGATGCCGAAGCCCATCAGCAGGCCGCCGGTGACGAGGCGCCTGGCGGAGAGCGTCGGGCGCGCCACCTGGACGAGCGCGAAGTACGAGACGATCATCGCGATGATCAGCGAGCAGGCGGTGATCGCGAAATCGTAGCCGAGCGGGATGGGCAGCGAGAAGGCCAGCATCCCGATAAAGTGCATCGACCAGATGCCCGTGCCCATTGCTGCCGCGCCGCCCGCGAGCCAAAGATGGCGCAGGCGGGCGGAGGCCATGGTGGAAATACGTCCGGCCAGGTCGAGCGCCGTGAATGAAGCCAGTGTTGCGACGGCGAGCGACACGACAACCAGACCGAGATGATAAGTGCTCTGCATGTCAGTTCCGTCGCGAGAGGAAGTTCCCTCGACTGGTTAACGGCAGCATGTCTAAAACATTGAGCACTTTCTTAAAAGTTTTATTCGAATGATTTAGTGAAACATTTTGAAAGCGCTTTAGCAGATTTTGAAAGTGATGGGAACCATTTTCGCGGATCGGAAAATGGACCATGTGCGGCAGGGCCGATACGCTGAGCGCGACGATGCGCGGCGCGCGCCGGTGGCGTTGGCGGGGCGTGAGTCAGCCGCCTAGCGCGATGATGATCGCGAGCAGCACGACGCCAATTCCAGACATTGCCACGCCGGACAACCACGGTCTTCCGCTCGTGTAGCGGCCGAGCGCATAGCCGCCAATGAACAGCGTGACGACTGCCAGCAGGTTCGAGATGCGCAACGCCAGCACGATCTGCGAAACGAAGATGAACGGGACGACGACCGGAAAAGTCGCCAGGACCACCAGAGCGAAGATGCCGAATGCCGCGGCATAGTCTTTCCCGCCAAGCCGGATAGTCGGCTCGCGCACCGTAAGCAGTTCCTGATGCAGCGCGTCTAGCGTCGCGGGCTGGACGACGGTTGCGAAAAGTTGCGGGAGCGCATCGGCAATCAGCTGGCGTGTCTGGGTTTTGTCATGTGCCGCCTGAAGCTGCATGAGCAACATCTTCTTTCGCCGCCGCTCAGTGGCCGTGCGTATCAGGTACATGACGGCATCCACGAGCCCCCAGGCGAGATTGCAACCGAGCGCTGTGAACATCATCGTCCGGACTTCCTGGTGTCCGGCCGTCGCAACGCTGAGCGCGCCCGTAAACGAGAGCGCCATCAGTACACCAAAGACGATCTCGGACACTCTGTCGATGGGGTCGAGCAAGGGCACGCGTTCGTTTGACATGGGAGGCGCTCCTTGTTGTTCTTGCCTGCATCAAGCCGATGGCTCGCAAATTCGTCGCAATCGCGTTGAGTCAATAGGCTTGCCTCGTATGCCGAGTATAGACGTTGTGCAGATCAACGCTGGCAGTAGCGCCTCGTGCGAACAGGTGCATTAATAGAGCCGGTATTGCCGGGATCTTTTCCAGCTCAAACATTCGCGCGGCTCTACCGTCTCCCTGTCGTGACCCTCATCTGGGCGGTTCTGCGAGGCGCGCAATGATCCGCTCGGCCATCGCGCGGTTTGTCGTTGGACCAAAGTCCAATACAACATTTCATTGGGCATGTATAGGCTGAAAGCTCCATTCATGCAGCGCAGGCAAGCCACGACAACCGTCGGGAGAATGCTTGCCCGCGGCGGTCAGGGAACCGGCGATGAAGCACTTCGCACACTATGTCGCAATGGTGTTGGCGGGCTTTCTCGTCCTTCTCCAGACGAAAGTCTTCGCAGCGGACGGCGACACGCTCATGCAGATCCGGGCGCGCGGCGTGTTGCGATGCGGTGTCAGCGAAAGGGTGGATGCAGGTTTTCGACCCATCTACGGGAGATCACATCATGCGGGAATGGAACCGTTGCTTTACTGCCCTGCTAGCTGCGATGTTTCTGGCGGCGTCTTCGGGAATGTCCTGGGCGACGGAGCAGGCGCAACAACGCCGGGCCGGGCGCGACGTTCGCCAGGATACACGTCAGGGGAGCCGTCACACCAAGCAGGACTGTCGCGCCGCGGATCAGAAAAGCAATTCGCAATGCCGCCAGGACAAGCGGCACACCAAGCAGCAAGGACGGCAGACGGCCCGCGACATCAAGTATTGAGTGGCGAATACTGGCAGCCGTCTATCTTGACGTGAACCAGACCGCCGTTTTGATTTCATTGAATTGACTGACAGAAAAGCGGCGGCGCAAATGGCGTATAGCCGTCTAGCCAGTACATTTCAGCGGACAGCTAATGCTGGACTTTGCGCGCAAATCGAGGCGATTTATTGTCCTTTTTTGAGGGTGCCCTAGACTCAGATTGACGAGGACGTCGACAACATCTCCTTGTAGCGGCTGCACGTCTCCCATGAGGGGTCCCCCGAGTGCCCGACCTCAACTGGAAGCGGTGCGCAGCCGACGGACAGTTCCTCGTATCTCCCGAGTTCCGGCGGCGCGCTTGCGAGAGAGCATGACGAGCCCTGGCCGGTTGCGGCCATGCGGGCAAACCGGGTTTGCCGTCGGGATACCTTCTCGACGACCTGCGAGGAGACGATCGATGCTGACCACGCCAACTACCCAAAAGGTGTTGTCCAGAGAGATGCTCGATGTACTGATCCGTGCTGGATTGATCGCGGTTCTCGCGATGTTCTGTTTCCGGATCTTTGCCCCGTTCCTCGACCTGATGGTATGGGCACTGATCCTCGCGATCACGCTCTATCCGATTCAGGCGCGGCTCGGAAACCGGTTCGCCAACAAGAACGGCCTGATCGCCAGCCTGATCATCCTCGTTGCGTTCGGCGTCATCCTCGTGCCGACGTATCTGCTGGGCGTCGCCGTCGCTGGCTCGATCGAGCACGCAATGGCGATATTCAGGAGCGGCAGTTTCCGCATTCCGCCGCCTGCCGAATCGGTCGCGAGTTGGCCTCTGGTCGGCCAGCGCGTGTATGACTTCTGGGCGCAGGCCTCGACTGACCTCACGGGTCTTGCGCAGCGATTCGCACCGCAACTCAAGGAAGCCGGCCTCGCTTTGCTGGGCACGGTCACCGGTCTCGGAGCGGGCCTGCTGATATTTTTCGTCGCGCTGATCGTGGCGGGCATCTTCATGGCGCATGGCGAGAAAGGACACCGCAGCGCAGTACTGATCGCCTCACGCATCTCAGGACCTGAGAACGGTTCGCAGATTGCCGATCTATGCACGTCGACGGTACGCGCAGTTGCGCAGGGCGTGGTCGGTATCGCGTTCATCCAGATGCTGCTGATCGGCATCGCGTTTATCGTCATGGGCATTCCAGGCGCGGGTCTGCTCTCGCTCGCCGTTCTGCTGATCGGCATCATGCAGTTGCCCGCCACACTGATTACCGTTCCCGTGATCGTCTTCGTGATTGTTACGAAAGGTGTGAGCACGGCGACCATCGTCTTCTCGGTGTATGTGTTCATCGCGGGCCTCGCCGACAACGTGCTCAAGCCGCTGCTGCTCGGGCGCGGGGTCGCCGTACCGATGCCCGTGGTGCTGATAGGCGCGCTCGGCGGCATGGTGACGGGCGGTGTCATCGGCCTGTTCATCGGTCCTGTGATGCTCGCGGTGGGCTATCAGCTGTTCTGGCGATGGGTAAAAGATCAGCAGGATCCCCAGCAGTGCCAGAAGCAGCAGCGTTGAGTTGCCGGAACCGCGCCGTGTCGCCTTCGACCCGCGCATACGGAATGGCGGCACTGCATGCGGCAGCTTGCCTGAGCGGATGCATGCGCGTGGGGCCGGACTTTCATCCGCAGCATGAAAGCTGGAGCGAACACTGGAGCAGCACGTCGATCGAGCAGGTCACGCAGCAGGCGGCGCAGCCTGACGTGCGGCAGTGGTGGCAGATATTCGACGACGGGAATCTGGAACGTCTGATTGCCGAAGCCGACGCAAACAATGGCGACCTGAAAATTGCCGGCCTGCGCGTGGTCGAAGCTCGCGCGCAACTCGGCGTCGCGCTCGCGGGGCGCTACCCTCAGGTGCAGCAAGTCAACGCCGACGTGCTGTATTCGGCGCGCAAACGCTCGGATGGATTCAATCCGCGCTCGGGTGGTTACTGGCAGTACGGCGCGGGCTTCAGCGTCGGATGGGAGCTGGACTTCTGGGGGCGTTTCAGCCGGGCCATCGAGTCGGCCGACGCCGCCTTCTTTGCCGCGCAAGCCAATCGCGATGCCGCCCTGGTCCTGTTGCACGCACAGGTCGCCGATACGTATTTCACGCTGCGCACCGCCGAGGCGCGGCTGCACATCGCGCGTGAGAACGCCCAGTTGCAAAAGCGCAGTTACGAGATCGCGCAAAAGCTTTTCAAGAGCGGGGAGACGGATGAACTGGACCTGCAGCAGGCGAAGACGCAGTATCTGGGCACGTTGAGCAGCATCCCGGAGCTCGAAAGCCAGGCCGTGCTGTCGCGTCACGCGCTGTCCGTGCTGCTGGGCCGGCCGCCCGGTCCGTTGCCGGAACTCGACATGCAGCCAGGCAAGGCGGGCGTGGTGCCGCTAGTGGACCATGCCGTGCTGCAGGACGTTCCGGCCGATCTGCTATTGCGCCGGCCCGACGTTCGCGCTGCCGAGTATCAGATGGCCGCGCAATCGGCGCTCATCGGCGTGGCAAAAGCCGACCTGTATCCGTCCGTGTCGCTGGTGGGCTCGCTGGTCTGGAGCGCGAGTTCGCTCACGGGATCGCCGAACACGCTGGCGGTCGTAGCCGGCCCGAGCGTCACGTGGAACGTGTTCGATCATGGCAGGATCATCAACAACGTGCGCGTCCAGGATGCCCGGCTGCAACAGTTGACGGTCGGCTATCAGAACATCGTGCGCGAAGCGGCGCGCGAGGCCGATGACGCCGCGACGGCGCTGATCGCCGGGTTGCAGCGGGACCGCATCCTGAACGACGCGCAAGGCGCGGCGCGTCGCTCCCTGAAGCTCGCCAATACGATCTACCGCGAAGGCTATTCGGACTTCCAGCGCGTACTCGATGCGCAGCGCGCCCTGTTTGCCCAGCAGGACGCCTATATCGTGAACCGCAGCAATGCCGCAGGCAGTCTGATCGCGCTGTACAAGGCGCTTGGCGGAGGCTGGTACACGGAGCAGCCTCTCGTCGATTCCGCGACCCGCGCGCAGATGCAGCAGCGCACCGACTGGGGCGACTTGCTCAACGAGCCGGACGCGCCGTCGGCGGCAGCGATTCCGTCCGCAGGTTCGTCCCGATGAGCGACACGCCCGAACCCTCCAATGCCGCACCGGCACCCACAGCGCCGCCCGGCGCCGATCGCTCCGGGAGGGCCGTGAAGTGGGTGGTCGGCCTGATCGTCGTGAGCCTGATCTGGTATCTGCTCGCCGACCGCTTTACCCCTTATACGCAACAGGCGCGCGTGCAGGCGTATGTGGTGCCCGTGGCCGCGGAAGTATCGGGACGGGTGACGCGCGTCCTCGTGCATAACAACCAGGAGGTCAACGCGGGTGACGTGCTGTTCGAAATCGATAGCGAGCAATACCGGATTGCAGCCGACCGCGCGCGCGCCGACCTCGAGTCCACGCGCCGTCAGATTGGCGCCAGCACGGCGGGCATCGATTCGGCGTTGGCATCGCTGCGTGCCGCCATCGCAAACGAGGTCAAGGCGCGACAGGACAGCGAGCGGCTCGAACGACTGTATCGCGAAGACGAGGGCACGATCTCGCTGCGGCGCCTGGAGGTGGCGCGAGCGACCCACGAGCAGGCCCAAAGCCAGGTGTCGGCCGCGCGCGCCGAGGTGCAGCGCGCACGCGAGCAGCAGGGCGGTCAGGACACGGAGAACGCGCAATTGCGCAGCGCGGCCGCCGCCGTGCAAAAGGCCGAACTCGATCTGGCACACACGCGGGTAACGGCTCGCTCAGGCGGCGTCGTTACCGATCTGCGTGCCGAGGTCGGCCAGTTCGCGGCGGCCGGCAGTGCGGTGATGACGCTGATCGCGATTCGCGACGTCTGGGTCAGTGCGGACATGACCGAGAACAATCTGGGCCACCTGCGGCCGGGCACGCCTGTGGCGATCGCGCTGGACGCACTGCCGGGCGAAGTTTTCGAAGGACGGATTCGCAGTATCGGCTATGGCGTGAGCGTGGGGCAAAGCACGCCGCCCGGCAGTCTGCCTACGGTGCAGAACAGCCGCGACTGGCTGCGCCCCGCGCAGCGCTTTCCGGTGATCGTCGAGTTCGAGCGGGACGAGCGCGCGCGTCTTCGCAACCTTCGGGTCGGCGGGCAGGCTGAAGTGATGGCATTTCCGGGTCAGGGCAATCCCCTCAATCCGCTTGGGCGCGTGTTTCTGCGCGCGATGAGCTGGGTCTCGTACCTTTATTGACGACGTCCATGGAAAACACGCTCGAGGTGCCCAGTCGTCGTGCGCTGCGTGTTGCGACAGGGACGGCGCTCTGCCTCACGATCAGTTTCGCGCTGGATCTGCCGATTCCCGTGGTCGCGCCCGTGTTTGCCGTCTTTCTGCTCGCGACGCAGAACCGGCCGCTGTCGCTCAGGGCAGGACTGGCTTTCGCATTGGTCGTCGCATTGACTACGGGCAGCGGCCTGCTGGTGGTGCCGTTACTTCGGTATTACGCGTTCGCGGGCGTGCTGATCATCGGGCTGATGCTCTTTCTTGCCTTTGGATATGGACTACGCGGCGGGAACAATCTGGTTGCTACGTTTCTGGTGGCGGGACTGACGATGGTCTCCGCAGCGGGCACAGCCGACTTCCAGCTAGCCATGACGGTAGTCGGCGCACTCGTGAAGGGGCTTCTGCTTGCCGTGCTGATGGCGGCCCTCGTTCATGGTCTGTTTCCCGAACCCGCGAGCACGCAGCCCGCGCCCGCCAGGAAGGCATTGCCCAACGAACAGGCCGTACGTATCGCGCTGCGCGCCGTGCTCGTGGTCATGCCTGCGTACCTGCTCGCGATGACCGATCCGGCGAGCTACATGCCCATCATCATGAAGTCGGTCAGCCTGGGGCGGCAGAGTTGCACCACCACGGCGCGCAGTGCGGCGCGCGAACTCATCGGTTCGACGCTGCTGGGTGGCTTGCTCGCAATCGCATGCTGGTTTGCACTCAGGCTCTTCGTGCACTTGTGGATGTTCTTTCTGTGGATGCTGCTGTTCGGTCTGCTGGTAGGACGCAAACTTTATCGCATCAGCCCGACACGCTACTCGCCGGGTTTCTGGCTGAACGGGCTCGTCACGATGATCATCCTGCTCGGCCAGTCAGTGCAGGATAGCGTGGCAGGCAAGGACGTCTACACCGCGTTCGCGGTGCGCATGGGACTCTTCCTTGCCGTGACGGTCTACGCGTGCCTGATGCTTCAGCTTTTTGACCGTTACGGCCGCGCGCGATGACGGGAGTCCGCGCGCATTCGCGGCGGGAACGGCTCGCATCTTTCAGGTGCCCGATTTGCCCAGATGGTCGTCGACGGCAGTGCCCAGGGTCGGATGAAATCGTTCGTCGCCAATGAGGTCCATCAGTTCGAAACGCTTGAGCTTGTCGCGCACGGGGTCCTTCAACTCGGCGAAATGCAGCGCGATGCCGCGCTCGCCCAGAATCCGGATCAGTTCCCGCAGCATGTCGGCGGAGGTGACGTCCACGCTGGTCACGGGTTCGGCGGCCACCACGACCCTGCGTACGGGTGTTGGCGATTCGTCGACGGCCTCCAGCACGCGCTCCTGGAACAGTTCGGCGTTGGCGAAGAACAACGGCGCGTCCCAGCGAAACAGCACCAGCCCCGGAATCCGCGTGGCGTGCGGATAGCGCTTGATGTCGTGGTATCCGCGCACGTCTTCCACGCGGCCAAGAACGGCGTAATGGGGTCGCCAGCCGTCCCACAGAAACTCGATGACCGCGATCGCGATTGCGATGCCGATGCCGGGAATCGCGCCGAAAACGGCAACACCGGCAAAGCAGACAATGGAGAGCCAGAACTCCCATTGCTGGATGCGGTAGATACGCCTGAGATCGGCGAACTCGAACAGGCCGATGGCAGCTGCAATGACGACGGCGGCGAGGGCGCTGTTGGGCAGGTATCGCATGAGATTCGGAGCCGCCATCAACAGTGTTGCGACGGCCAGCGCGCCCACCACGCCCGTCAATTGCGTTTTCGCGCCGGCCGCTTCCGCGACTGGCGTGCGCGACGAACTGCTGCTGATCGGGAAACCCTGGAAGAACCCGGCCGCCAGATTGGCCGCGCCGAGGCCCACCATCTCCTGGTTCGGATCGACGCGACTCTTGAAACGTGCCGCAAAGCTCCGCGACAGCACGCTGGTATCGGCGAACGCGACCAGCGCAACGGCGCAGCCACCCACCACGATTTTGCCCAGATCGGCGCCGCTCGCCCAAGGTAGTACGAAGGACGGCAGTCCTTGCGGGATCTTTCCAAGCACTTTGACGCCCAGGCTATCGAGGTCGAAAACGCTGACGCTGAGCGTCGCGAGAATGACCGCGATCAGAATGCCCGGTACTTTTTCGAAACGTTTCAGGAAGAGGATCAGTGCGAGGCTTCCGGCACCCACTGCAAAGCTGTACCAGTTGGCTTTCCCATCCGCGATGGCCGTGCCGAGGCTCAGCAGGTCTCTTAGCGGACCTCCCTCGTCGATGGAAATGGCGAACAGCTTGGGCAACTGGCTGATCAGAACAGTGATTGCAATGCCGTTCATATAACCGTACCGGATGGGCTTCGAGAGCAGTTCGGTAATGAAGCCTAGACGTAACAACCCCATGCAGATGCAGAACATGCCTGAGACGACAGCCATCATGCTGGCGACGGCAATGGCGCGCGCCGGATCGCCCGGTGCGATCGAGATAACCACGGCCAGAATCGGCGCTGCAAGGGCGGAGTCCGGGCCCAGTACGAGAATACGGCTGGGTCCGAAAACGGCATACACGAGCAGCGGGACGATCGTCGCATAGAGCCCGTAGACGCCGGGCACGCCGGACGCCTCGGCATAGGCGATACCGACAGGCACCAGCATGGTGGTGAGGACAAGTCCGGCGGCGATATCCCTGGGCAGCCAGCTGGCCTGATACTCCCTCAGCATGGCGAGGCCGGGCAGCCAACGCAACCATCGGCGGGTTCCGGTTGCAGCATGCCCGGCGCGGGAGATCGATGTGTCGGGTTGCATGATCGCGATGTGATTGAACGGTAGTGGCAAGCCAGACTGGGGAGTCATCGTCTAACGCCTAGAATAGTTCAGGCATGCAAAAGACAACAGAACGCGGGACTATCGTAAGTACTAGTGCGGGTATGGGTTCTTTTGCGTGTTTTCCCGGTGCTTTCCTCCTATGTAACTGCGCCTGGTCGACAGGAAATGAAAGATCTCTGGTTCAGATCACGTCGACGGCAACCCGTGGCGTTCCTGCAAGATGCCGCTCGCGCAGATTGGACCAAGGTCCAATACCCCCATTGCTATCTAACGAATAGACTGATTGGCGACGATATTCCGTGCCCGCTCACGATTGTGCATTGCTGCTTCATGCAGCCATTTATGTGAACTGCGGTAAGCGTCGTCTTTGAGATGTTGGGTTATCGCATTTGTCCACCGCAAACATACGTCGACCCTGAGTCACGACGGAGGCGAACATGAACAGAAGAGGCTTTGTACAGATGGGCAGCACTGCGCTTACGGTCGCGGGCCTGACACTCGCGGTTTCCCCGCTGACCCTGAGTGACGCGTTTGCCGGTGAGTCGAACGCGGCTAAACGACAGGAAATCGATGCAAAGGTGAACCGGACCCTGTCACGGCTATACGAGACAGTAAAGGGTTCAAAGGAACTCGTCGCAAAGGCGAATGGTGTTCTCGTGTTCCCCTCTGTGCTGAAGGTCGGTTTTATTGCGGGTGGCGAATACGGTGAAGGTGCGTTGCATGTGAAGGGAAAATCGGCCGGCTATTACAGCACGGTGTCGGGCTCGTTCGGCTTGCAGGCAGGTGCACAGTCGAAGGCCGTCATCTTCCTGTTCATGACGCATGATGCACTCAACGACTTTCGCAATTCAAAAGGGTGGTCGGTTGGTGGTGAAGGGTCGGTGGCGCTGTTAAAGGTTGGAGCCAATGGAGAGATCGATACAACAACGGCCACTGCACCCGTCGAAGCGATCGTGCTGACCAATGCCGGCCTGATGGGGGACGTGTCGCTTTCCGGCACCAAGGTGTCGCGACTAAAGATCTGACGGCCAGACAGCGGGTTCGTCCGATCCGGTTATTTTCGATTGCTTAAGGCCGCGAAATGACCGCTGGCAGCACTTGACGCGATGAAGTTAATCCCGTGAGCCCGGTAGAAAATATGCCGTAAAAACGAATGAAATTGAGACGATCCTGCTTTTTTATACCGATATCGCCGATGCGTGGCCGATGGGTGACTAAACTTAGCGAAGGTGTTGCGCACTGACAGAAGGCAGACACCACATGCGGCTCGCGCACGTCAGCAGGCAACGCCGGAGAAGTTGGATACGGCCCGAATGGGCCATCAGCACCAGCAAGGCAACGCCATGGAATTTCTGTTATTGGCCACGATTTTCCTTACTTCGACTGGATTTCTTGTCAACGCAGGGGTCTCGCAGGCCCCGTCGGCGGTTACTGCGCCTGCGTCTGCGTCTGTGTCTGTTTCCGGCGCTAGCGAAGGCGGGGCTATGCTGCAGCCCGCTCCTGAATTCCCAGGCATGAATGGCTTTCTTCTTGCGCAGCCTGATAGGGCGACTGTTGCCAGCGCATCGCCGAACTAATGCCTGAAGGTGGCGCCGATTGCGGCCACAACGATGTCCTCGAACAAGGTAAGTTGAAGTCGGAGTCGAGAATCAAAAAACGGTCGAGTGATACAACTTTTATCCCTGACCGTCATTCGACTCGTGCCAGAAACTTTGACCTCAGCCTGCGAGCTGCGACAGCAGCAGGTTCATCGAGTGCGGCTGCCGGACGGTCGCCGCAACGAATTTGCCTCCCACTGGTCCGATCCGGACACGACCGCCGCCCACGACCGACGCGATGTTGACCGACCGCATGCCTTTGACGGTCCGATGGCGTGATGTTACCGCGAGTAGTCGCTTGCGCCACTGTCGTGCGTTGCTATCGAGGCGGAAAATGCACCTCATTGCAACTGATCGAGGAGCTACAAGATGTCACCCGTCACCGCTGTTGCCGCTGCTGATAGCACGGCCGCGCTTGCGCATTTCGCGGCGTCGCTCGCCTTCGAAACCGATTGTGCCGATGTGCACGCGGCGTTGTCAGGAGGCCCGAGCACAACCGATTTCGTGTTGCTCGATGTACGAAGTCCGGCGATGTTCGCGCGAGGTCATGTGCCGGGCGCCGTTAGTCTTCCGCATGGCAAGATCGTCGCGTCGAAGCTGACGGATTATCCTTCCGACACGCTGTTCGTGACGTATTGTGCGGGTCCTCACTGCAACGGCGCGACACGCGGAGCCATCCGGCTGGCCCAGCTCGGTCGCCCCGTGAAGATCATGGCCGGAGGCATAACCGGATGGATAGATGAGGGCTTTCAACTCGCGACCGTCGAGGCCGCATAGTGCACGCGAGTTTGGGAGTGTGGTGCGAGCGCCGCACGGCAGGCAGGGAGAGATTTCGCCAGTGACCGGTGACCGGAAAGCGGGCCGCACGCCCGCGAATGGCGCAACTTCTGATCTCCGGTAATATCACGCCATGCAAGATCATCTCGTCGCGGCGCTCGTCTACGACCGCCTGTGCACTTTCGAATTCGGTTGCGTGACCGAACTGTTCGCGCTCGAGCGCCCGGAACTCGGCGTGAAGTGGTATCGCTTCGCCGTTTGCGCGGTCGAAGCGGGGCCGATTCGCGCGGCGGGCGGGATCGGTATTGCTGCGCCGTATTCGCTCAAGATGCTCGATCGGGCGTCGACGATCGTCGTGCCCGGCTGGCGCGATCCCGACGAGCGTCCGCCCGAGCCGCTGCTGAAAAAAATCCGCGCGGCCGTGGGGCGGGGCGCGCGTGTCTGTTCGATCTGCTCGGGCGTGTTCGTGCTGGCTGCGGCGGGCGTGCTCGACGGCAAGACGGTCACCACCCACTGGCGGTACGCGGACAAGTTGCAGCAGCGCTATCCGCAACTGCGCGTGAAGCCCGATGCGCTCTATGTCGACGAAGGCCAGGTGATTACGTCCGCGGGATCGGCGGCCGGGCTCGACATGCTGTTGCATCTCGTGCGGCGCGACTACGGCAGTGCGATTGCGAACCGTGTCGCGCAGCGGCTCGTCGTGCCGCCGCATCGCGACGGCGGCCAGGCGCAATTCGTGCCGCGTCCGATGCCGCAGGACGACGGCGGCCGTCTCGCGCGGCTGATGGACTACGTGCGTGCCAACCCTGCGCTCGCGCATACGCTGGCGTCGCTCGCGGGCCAGGCGGCGATGAGTCCGCGCACGTTGCAGCGGCAGTTTCGCGACGCGACGGGCATGGCGCCTTACGACTGGCTGATTCGCGAGCGCGTGGCGATCGCCCGCGAACTACTGGAATCGCCCGCCGATCTGCCGATGTCGCGCGTCGCGGAACTGGCCGGCTTCAGGTCCGAGGAATCGCTGAGGCGGCATTTCCGGCGCATCGCGTTGACGAGCCCCGGTGCGTATCGGAAGAAGTTCGGTGCGTCGGCTGTGGCGTGACGTCGCTGCGCCATGCTCGATGCGACAGGGGACGATTGCATGACAACGGAGTCGAATCACGCACGCGACGCGGAAGTCGCGCGGCTGCTCGATCACGCGCCGCAGCGCAACGCAGCCGATACCATCATGTTCGCGCGGCTGATCGGCGCGAAGCTGGCGAGCGGCGAACTGCTGCATCTCGGCTTGACGCGGGCTGCGCTCGAAGCGTTGCGCTCACGTCATTTCCCGGACGCGAAGTCCTTGCATGCCGTGCCCGAGCCTATCGCCGTGCACGAACATCGGCCTTTCGTCGATGCATTGCACGCTTTCCTGCTGCATCACGAGTCCTCGCTTGCGGCGACGGATGACGACGCACTATGCCTCGCGACGATCATCGCCACGGCGTGTCTGCGCCCCGATCACTTGTGGCGCGATCTTGGACTCGACGGACGTGCCGATGTCACGGCGATCCTCACGCGCCACTATCCGCAACTCGTCGCGCGCAACACGGATAACACGCGCTGGAAGAAATTCCTCGCGCGCGAGCTGGCGGGTTCCCAAGGCCGCGAGCCTGCGCCCGCGCCGGGCTGCCCCGGTTGCGAAGACTACAGCTTCTGCTACCCATCGCGCTAAACCTGTTGCCATGCTGCGCGTAGGCAATCGCGCAAACCCGGACGTAGACACTCGAAGTTGAGCGAGACTCCTACCCGGCATCAAAAAACATCGCTTCATCGTCGAATAAAACGGACCGCACAATCGCGATGCCATGTCACGCCCCTGCGTCGGCGCGGCGGGTCGCGTCATCCGCGCGGCCGATCACAACCTGATTCAAGACCTTCCATGCAGATGGATTTTCATGGGCATCCGGAGATGTGGAAAACGTGGGTGCCCGCCAATGTCGCGGCGAAGGTGCGGGCGGGCCTGGCGGGCCGATTGCGCAACATCTGGGTCGGAAAAGTTGGCGGCGTGGTGAAAACAAAAATCGGCCGCGCCGCCGCTGTCATATAGAATGACGCGCTTTGCCCGTTCTCGCCATGTGGTTCAAGAATCTACAGCTTCACCGTCTTCCCGCTCCGTGGAAAGTGAGCGTCGAGCAAATGGAAAAGTGGCTCGAGCCGCACGCGTTCCAGCCGGCCAACAGCGTCGAGACGACGCGTCAGGGCTGGGCGTCGCCGCGCAATGACGGCTCGCTCGTCTACTCGACCAACAAGCAGCTGCTGCTCACGTTCCGCGCGGAAAAGAAACTGCTGCCCGCTTCCGTCGTCACGCAGGTGACGAAGGCACGCGCGCTTGAACTCGAAGAGCAGCAGGGTTTCAAGCCCGGCCGCAAGCAGATGCGCGACCTCAAAGAGCAGGTCACGGACGAACTCCTGCCGCGCGCATTCAGCATCCAGCGCGATACGCGCGTGTGGATCGACACGGTCAACGGCTGGCTCGCGATCGATTCCGCCTCGCAGGCGCTTGGTGACGATGTGCTCGGGCTGCTGGTCAAGTCGGTGGATCGTCTGCCGATCACGAGCGTGCGCGTCGCGCAGGCGCCCGTTTCGGCGATGACCAACTGGTTGCTCGCGGGCGACGGCCCCGTCAATTTCACGCTGGACCAGGATACCGAGCTGCGCTCGCCCGCCGAAGGCAATGCGACGGTGCGCTATGTCGGTCACGCGCTCGAAGCGGACGACATGCGCCGTCATATCGAAGCGGGCAAGCAGTGCATGCGTCTGGCGATGACGTGGAACGACCGCGTGTCGTTCGTGCTGACGCCGTCGCTGACCATCAAGCGCGTCACGCCGCTCGACGTCATCAAGGAAGCCGCCGATCCGACCGCGCAGAATGACGACGAACAGTTCGAGTCCGATTTCACGCTGATGACGGGCGAACTGGCGAAGATGCTGGACGGCATCGTCGAAGCGCTCGGCGGCGAACTCGACGACGGCATCGCGTCGGCCAAGGCCGCATAACGCGCGCCGCCGTGCCGGCGCGCTGTCACGCCAGCCGACACAGAAAGGCCCGCGCGAAGCGGGCCTTTCAGTTTGCGCAGGGTGCCCGGCGCGCCGCGTCAATCAGTCGAACATGTTCCTGAACGCAACGGCGACGATCACGGGCACGCACATCACAAGCGGTATGGCGAAGTAAGGCACTTCGAGATCCACGTACCAGCTATAGACGAGCCAGCCGATCCCCGCACCCAGCGTACCGATGCCGATGAGCGCGGTCATGACGTTCAGCAGCGTGGGCGACGGTTTCCAGCGCGTCTTTTGTTCTTTGGGCGAAGGCGGGTTCATTGCGGCTCCGAAGCAGATCGTCACGAGTTGCTATTCGTTCGATTTTACTCCGGCGGCTTGCGCGCGGCTCAATAACCGTCGCCCGTCGCGGCTGCCCCGAAAGGCTCATGAAGGGCGGCACGGGTGTCGGCCGCCAGACTTATTCGAACGCCTTGTCGTTCGGATTCTTGTAGAGGGCGCGCAGGTTCTCGCTCATCGGAAAGTCGAAGTTCATGTTTTTCGGCGGCACGGGTTTCATGAACCACCTGTCGTACATTGCGTCGATCTCTCCGCTCTTCATGACCTGCGCAAGCGTGTCGTCGACGATCTTGAGGAAGGCCGGGTCGCCCTTGCGCAGCATGAAGCCATACGCTTCCGACGACTGCGGCGTGCCGGTGATCACCCAGTCAGCAGGCTTCGCCGTCAGCGTGCGCGTGCCCGCGAGCAGCACGTCGTCCATCATGTAAGCGACGGCACGGCCCGTCTCCAGCGTCATGCGGCCTTCGCCGTAGTCCTTCGCGCTGATGATCTGCATGTTCATCTTCTTTTCTTCGTTCATCTTGCGCAGGATGCGTTCCGACGTCGTGCCCTGATTCGTCACGACGGTCTTGCCGGCCAGATCGGGAAAGTCCTTGACGCCGGAATCCTTGCGTGTGAGCAGCCGTGTGGTCGCGACGAAGAACGTATCGCCGAACGCGACCTGGTTCTGACGCGACGTGAGGTTCGTCGTCACGCCGCATTCGAGATCGACGGTGCCGTTCTGCACCAGTGAAATACGATTCTGCGACGTAACGGGAATGAAGCGCACCTGCAGGTTCGGCTTGTGTGTTTTGGCCTTCACTGCGTCGATGATCCGGTTGCACAGATCCTGCGAAAAGCCGATCACCTGATTGTTCGCATCGACATATGAGAACGGCACCGACGTCTCGCGATGGCCGATCGCGATCAGATTGGCGGCCTCGACTTTGGCGAGCGTCGGCTGCGCGTCCTGCGCGGTGGCAACCGTCGTTGCGGTGAGGCAGGGCGCCGCGACGCACAGGGCAAGCGCGAGCGAAGTCAGTCGGTTCATTGCAGGTCCTCTGGTTGAATCGGTAGCGTGTTTACGAATGTTGCCATGAAAATAATTATTGCAACATATGTTTTACCCTTAAATGTATTGGTGGCAGCGGCTGGGCGCAGTCAATGTGCATGGCACGCGGCGGTGGCATGATGAATGCGGCCGTGCTTTCCACTGTGGCCCTGTGTACCTGTCCATCAACGAGATCAAGGAGAAAACCGATGCACGCCGTTCGCCAATGGATCGCT
Source organism: Paraburkholderia caribensis (assembly GCF_002902945.1). Classification (NCBI taxonomy): domain Bacteria; kingdom Pseudomonadati; phylum Pseudomonadota; class Betaproteobacteria; order Burkholderiales; family Burkholderiaceae; genus Paraburkholderia; species Paraburkholderia caribensis. The sequence continues at coordinate 988,989 of NZ_CP026102.1, forward strand.
GGCGTTGCCCTTGCCGCGACGCTCGCCGCGCTGGTTCCGTTGCCTGCCGCTGCGCAGGCCAACGCGGGCGCTCCGCCGCCTGCACCCGCCGGGGACGGCACGTTCTTGCTGACGATCTTTCTGAAGCACGACCAGTCGAAGCCGCTGCCGAAGATCAACCAGCAACTGGCCGAGCAGGGCTTCTACAAGGCGTTTCCGCCGCCCGGCATCGAAGTGGTGTCGTGGTACGTGATGATGGGGATCGGGCAGGTCGTTACGCTACGCGTGCCGGCCGACCGGCTGCGCGAAGTGAACCGTGCGATTGAGGAGACCGCGTGGGGCGGTTACAGCACCGATTTCTACCCGACCTATGATTACAAGGCGATTGCCGAGCAGGCGCGGGCGAAAAATGGCAAATGAGTTGCCGGTTGGTACCACGGTTTGTCGGTTTGCTTGATTTGCTGTTGGCATCCGCGATTTGGCTTTGCGCTGGCATCCGCGTTACGTTAGCGAGCTTCACGCGTCGCCCCTGTGCGGGGCGGCACCTACTTTTCTTTGCCGCCGCAAAGAAAAGTAGGCAAAAGAAAGCGGCTCACACCGCCAATTCTTGACGTTTACCCACGGGCCCCCAACGTCCCCATCCTTCACACGCTAGTGCCCTGGTGAGTGCCCGTTGCCAACGCTCCGAATGAACGCCTCACCTTCTTCAAATACCCGTACCCGGTCAAGCGTCAGCGAATGGTATGTGCCGCCCAGGTGGCAAACTGTGTGTAGGTTGTCGCGTCGTATAGCTTCGCGTTCTTACCGGGTGGGGCGCGTGCGCAATCGGTCTGGAGTGAAGGGTGTGGAGCACCGAGGGCCGACACACAGTTTGCCACCTGGGCGGCGGTGGACTGTCTGGCAGGGCGTGCTGTAACGCGGGTATATGAAGTGGGTGAGGCGTACAGATAGCGCGTTGGCAACGCACGCAAATAGATATGCTGGTGCGTGAAGCGTGGGGACGTTGGGGGCCCGTGGACAAACGTCAAGAGCTGGCGGTGTGAGCCGCTTTCTTTTGCCTACTTTTCTTTGCGGCGGCAAAGAAAAGTAGGTGCCGCCCCGCACAGGGGCGACGCCTGAAGCACGCTAACAATTCGCGGATGCCAGTAACAACCCAAGCACACCAAGCAGCCGCTGTCGCAGCAGCACAAAGACAAAGCAGGGTGCCGCCCCGCACAGGGGCGACGCCTGAAGCACGCTAACAATTCGCGGATGCCAGTAACAACCCAAGCACACCAAGCAGCCGCTGTCGCAGCAGCACAAAGACAAAGCAGGGTGCCGCCCCGCGCAGGGGCGACGCCTGAAGCACGCTAACAAACCGCAGATGCCAGCATCAAATCAGTCAAACCACACCAAAAGCGTCGCAGACAACAAAAAACCAAAAACCCAAAAAACCAAAAAATCATGCCGCCCGCGCCGCAGGCGCAGAACACGCCGACAACAAAACCGGAATCGACTTCGAAGTCGGCGTATTACAAACATCAGCAACACTGGACAACGGCACAAGCGGATTAGTCTCCGGATAATAAGCCCCGAGACACCCACGCGGAATATCATACTCAACGAGCAGGAACTGCTCAGCCCGCCGCTCGATCCCATCATCCCAGATGGTTTCCATATCAACCCATTCGCCCGGCTTGAATCCAAGCATCGCGATATCCGCAGCATTCGCAAACACGACGCGCCGCTGGTTATAAACCCCGCGATAGCGATCATCGAGCGCATAGATCGTCGTGTTGTACTGATCATGCGACCGTGTCGTCATCAGGACCATCGCACGTTCACCGTGCAACTTCCGCGCGCGTTGGATCGGCGTATCGCGCTGAATCTGATGCACGACGAAGTTCGCCTTCCCCGTCCCCGTCTTCCAGTCGCGTTCACGCGAAGCAACCCGCAGATGAAACCCGCCCGGCTGCTCGATCCGCTTGTTGTACTCGTAAAATCCATCGACCGACCACTCGATCGCATCGCGAATCTTCGCGTAATCACTCGCGTAAGCAAGCCAGTCCACCTTCGCGCTGCCAAGCGTCGCCTCGGCAATCTGCGCAACGATCCGCGTTTCCGACATGAGATTGCCCGACGCAGGCGTGTTCATCCCGTACGACACGTGAACCATGCTCATCGAATCTTCGACAGTCACACCCTGCGCAATGCCGTTCTGCAAGTCGATTTCAGTGCGCCCGAGCGTCGGCAGAATCAGCGCCGCCTTGCCGTGCACCAGGTGGCTCCGGTTCAGTTTGGTCGTGATGTGCACAGTCAGGTCGCAGGCGCGCAGCGCGTCCCACGTGCGCGGCGTGTCGGGCGTCGCGATCGAGAAATTGCCGCCCAGCCCAATAAACACCTTCACGTGGCCTTCGAGCATCGCTTCGATCGTCTCGACCACGTCGTAGCCGTGCCCGCGCGGCGGCTCGAAATCAAATACCTTGCCGAGCCGGTCGAGAAACGCGTCGGTGGGCTTCTCCTCGATGCCGACCGTGCGATTGCCCTGCACGTTCGAGTGGCCGCGCACCGGGCACAGGCCCGCACCCAGCCGGCCGATATTGCCGCGCATCATCATCAGGTTCGACAGCATGTGCACCGTCGGCACGGAATGCTTGTGCTGCGTGATGCCCATGCCCCACGTCGAGATCACACGCTTGCCGTTCACGTAGATGCGCGCGAGGTTCTCGATGTCTTCGCGAGACACACCCGATTCTTCGACCAGCGCTTCCCACTCCTGCTCGCGAAGATCGGCGGCGAACGCTTCGAAGTTCGCCGTGTGTTCGTCGATGAACGCAACGTCGAGCACACGCTCGGCGTTCTGCTCGACAGCGAGATCGTCGAGTTCCAGCACGCGCTTGGCCACGCCCTTGATCAGCGCGAAGTCGCCGCCGATCTTCGGCTGGATGAACGTCGACGCGATCTGCACACCCGAAGTCAACATATCCGCCACGTGCTGCGGGCTCGCAAACCGTTCGAGCCCGCGCTCGCGCAGCGGGTTGATCGATACGATGGTCGCGCCGCGTTTCGCGGCGTCGCGCAGTTCGTTGAGCATGCGCGGGTGATTCGTCGCCGGATTCTGGCCGAAGATCAACAGCGTATCGGCGTGCTCGAAGTCTTCGAGCAACACCGTACCCTTGCCGATGCCGACCGTGGCCGGCAAGCCGCGGCTCGTCGCCTCGTGGCACATGTTCGAGCAGTCGGGGAAGTTGTTCGTGCCGTACATGCGCACGAACAACTGGTACAGGAACGCGGCTTCGTTGCTCGCGCGGCCCGACGTGTAGAACGCGGCACGATGCGGGCTGTCGAGTCCTTTTAGATGCTTCGCGATCAACTGATACGCGGCGTCCCACGAAATGGGCTGGTACTTGTCCGTCAGCGGGTCGAACACCATCGGATCAGTCAGGCGGCCATGCTGTTCCAGCGTGTAGTCGTCCTGCTTCATCAACTCGTCGACGGTGTGCTGCGCGAAGAACTCAGGCGTCACGCGCTTGCTCGTTGCTTCCGCGGCAACCGCCTTTACGCCGTTTTCGCAGAACTCGAAGGTGGACGCGTGCTGGCGGTCCGGCCACGCGCAACCCGGGCAGTCGAAGCCGTCCGGCTGGTTCTGCTTGAACAGCGTCTTGTACTTGCCCCCGGCGACCTTCTCCTTGACGAGATTGATAGCGACGTACTTCAATGCGCCCCATCCGGCGGCAGGCCCCGTGTACGGCTCGATGCGGCCAGGCTTGGTGATGGTCTTGTCCATGTGTTCTCGTGTCCGGTGTGGCTTGATGTTGAGGCTAGGGTAGTGGGGAATACGCGTACCCGGCGTGTACACAATGTGCGATAGAAAAAGAGTACAGTTGCGACTGTTATCGTCTGAAACGCTCGAATTCGGTGAACTGTGCTCAAAAATTGGGCGGGACGCCCGTCCGCTGTGCCTACGACAGAGGCCTCTCTTGAAGCTTTACGAAGAACTGGCGAAGGAAATCGAAGGGCAGATCCGGCGCGGCGTGTTCCGGCCGGGCGAGCGCGTGCCGTCCGTGCGGCAGACCAGCCAGCACCGGCAAATCTCCATCACGACGGTGTTGCGCGCCTACCTGATGCTGGAGAGCAAGGGCGTGATTCAGAGCCGCCCGCAGTCGGGCTACTTCGTGCGGCTCGGTGCGAACGATGCGCCGCCGCCCGTGCAGGAACTGGACGTATCGAAGCCGATCGCCGTGTCCGCGCAGGTCGACGTGAGCCGGCTCGTGCTGTCGACGCTGCGCTCCATCGGCAGCGACGAGGCCGTGCCGCTCGGCTCGCCGTATCCCGATCCCAGTCTGTATCCGTTCCAGAAGATCAACCGCTACGCGCACTTGATAGGCCGGCGCAAGACGCAATGGGGCGTCACCGATGAATTGCCGCCGGGCAATCCCGACCTGATCCGGCAGATCGCGCGCCGTTATCTGGAGAACGGCATCGCGATCGATCCGAACGAGATCGTCGTGACGGTCGGCGCAACGGAGGCGATCAATCTGTGTCTGCAGGCGGTCGCGAAACCGGGCGACACGGTCGCCGTCGAATCGCCCACCTTCTACGCGATGCTGCACGCCATCGAGCGCATGGGCATGCGCGCGATCGAAGTGGCGACGCATCCGCGCGAGGGCATGGACCTCGGCGCGCTCGCCCACATTCTCGACAAGCGCAAGATCGCCGCGTGCATGGTGATGCCGAACTTCCAGAATCCGCTCGGTTTCCAGATGCCCGACGACAAGAAGCGCGAACTCGTCAAGCTGCTGACGCGGCACGATGTGCCCGTCATCGAGAACGACGTTTATCACGAGCTGTACTTCGGCGACGTGCATCCCGGGGCGCTGAAGAATTACGACAAGAACGGGCTGGTGCTGCATTGCGCGTCGTTTTCGAAGACGCTCACGTCGGCGTACCGGATCGGCTGGGCGATGCCGGGCCGCTACCGCGAACAGGTCGAGAAGCTCAAGTTTCTCAACACGCTCACCACGCCGTCGATCCCGCAGCTCGCGATTGCCGAGTATCTGAAGCAGGATGGCTACGAGCATCATCTGCGCAAGCTGCGCAAGGGCCTCGCGCAGCGCGCGAAACTGATGACGACATTGGTGACGCGCTTCTTTCCCGAGGGCACGCGCGTGTCGCATCCGATGGGCGGCTACGTGCTGTGGGTCGAGCTGCCGCGCAGCGTCGATTCGATGCATCTCTACAAGCTCGCGCTGGAGCACGGCATTACCGTCGGGCCCGGCTATATGTTCTCGACCACGAACGGGTATAGCCATTGCATCCGCTTGAATTACAGTTATGCATGGTCGCCGGAAATCGAGAGCGCACTGATGACGGTCGGCAAACTGGCGGCCGCGAGCCTGCGCGAATGAGCTGACCGAATGAGATGACGATTAGTCGAGAGGAGAACCGGCTTGAATCCGAATGATGCGGCACACGACAAGCATTGCGAAGACGATGACGACGATCACGAACTCGACCCCACCGTCGAGCAGTTGCTGATGCTGCTATGGGAAGCGTCTCGCGAATCGCCCGGCAAGCCGTGGTCGCTCGCGAAGATCAGCAAGCGCGCCGATCTCCCCATGAGCACGTTGCGGCGCTATTTCACGCAGTTGCAGTCGGCGGGCGTGATAGTGGTGCAGATGGACGAGGAAGGGCGCGGCTCGGCGTCGCTGACGGGCGAAGGGCTGGAGTTGTGCGAGGCGCTGTTCGGCGAGCCTTGACTGGCGTCGAGGCGCACCGGGCTGCATAGCAAGCTGCGCGGCGCTTACGGCGTGGCTTCTTCCGAAACCGGCAAGAACGACAGGCGCGACGCGAGCAGCATCACGCACGTGAGAATCGCAATGCCCGTCACGATGCCCGCCAGCCGCATCAGCGCGGCGTGCGGATCGGCGGACCACGCGTGGTCCTGCACGAAAACCATGATGAAGGCGATCGTGAACTGCCGGCCGAGATAGCTCGCGCCCTGTTTGCCCGTCTGCACGTGGCAGCCTGCCCATACGCCCGCAGCCAGCGCGAGCAGCGACGGCACGATCTGGCCTTGCATCAGCGGCAATAGCGCGATCCCGATGGCGCCCGCGATCAGGCAGCCCACCATGCGTTGCACCATCTTGTCGGCGACAGGCTTCTGCGAGCGCACGACGACGGACGTGGGCGGCAGGATCATCACGGCGATCGTCGTCACGAGCGCCTGCGCGAAACCGGGTAGATCGAATGCGTAGGTGAGCGCCGCGAGAATCGCAACGGCGATGCCCGCCTGCACGCCCAGCACCATGCGCGCGTGGCGCAAGGTCTCGAAGGTGGGCGGCGGGGCGTTCGCGGTAGCGGCAGCCGCCGCGACGACTTTCGATGCGGGCCGGCGCCGCTCATACCAGCTGATGCCGATATGAAACGCGCCCGACACGAGCAGGCACGCAAACGTGCCGACGCACACTTCGGCGACCCGCAACATCGCAAACGACGCCGTCGGGCCGAACGCGATCAGCTTGTGCGCCTCGAATGTGACCAGTACCCACGTGATGCCGCCCAGCACCCACGCATACGACGCCGACGAACCATTGCCGCGATAGACGCAGATCGCGCCGATCACGCCCAGCACGGGCACGAACAGCCACGGACGATCGCCGATCACCGGGCCGAGCAGCGTGCCGAGCAGGCCGCCGAGGATGGTGCCGAGCACGCGATGCAGCGCGCGTTGCGCGGAAGCCGAGAAACGCGTCTGCATGACGGCGAAGCCGCTGATGGCGGCCCACCAGGTATACGGCAGATGCAGCAGATGAGCGAGCGCCACCGACAGCACCACTGAGATCACCGCTTCGACGCCGAACAGCGCGCGCTCGGGCGTCGGCTTCCAGGCGGCCAGCTCGCGGCCGAGCGCGGACACGGCGTCTCGACCGATCTGCGTGAACATGCGGGCGCGCATGCGAACCTCGTCGAGATGGAGTGTGCGAGTTCAGCGCGTGGCGATGGCGGCCGCGGCGCCCGCCATCATCGCCGCGCTGGTGCGGTTCGCGATCTTCACCGCGCGGCGGCTGGTCAGCAGCGCGCGCGCCTTGACGGCGGCAAGCGCCCAGATGAAATCGACGGACATCAGCACGGCCAGCATGGTCAGCGTCAGTTCCAGCCACGCGAGCGTGCCGACCCGCGACAGGTCGACGATGGTCGGCAGCAGCGCGAGGTAGAAGACCATGATCTTGGGGTTGCCGAGCGTGACCATCAAGCCCGCGACGAACATGCGCCACGGCGACTGGCCGCTTGGCAGCGTGCTTTCGTGGACGTCGGTGGGCGCGAGCCACATCTTCCACGCGAGGAACAGCAGATACGCGACGCCTGCGAACTTCAGCGCGACGAACACCAGCGCGAAGCTATGCGCGACGACAGCAAGGCCGGCGACCGCGCAGGTGAGCCACAGTGCTTCGCCGATCCACATCGCGGCGAGAAACGGCAGCACGTCGCGAAAGCCGTTGGTGAGCACGCGCGCAACGAGCGCCGCGATGCTCGGGCCGGGCGAGCCCGCGGCAACGATCAGCGCGAGCGCGAAGACGAGAAGACCGGAAAGCGCCATCGAACGACTCCTCTGCGAAAGGGTCCGTGGCTGGATTATATCGGCGCGGCGGGTTGAGTTGCGCGGGCAAGCAGTGTCAATATGTCCGCTGAGACTCTGCCAACCTACCCGATGCAACCGCCCGTCGTTCACTACCGGCCCGCCGTACCCGAAGATGTCCCGTCGATTCGCGTCGTCGAATACGAGGCTGCGCAGCGTTTCGTCAGCGTCGGGCTGACGGGCATCGCGGCCGCGCGCCCGATGGACGCGCCGTTCGTGCTGAAGAAGGTGAGGGCGTCGGAAGTGATCGTCGCGCAGTGCGACGGCGAATGCGTCGGCTTCGTGATGTTCGCGACGCTGCCTGCGCGCATCTATGTCGAAGCGCTCGACGTCTCGCCCCGGCATGCGGGGCGGCGGATCGGCGCGGCCTTGCTCGACCAGGTCGACGCAAGAGCGCGACAGACGGGCGCGACACATGTCGATCTGTCCACATTCCGGCATGTGCCGTGGAATGCGCCGTACTATCAGCGGCTCGGCTTTGACGTGCTCGAAGACGATGAGCTCGATGCCGCGCTGCTGCGTATCCGCAATCTGCGGATCGCGCGCGGCGTGGATGAAACGAAGCGCGTGTTCATGCGGCGCGCGGTGAAACCCGCTGCGCATGAATGAAAAAACGCGGCGAGAATCGCTCCCGCCGCGTTCGTTGCGCTACCGGCTGTCAGTGTCCTGGGCGGTGCGAGATCAGTTGACCGCTTCCAGCGCCGGATAGTCGGTGTAGCCGGCTTCGCCTTGCGCATAGAACGTTGCGGGAACCGGCTCGTTCAGCGGCGCATCCAGCTCGAAGCGACGCACGAGGTCGGGATTTGCGATATACAGCTTGCCCCACGCGACAGCGTCCGCTTCGCCCGCGTCCAGCACTTTTTGCGCGCTTTCCTTCGTGAACTTTTCGTTGGCGATATACACGCCGCCGAATGCCTTCTTCAGCAGCGGGCCGATGCGATCGTCGCCGAGCGCTTCGCGTGCCGCGATGAATGCGATCTTGCGCTTGCCGAGTTCACGCGCGACATAGCCGAACGTCGCGGCGGGATCGGTATCGCCCATGGTGTGCGAATCGCCGCGCGGCGCGAGGTGCATGCCCACGCGATCCGCGCCCCACACGTCGATACACGCGTCCGTCACTTCGAGCAGCAGGCGCGCGCGGTTTTCGATCGGGCCGCCGTATGCGTCGGTGCGCTTGTTGGTGCTGTCCTGCAGGAACTGGTCGAGCAGATAGCCGTTCGCGCCGTGCACCTGAACACCGTCGAAGCCCGCCTTCTTCGCGTTTTCCGCGCCCTTGCGATACGCGGCGACAATACCCGGAATCTCCGAGATGTCGAGCGCACGCGGCGTCACGAACGGACGTTGCGGACGCACGAGGCTCACGTGGCCTTCCGGCGCGATTGCGCTCGGCGCAACGGGCAGTTCGCCGTTCAGGAACACCGGGTCGGACACACGGCCGACGTGCCACAGTTGCAGGAAAATCTTGCCGCCTTCCTTGTGGACGGCGTCCGTTACGAGCTTCCAGCCTTCCACCTGTTCATCCGACCAGATGCCCGGCGTGTCGGCATAGCCGAGGCCTTGCGGCGTCACGGAGGTGGCTTCGGAAATGATCAGGCCGGCGCTTGCGCGTTCGGCGTAATACTTTGCCATCAACGCGTTGGGCACGCGCACGTCGCCGGCGCGTTGACGCGTGAGCGGCGCCATCACGATACGGTTCTTCAGCGTGAGGTCGCCAATCTGGAGCGGGTCGAAAAGTGTCGGCATGTTGTGTCAATCCTTGCGGGCGCACGGCCCGATGTGTCGAGACTGCATTCTGGGAAGGCGAAGACGCAGGCGTGAGTCAGAGGTCCGCGTTCATGTGTGCGAGGAACGCCTCGATGACGGCCTCGTTGCGCTTGAAGAACACCCATTGACCCACGCGTTTCGACGTGATCAGCCCCGCGCGCTGTAACGCGGCGAGGTGCGCCGACACCGTGGACTGCGACAGCCCACAGCAATCGTCGAACTGTCCGGCGCAGACCCCGTGCTCGTACGAAAGCTCCTGCTCCGGGAAATACTTTTCCGGCTCGCGCAGCTTCGCAAGAATCACGCGACGCGCCGGATTGGCCAGCGCCTTGTGGATCGCGTCGATGTCGATATCAGTGGTCTTCGGGTTGGGCTTCGTGCTCATGAAACAGCGGACAGACTCTCTGGCCGGAACGTCGGCGTCTGAATCGCTATGGACCGAATCTTATATCGGAATTTAACGATATGTGTGGATGGCCTTACAGACAATGGGGGTGATAGTTTTCGGCACGCCAGGCCTCGGCGCACCGCGCAGCCTTAGTGAAGCACCGGATCGAGGCACTAGTCGGATGGACGCTCGATGTTCCTGGCGGACCGCTGATCGACAGGCATGCCGCTCGCGTTACCTCTTGCTGCCCGTGTCGATTGTTGCCGTTCGGACAACATGGTGCACGCATGCGGGACGCTACTGGCGTCGGTCCCGCCTCACTAGAATCCGTCACACACGGTTGGTCGAAACGCGAGCCGAACGAAGCGCGCGCAGTTCGTGGTCGTGCTCGTGAGTGCGCCGCCCGGTGCCGCTTACCCCACTTAATCAACAGGACTATCGAAGATGAGCGAAACAACCCGCAATGTGCAGCCGGTTACCGCCAGCCTTGGCCGCGAAGGCTCGGGCGAACTCGTGCCTTCCCGCTACGCCGTGCGCGTGGGTGACGTCGACGTCGTGCTGATCAGCGATGGCATTCTGCCGTTGCCGACCTCCACCATGTCCACGAATGTGAGCGTAGCGGACCGCAACGAATGGTTCGATGGTCGTTTCCTGCAACGTGACATGTTCGACTGGGCTCTGAACATCGCGCTCGTGCGCAGCGGCGAACGTCTGATCCTGATCGACTCGGGGGTGGGCGACGGTTTCGAATACTTCACGCGCGCCGGTCAGTCGGTGATGCGCCTGGAATCGGCTGGGATCGATCTCAGTGCGCTCAGCGATATCGTGATCACGCATATGCACATGGATCACGTCGGCGGGCTGAATGTCGATGGCGTCAAGGCGAGGCTGCGCCCGGACGTGCGGATTCACGTATCGGCCGCGGAAGTGGCGTTCTGGAAGAATCCGGACTTCAGCAAAACGGTGATGCCGGAAGCGGTTCCTCCCGCGCTTCGCAAGGCGGCTGCAAAGTTCGTGGAACTCTATGGCGAAAACATCGTGCAGTTCGATCGGACGGTGGAAGTCGCAGCGGGCGTGTCGGCGCGCGTAACAGGTGGGCACACGCCGGGGCACTGCGTCGTGGACGTCGCATCGAAGGGTGAGAAGCTGACGTTCGTGGGCGACGCGATTTTCGAAGTCGGCTTCGACAATCCCGAATGGCAGAATGGCTTCGAGCACGATCCCGAAGCGGCGGTGGACGTGCGCATTGCACTGCTCAACGAAGCCGCTGATACAGGCGCTCTGCTGGCCGCCGCGCATGTCGCGTTTCCGTCCATCGGTCATATTGCAAAGAGCGGTGAAGCCTTCCGTTTTGTGCCCGTTCAATGGGACTACTGAGATCGACTGGAAACCGGCCGCGGCATGTCCGCACGAATTCGGCCGGCTCCCGTTGTTCTTGCCGGGACGAATTCAACGGGCGAACGAGGTCTCTTTTTCGCTCGAACTTCGTTTCGCCATCCGGCCCCGCGTGCGCCGGGTAATGGCGATCACGGCCAATACGACGGGGCCGATGGCGATGCCTTCGGCGAGTTCAGGCTCAATCGGAATGCTTAGAACGTGCAGCGCCTTGAACGCAGCGGCGACCAGTGACAGCACGTAATAGGAGATGGCCGCGACGGACAGGCCTTCGACGGCATGCTGCAAATGCAACTGGTTGCGAGCTGTACGCTCCATGCCGGCGAGCAGGCGAGTGACGTCCTTCTCTTGTGCCAGATTGACTCGCGTGCGCAACAGGTCGACGGCACGTGCAATGCGGGCGGCAATCTGTTCGTGGCGCGCCCAGACGCTTCGGCAGGTTTCCATCGCAGGCGCAAAGCGTCGCTCCATGAACTCCTGGATCGTCGGCATCCCCTCGATTCGCTCTTCCCGCAATTCCTGTATTCGCGCGAGAACCAGTTTTTCGTAAGCCCGCGAAGCGCTGAAGCGTCCTCCTGACCCCGACAGCGATTCGAGGCGGACCGCGAGATGCGTGAGCTTGACGAGCAACTGCGAATCATCGCCATCCACGCCAGGCGAGTCCATGCGCTGCATCAGTGATTGAAGCGAGGTATGAATGTCGTCGAGATCCCGGCTTAACTTGCGCGCGATGGGCAGCGTGAGCAGAGCCATCATCCGGTACGTTTCGATTTCGTAGAGCCGCTGCAGCAAGCGGCCGCCCTGTTCTTCACGAAAGTCCTCGTCAATCACGACGAACCGCATGAAGCCATCCGCACGCACGCTCCAGTCGCAGAAGACACGGCCCCCGCCGAGTACGCTGCTACCGACGAGAATAGGTCCGTCGATCCACTGAGTGGGCGCTTCACGTACCGAACGGGCATGGTCGCCCGACAACAGTTCCATACGGCAGGCGACGAACCGGTTGCCGGCAATCTCCTCGAACCAGCTCGCAGGAATGCCTTCTATCCCCGTATCACTGAAGTAATCCGTGTCGCTGCGCGGAACGACGAAGGTAAACGTGGAAAATTCAGTGTGCCGCTCCCACTTCAGATGCCACCCGAACGAGGATTGCACCGAATGATGCGTGGCGCCATTCGCGGGCAGCGGGATGCCCGTGCCGCAGCACAACGCGCGTAATGCCGTTTCGTGAATCGATGGATTGTGCTCGGCGTAGATGGCGTAGTGCACCAGAGAAACAGACTCCGCCAGTTTGAGAAACGGGCGAGCATGCAATTCCGCAGCCAGTTCGGCGCGCAGTGGATGATCCATCACGATGGGTTTCACGGGTTCGTGCTCAGGTTGCGGTTGACGCCGCAGTGCGGGTCCTTTCAGCAACTTTGGCAGAACTACGCCAACAAGAGAATCTCATTGTTTTGATCAACGTCTTCAGATTTTCTGATAGGCATCCGGTCGAGTGACGGGTTTCCCTCTGCGATCGTATTCAAGGAGCCGGCCACTGTATCGACGCACAGGTGAAATATCGATCAAGTCGCCAGTTAGTTAGCCGGGTTGCTAGCGTACCAGGCGCGTTAGTGGCGGGGGGCCGCCATCGAGTTGAGATGCGCAAGTTGCCCGTCCACCTCCGCATGCACGGATTGCTGATAAACCTGTGCGGGAGTCCTGGCCGGCGTCGGCCCGCTATACGGCGGTACCCATCGACCGGCTGGCAGGCCGGCGGAACGGCTGGCAGGCAACTGGAGCGAGTTGTTGGCGGGCTGCGCGACGGAAGGGACGCCGCGCGGCAATTGCGCAAACGCCGTCGACACTGTGAGACCCAGAACGATCGCGATAACCGTATGTTTCATTTCGACCCCGGCAGTTAGGGAACGGTCCCAGTGACTGGGAGCTGGATACCACATGAGACCGGGGGTACGCTTTTTCGTTCAGACGCATGCGTATTGACGCTTTTGGCGGCGGGGGAATTCAGTCCGACGGACTCGCAGATTTGCCGGAGCCGCGGGTCGCGTCGACTGGCGTTTTACGATCCCTTTCCCGCGAGAGCAACTCCTGCTTCAACGCGAGTGCCTCGTCATTGTCGTGCTGCAACGACAGCGCCCAAAAAACTCCCGAGCGTGCCATGCGCAGGTCGTTTTTCTCGAGGCCGCTGCGTGCCCGCGCAAGTGCGAGGGCCAGCAGCCTGTGATTCTTGTCGCTATCTCTCCCGCTGTTCGAAACTGAACTCTGCGAGGACGTTGATTGTGATGGTGGCGATGTCGAGATCGGTGGCTGAGCCGGTTCGGGCACGGCACCCGACGCGACCAGCGCAGGTGTTGTTCCCGCTGTCGTTGTCGGGCTCTGCGCCACCGCGGCATTTTGCGCCGGGCCACGCGCGGCTGCCTGTGCATCGACTGCCGCGGCACGCCCCGCCTGGCTCGTGCCATTCGTCGTTACGCTACCTTGCGTTGTGTTCGATGCTGCTGTCGGCTCTCCGTCGGCGCCGCCGTCAGGGCGATGCAGTGACACCACCGCGACGCTGAGCACGGCCAGGGCCACCAGAATCAGCGCTGCCCCCGTTTTCATACGCGAACCACGCAAATCGAACGATGTCAGCCGAGACCGCCAGCTCTGGCCCCCAGGTGCAACGCTTGGACGCGCGGCTGTCGCACTTGCCGCTTTAGATGCGGTTGCGGCGTCGGGCTTGTTCGTCGAGGCGCGTGTGCTGAACGCGAGCCTCGCGGGCGCGCCGCATTGTGGACAAAAATTGACAGGCTCGGACAACCTACCGCCGCAACGTGCGCACGTGGTCGAAAAAATCGGGCGACGAGCGGTTTGAGCGTTCATCGTTAATTGTTCCCCCGTATAAACGCGACGGCATCCATGGTGCGGACGGATGCTGCGATCGCAATAAGATAAGACGAATCGAAAACGGAGCGGGGCAGTTTGCCAATATCGGTCAGCGGCGCAGCAGCGTCAACCCGCCAGCCCGAATTACGCAAGCACGCATCGGTCATAAGTTAGCGCTTCGACGCACAACGGAAGATTGATCGTTAGTGGGGTCGATGTGTCATTTTTTTGCCGAATTGCCGTCCACACATTCGTCTCATGCAACGGGGACGACTCCCTCAGTCGATGACTGGCACGCGTATCCCGATTCGACATACGTTTAGGAACCGATAGTAAATGACGAACCAACATAATTCGGCATTGGCTTGAAATACGCACGGTGTAACGTATGCTCCCTTCGTGTACGCCTATCTCCTTGGGCAGCGCCGCGAATGTGAGACTGCCCTCGGGTTTGAAGCGGTCGCGCAAAAACAGGAGGGTAAGACCATGGCTGCCGACATGAGCGCGAGCGACAATCGTTGCGGCGACTCCGCGCGCAGTGCGCTGGACCCGGATGCATTGCGGCGCGGCGTGCTCGACAATCTCATCTGCCTGCAGGCTCGTCCGCCCGCCATTGCTACGCCGCACGACTGGTATATGGCGCTTGCCTATAGCGTGCGCGACCGCATGCTGGCGCGCTGGGCCGCCACGATCCAGACCTATGCGGCTCGCGAGCTGAGGGTTGCGTGTTACCTCTCTGCGGAGTTTCTGATCGGACCGCAACTCGGCAACAATCTCGTGAACCTGGGCATCGAAGCCGAAGCGCGTGCTGCCATGCAGTCACTCGGTCAGGATCTCGACGCACTCATCGCATTGGAGGAAGAGCCCGGACTTGGCAATGGCGGGCTCGGAAGGCTCGCTGCCTGTTATCTGGACTCGCTGGCCACGCTGCAGATACCGTCCGTCGGATACGGCATACGCTATGAGTTCGGTATCTTCGATCAGGTGATCCGCGATGGCCGGCAGGTCGAGGCCACGGACAAATGGCTGCAGAAAGGCAACCCATGGGAAATCGTGCGCCCCAACGTGAACTACTACGTGCGCTTCGGCGGACACACGCAGAGCGAGAACGATGCGCAGGGCCGCTACCGCGTGCGCTGGATACCGGCGCACATGGTAAAGGGCGTGGCTTGCGATACGCCGATGCTCGGATTCCGGGTCAATACCTGCAACACGCTGCGCCTATGGAAGAGCGAAGCGGTCGAGTCTTTCGATCTGGAGGACTTCAACGCGGGTGACTACTACCAGGCCGTGCAGGAAAAGGTGATATCCGAAACGCTGTCCAAGGTGCTCTATCCCAATGACGAACCCGAAGCCGGCAAGCGGCTGCGCCTCGCGCAGCAGTACTTCTTCGTTTCCTGCTCGTTGCAGGACATGCTGCGCCTGCTCGATATCAAAGGCGAACCCATTGTGCGCTTTGCCGACATGTTCACCGTACAGTTGAACGATACGCATCCTTCAATCGCAGTCGCGGAACTGATGCGCCTGCTCGTCGACGAGCGGCAGGTCCCCTGGGATGAAGCCTGGGATATTACCCGCGACACGCTGGCCTATACCAACCACACATTGCTGCCCGAAGCGCTCGAAACCTGGGGGCTGCCGCTTTTTCGCAGCCTGCTGCCGCGCCTGCTCGAAATCATCTACGAGATCAACGGGCGCTTTCTCGACGAGGTCCGGCAGCGTTATCCCGGCGACGATGCACGCGTGGCGCGAATGTCGATGATCGACGAGGCCGGCGAGAAGAAGGTGCGCATGGCGCATCTGGCAACTGTCGGCTGCCATGCCGTGAATGGCGTGGCAGAGCTTCATTCCGCGCTGCTCAAGCAAACGGTGCTGCGTGACTTCGCGCAACTGTGGCCCGGGCGCTTCAAGAACGTCACCAATGGCGTCACACCACGTCGCTTCATGATGCTCAGCAATCCCGGGCTTGCGCGGTTACTGGACGAGACAGTGGGCGAGGGATGGGCGACCGACCTCGCACGGCTTCGCGCCCTCGAATCGCACGCGGACGACCCGGCCTTTCTCGACAGGTGGCGCCGCGTCAAACATTCGAACAAGGCGATCCTCGCGCAGCACATTCGAAGCGCGACGGGCGTCGAGGTGGACCCTGCCGCATTATTCGACATTCAGGTCAAGCGCATTCACGAATACAAGCGACAGCACCTGAACGCGCTGTACATCGTCACGCTGTATCAGCGTCTGCGCCGCGATCCGCTGCTTGCTGTCGCGCCGCGCTGCTTCGTATTCGGCGGAAAAGCGGCGCCGGGATATGCGATGGCCAAACTGATCATTCGCCTGATCAACGGCGTGGCGGAAGTCGTGAATAACGACCCGTCGTTGGGCGGTCGGCTCAAGGTGGTGTTCTACCCGAACTTCAATGTGAAGAACGCACAGTTCATCTATCCGGCAGCGGATCTTTCCGAGCAGATCTCGACTGCGGGCAAGGAGGCATCGGGTACAGGCAACATGAAATTCATGATGAACGGCGCACTGACCATCGGAACACTCGACGGCGCGAACATCGAGATCCGGGAAGAGGTCGGCGAGGAGAACTTTTTCCTGTTCGGCATGACCGATTCACAGGTGGAGCAAAGGCGGCGCGATGGCTATTGTCCGGCAGAATTCGCGGCTGGCAACGGCGAATTGCGCGATGCGCTGGATCTGATTGTCAGCGGGCATTTCTCGCGCGGCGACCGCGATATGTTCCGGCCGCTGGTCGACAATCTGCTGCACGCCGATCCGTTTTTCGTGCTGGCCGACTACGCGGATTACGTGGCTTGCCAGGAACGCGTGAACGACGCATGGCACGACGTGCGACGCTGGACCCGTATGTCCATCTTCAATACCGCACGTTCGGGTAAGTTCTCCTCGGATCGCGCGATCAGCGAGTACTGTAGCGAGATCTGGAAAATCGGTCCTGTGAGTGTCGACCTTGAGCGGCTCTGAGAAACGCGACGCGAGCTCGCGACTCAACCGGGTGAACCCATCGACGACTGCTGATAGTTCTGGATTCCAACCTTGTCGATCAGGCTGATCTGTACCTCGAGCCAGTCGATATGGTCTTCAGTGTCGTCGAGTATGTCCGAAAAGATCGTTCTCGAAACGAAGTCCTGGACTGATTCACAGTAAGCGATCGCCTCTTTGCAATGGGCCTGGGCGGACTGTTCGAGTTTGAGATCGCATTGGAGGACCTCCAGCGTATCCTCCCCGACGAGCAGCTTGGCCAGATCCTGAAGATTGGGCAAGCCGTCGAGCATGAAGATTCGTTCTATGAGCTTGTCGGCATGCTTCATTTCCTCGATCGACTCGTCGTACTCATGTTTGCCGAGTCCTTCGAGACCCCAGTGCTTATAAAGCCGCGCATGCAGAAAGTACTGGTTGATGGCCGTCAGCTCGTACTTCAATTCGGCGTTCAGATATTCAATAACTTTTGGATCGGCTTGCATGACAGCTCCCGTCATTCCGCAGAGTTCCATACAGGATAGGCCGCTCGTACGAGCGCGGCGATAACGAGACAGGGGGCGCAAATGATTCTCCTTATGCCGCCGTTCTTTATCGTCGGGTGAATAGCGGATCTATTCGGCACGGATTCGCGAAGTACTTCACTCAGAAATGTCGTCAAGAATGACGCATTTAAGCCAACAAAAAACCTTGCATTCCTTGGCGGAAAAACTATTTTCAAATAACAAAATCATTCCTGGCTCGGCAACTGAGGAGACCCATGCCGGCTACCCGTATGATGATTGCGCGTCGCGCCGGCGTCAGCGTCGCCACGGTCGATCGTGTGCTGCGCGACGACCAGGGCGTGCGCCCGGAGACAGCCGAACGCGTTCATCTCGCGCTCGCGACATTGCGCGACGAGCGTGCAAGTCGTGGTCGCCCGGCAAAAGCAACGTCGTTTCGGGTCGCATTCGTTCTGCCGCAAATCAATTCCCGTTTTCTCGATCAGGCCGAGCGCGATATCGCGCTGTCGGCGAGCTTCTTTCGCGAGCATCGCATCGTCCCGTCGTTTTATCGATGCGACCTGTCGAACCAGCGAGACGCTGCATCCTTCGCCCAGCAGTTGACCGACTACGACGCACTCGTACTCGTGCCGCTCGATTACCCGTGGGTCGTGCGAATGATCCAGGACATGACCGACGGGAACATGCCCGTCGTCACGGTGTTCTCCGATTTGCCGTCGAGTGCGCGTGCGGCTTACGTCGGCGTCGACAACCGCATCGCGGGACGAACGGCCGGGCTGCTGATGGGCCGGTTCGTCGGATCTCGCATTGGTACGGTCGCGGTGCTGTCCGCGTCTTCACGGTTGCACGATCAGCTGGAGCGCCGCACGGGTTTCTCGCAGGTTCTCGAAGAAGATTTTCGCAACCTGCGCTGGGTCACGGAGCCTGATTTCGCCGAAGACGACGACAGTGCCGGTCTTGCTGTTCAAGGCCTGATGGCCGGACACCCGGATCTGGTCGGCGTGTATGTGACGGGCGGCGGCATTTCCGGCATTGCGTCCGCATTGCAGGAATCCGGCGACAAGGCGCGCGTCGTTCTGATCGGCCACGAATGTACCGCCGAGACGCGGGTGCAATTGTCCGAGCGCGCAATCGACGTGATCCTCGATCAGGACGTGCGCGGCATCGTCCATTGGGCGGGCCTCGCGGCCATCAATTTTCTTAACGACGTGCGGGGCGTGCTCAACATCCCGACGCCCGAAACCCGGATTTATCTTCGTGAGAATGCGCATGCCTGACGCTCGCGACACGCGGACTGCTTTGTGAATCCGCCAGAGCCCGAATACGGCGTCCGGCGCATGGACGCTGTCTGTCATCAGGTTGGAGACCCGAGAAAGACAAGGAGAAGACAAATGTTACGTCTTACGTCAGCAAGGGTAGTCGCGGCCGTCCTCGCATCATTGGGACTTTGCCTGGGATCGACGGCGCACGCCCAGGGCAAGCAATTGACATTGTGCTGGGCGGCCTGGGACCCCGCCAATGCACTCGTTGAGTTATCGAAAGACTTCACGGCCAAAACCGGCATTGCAATGAAGTTCGAGTTCGTGCCATGGACGAGCTACGCGGACCGCTTCCTCAATGAACTCAATTCGCACGGCAAACTGTGCGATCTGATCATCGGCGACAGCCAGTGGATTGGCGGCGCCGCCGTGAATGGGCACTACGTGAAGCTGAATGACTTCTTCGCGAAGAACAAGATCTCCATGGATGACTTCGTGCCGGCAACCGTGGTCGGCTACGCAGAATGGCCGAAGAACACGCCGAACTACTGGGCCTTGCCTGCCATGGCGGACGCAGTGGGCTGGACCTATCGGAAAGACTGGTTTGCAAGACCTGAACTGCGTGCCGAGTTCAAGCAGAAATACAAACGCGAACTCGAACCGCCAACCACGATGGACGAACTCAAGCAAACCGCCGAGTTTTTCCAGGGACGCAAGATTGATGGAAAGACGGTGTACGGCGTGTATATCTTTACGGAGCGCGGCTCGGAAGGTATCACGATGGGTGTGACGAACATGCTCTACAACTTCGGCTTCGAGTACCAGGACCCCAAGAAGCCCTATCACCTCGACGGCTTTGTGAACTCACCCGGCGCCATCAAGGGGCTGGAATTCTATAAGGCACTGTACAAATGCTGCACGGCACCGGGCATGACGAACGCGTACATGCAGGAAGGACTCGATGCATTCAAGTCCGGTCAGGTTGCCATGCAGATGAACTGGTTCGCGTTCTTCCCGGGGCTGTACAAGGACCCGAATGTCGGCGGCGACAAAATCGGCTTCTTCGTCAATCCAAAGGAAACGAAGCAGTTCACGCAACTCGGCGGGCAGGGCATCTCCGTGGTGTCGTACTCGGATCATAAGGCGGACGCGCTCGAATACATCAAATGGTTCGCACAAGCCGACGTGCAGAAGAAATGGTGGCAACTCGGCGGCTATTCGGCGGCGAAGTCGGTCGTGGATGCACCGGACTTTCCGAAGAGCGCACCGTTCGCACCCGCGTTCCTGAAGTCGATGTCGATCGTCAAGGACTTCTGGGCGGAGCCGGCCTACGCAGAGTTGCTGCTCGATATGCAAAAGCGCGTGCACGATTATGTGGTTGCCGATAAAGGCACCGCAAAAGAAGCACTCGATCTGCTGGTCAAGGACTGGAACAAGGTCTTCAAGGCGGAAGGAAAGTAGAGGCGCGTTAGCGATCAAGGTATCTCGGCTCGCGGATTAGCGGGCGGGTCATCCCAGCTAATCCGCGAAAAGGAGTCGGCATGTTGGCAAACAAGCCTTTTGCGCCGGAAGGGTTGCAGGCGAAACGGCCGCCGCGCGCGGCTGCGCGCCAGCGCGGGCTGTCCGACAGGACAATCGCGTGGCTGTTCATTCTTCCGACCATCGTATTGCTGCTCGCGATCAACATCTTTCCGTTGATCTGGGCTTTGCGGCTGTCGTTCACGAACTTCAAGTCGAACATGCCGAGCGTGCCCGCGCGCAATGTCGGCATCGACAACTACACGGACATTCTGACCGACGAAGACATCTGGTACGCGATGCAGGTCACCGCGCGCTTCGTATTCTGGTCGGTCGGACTGGAAGTGCTGCTTGGGTTCGGGCTCGCGCTGCTGATCAACCGGCAGTTCAGAGGCCATAGTTTCTGGACCACGCTGATCCTGCTGCCGATGATGTTGTCGCCCGCCGTGGTCGGCAATTTCTGGACCTTCCTGCTGCAGCCGCAAACCGGTCTCTTCAACGACATCGTCAGCTTTTTCACAGGCATTCCGCCCAGTTCGTTCCAGATGATCGGCGACGTGCCGCTTGCGCCATGGACGATCGTAATGGTCGATACCTGGATGTGGACGCCGTACGTGATGCTGATCTGTCTTGCCGGGCTGCGCTCGATTCCTGACTACATCTACGAAGCAGCGGAAGTGGACCGCGCTTCGCCGTGGCGGCAGTTCTGGTCGATCACGCTGCCGATGACGCTGCCGTTCCTGATGCTCGCAGTCCTGTTTCGCGGCATCGAGAACTTCAAGATGTTCGACATGGTGAATCTGCTGACGTCGGGCGGCCCGGGCTCCGTGACGGAAACCGTGTCGATCACCCTCAAGCGCGCCGCGTTCGAGAAGTGGCAGACGGGCTATTCGTCCGCGCTAGCGATCATCCTGTTCGTCGTCGTATTCGGCGCCGCGAATATCTATGTGAAGGCACTCAACAGGGTGAAACAGCGATGACAGACCTTGCCCTTCAACAATCGGTCGTCGCTGCGACGCCGCGCAGCAAGACGTTTGCCGCCGTCGTGGTGATCGCGTACGCGCTCGTTGCGACCTTGCCGATCGTGTGGATCATTCTGACGAGCTTCAAGACGCAAGAGGACGCGATTGCCTATCCGCCCGTCGTGATGTTTCAGCCGTCGATGGAAGGCTACGTGAACCTCTTCACGATCCGCTCGCGGCAGACGCCGGAGTTCATCGCGAGCCTGCCGCCTGCACAGACCTGGTACGACCGCGATGTGCGCAAGCGCAACATGGTGATTGCGGGACCGTCGAAGGTCTTGCCGCGCTTCGTCAACTCACTGGTGATCGGCTTCGGCTCGACGTTTCTCGCGGTGTTTCTCGGCACGCTCGCGGCCTACGCGTTCTCGCGCTTCAAGGTGCCGCTCGCCGACGATCTGCTGTTCTTCATTCTGTCGACGCGGATGATGCCGCCCATCGCCGTCGCGATCCCGATCTACCTGATGTACCGCGCGCTCGGGCTCGCGGACACGTACCTGGGCATGATCGTGCTCTACACGGCCGTGAATGTGTCGCTGGCCGTGTGGCTGCTCAAGGGTTTCATCGACGAGATCCCGCGCGAATACGAAGAGGCCGCGCTCGTGGACGGCTACACCCGTATGCAGGCTTTCATCAAGGTGGTGCTGCCGCAGGCGATCACGGGCATTGCCGCCACTGCGATCTTCTGCCTGATCTTCGCGTGGAACGAGTACGCGTTCGCGCTATTGCTGACCAGCGGCGACGCGCAGACGATGCCGCCGTTCATTCCGTTCATCATCGGCGAGGGTGGTCAGGACTGGCCGGCCGTGGCGGCCGCCACCACGCTGTTCGTGCTGCCGATCCTCATTTTCACCGTCGTGCTGCGCAAGCATCTATTGCGCGGCATCACTTTTGGAGCGGTGCGCAAATGAAAGCCCTACCTGCCACGCCGCGCCGGCGCTTCCTTCGCAGACGCTACTGGGAAGGCGCATCGACAGCACTCATTGGTCTGGGCATTGCCATGCTCGTTCAACCGTTCACCGTCGGCCTCTATACGTGGTCGTTTCCCGTGATTCTGGTGGGCGCGCTGGCCTTTGTCGTGACCAGCCACTTCCCGGACTGAGCCATGTCGACGATCGTTCTCTCCAATCTCCACAAGCGCTTCGGCGAATTCACGGCCGTGCACGATACGAATCTCACGGTCGGCAACGGCCGTTTCGTGGTGCTGCTCGGACCGTCCGGCTGCGGCAAGACGACCACGTTGCGGATGATCGCCGGACTCGAACTGCCTACGTCGGGTCAGATCCTGATCGACGGCGAAGACGTCACGGCGCTGAGAGCCCGTCAGCGCGACATTGCATTCGTGTTCCAGATGTTCGCGCTCTATCCGCATATGACCGTGCGCAACAACATCGCTTTTCCGCTGAAGAACGAGGGCATCTCGCGCAGCGAAATAGCGGCGCGCGTCGACACGGCCGCGCGCATGCTGCGCATCCAGCATCTGCTGGATCGAAAGACGGGCGGCCTGTCGGGTGGCGACCGTCAGCGCGTTGCCTTGGGACGCGCCATCGTGCGCCATCCGAAGGCCTTTCTGATGGACGAACCGCTCGGCACGCTCGACGCGGACTTCCGCGAACTGATGTGCCTCGAGTTGCGCAAGCTGCATAACGCGCTCACGGCGACCACCGTCTACGTCACGCACGACCAGAGCGAAGCGATGGCCATGGCCGACGACATCGTCGTGATGAATCGCGGCGAAGTGCTGCAGTCCGCCTCGCCGCATGAGATCTACCACTTTCCTGCGACCGTGTTCGTCGGCAGCTTCATTGGCAGCCCCCCGATGAATTTCCTCGCGGTGGACGGCGGCGTTCCGGCAGGCGCGGAACAGGTCTCGCTTGGCGGTGCGGCCGTGGCCGTGCCGCGTACCGACGCATCGGCCGCGAAGGCGCTGGTGGGCGTGCGGCCCGAGCACGTCGTGATAGACGATCGCGGCGCGTTGCGCGGGCGTGTGATCGCCGACGAATATCTCGGTTCGCATCAGATTCTGGTGGTCGAGACGGCGCTCGGCATCGTGCGCGTGCGGGTCGGCAAGGACGAGGGGCGCGCGGCGGGTTCGCAGGTCGGGCTGTCGTTTCACAAGGAACGCACACTGTTGTACGACGCGGAGAGCGGCAGTCTGCTGCCCGGCGCGGCACGCCAGATGGCCTTTAACGGTAGCGGTAACGGCAGCGGAGGCGCTTATGTCTGAGATTCGCCTGCACAACGTGACGAAGCGGTTCGGCGATATCGTCGCGGTGGACGACGTGTCGATCGACGTGAACGAGGGCGAGTTCGTCGTGTTGCTCGGACCGAGCGGCGCAGGCAAGACGACCACATTGCGGCTCATTGCGGGCCTCGAACGGCCCGACGAAGGCGAGATATTCATCGACGGCGAGGCGGCCACGGACATGCATCCCGCAGACCGCGACGTCGCCTTCATTTTTCAGCAGTATTCGCTCTATCCGCATCTGACGGTGTTCGGCAATCTGGCGTTTCCGTTGCGCTCGCCGCGGCGCCGCACGAGCGAGGCGGAAGTCAGCGCGCGCGTGCGGTCGGTCGCGCAGATGCTGCACATCGAGTCGAAACTCGCCAACATGGCGACGCATCTGTCAGGCGGCGAGATGCAGCGGGTGGCGATTGGCCGCGCGCTGGTGCGCGAGCCCAAAGTGTTTCTGATGGACGAGCCGCTGTCGTCGCTCGATGCCAAGCTGCGCGAGGAATTGCGCATCGAATTGAAGCGGCTGCATCGCTCCATCGGCGCAACGATCATCTACGTCACGCACGACCAGGTCGAAGCAACGACGCTCGCGGATCGCATCGGCATTCTCGAACACGGTCGCATCGTTCAGATGGGCACGCCGCGTGAAGTCTATGGCAACCCGGCGTCGCTCAGCGCGGCGCAACGTCTCGGCTCGCCGCCCATCAACCTGCTGCCGTCCGCGCTGTTCGATCCGGCGGCGATGCCGGCGGGCACGTCGACTGTCGCGATCCGCCCGGAAGACATCGTGCTGCACGGCACCGATGCGCGCGACGCGCTGAACCTTCGGGTGCTCGAATATTCGCCGCTTCGGCATCTGCTGATTCTCGACCGCGAAGGCACCGCGATCGTCGCGACCACGATGACGGAACGCAACTTCACGCCAGGGCAAACGGTCGGCGTGTCACTGCCGCCGCGCAGCCTTCTTTATTTTCGTTCCGACGGCAGGAGGATTCCGGCATGAACGGCAAAACGGTCATGGCGTGCATCGAGGCTGCGCATGCCACGCTAAAGGAACACACTGAGGAGATCGCCGCGCTCGATCAGCAGATCGGCGACGGCGATCACATCTTCAACCTGTTGCGCGGCGCCGATGCGCTGCTCGGCCTGCGTGCCGATATCGAAGCGGAAGCATTCGCTCCGGCGCTGAATCTCGCCGCGTCGAAACTGCTGTCGACGGTGGGCGGGTCGTCGGGGCCGCTGTTCTATTCGCTGTTGCACGGCATGGCGAAAGCCTCGGGTGAGAGCGGGGACGTCGCCAGCGTACAGGACGCGGCGCGCATCTTCGCCGCGGGTGTCGATGCCGTTGCGCAGCGCGGCAAGGCTGGTCTCGGCAGCAAGACGATGATGGACGTGCTGATTCCCGTGGCGTCGCGCCTGGCGGAACTGGCGGACAGCGACGCTTCGCCCGAAGCCGTGCTCGACACCCTGCCGGGAGTCGCGGAGCAGAGCATGCTCGCGACGCGCGACATGCTCGCGACCAAGGGGCGCGCATCGTTTCTCGGCGAACGCTCGCGAGGCCACATCGATCCCGGCGCGCGATCGAGCCAGTTGATGATCGACGCCGTATGTGCGCGGCTCGCGCAAGACAGAGCGTAGAAGGAGCGCAGACCATGAAGAAATTCATCAATCACGTCGACGACTTTCTGGTCGAGAGCCTCGCGGGATTCGGCGCCGCGCACAGCGATCTCGTCGTGCTCAATCAGGAACCGGTGTTCGTGCGGCGCAAGACGCTCAAGCCGGGCAAGGTCGCGTTGATCTCGGGCGGCGGGTCGGGGCACGAGCCGCTGCACATCGGCTTTGTCGGCTATGGCATGCTGGACGCCGCGTGTCCCGGCCAGGTCTTCACGTCGCCGACGCCCGACCAGATGATGGCTGCCGCGCAAGCCGTCGATACGGGCGCGGGCACGCTGTTCATCGTCAAGAACTATTCGGGCGATCTGATGAACTTCGAAATGGCGTCGGAGATGTCGGAGCTGCCCAATGCCATGGTGCTGATCAACGACGACGTCGCCGTCGAAAATTCCAGCTACACGACGGGGCGGCGCGGCGTGGCGGGCGCCGTGATCGTCGAAAAGCTGGTGGGAAGTCTTGCAGAAAGCGGCGCGGACCTCGAACAATGCAAGGCGTTCGGTGACCGGATCAACAAGCATACGGCGTCGATGGGCGTCGCGTTCTCCAGTTGCACCGTGCCGGCGGCGGGCACGCTCACGTTCAAGATCGGCGACGATGAAATCGAAGTTGGCGTCGGCATCCATGGCGAGCCGGGGCGCCGGCGCGCGCGTTTCGCCGCGGCCGACGCAATTGCGGGCGAGCTGCTGACGGCCATTGTCGCGGATCTCAAGCCGCCGGCGGGTGCCGAACTGCTGGTGCTGATCAACGGATTGGGCGGCACGCCGCTCGGCGAACTCTATCTGTTGTTCAATTCCACCCGCTTGTGGCTGCAGCAGCGTGACCTGAAGATTGCGCGCGTGCAGGTCGATTCGCTGACGACTTCGCTTGAAATGGCGGGCGCGTCGATTACGTTGTGCGTGATGAACGACGAAATGCTAAGACATTGGGATAGCGCAGTACACACGCCGTCGCTGAGGTGGGGTATGTAGCGGGTATTGAATGACGCTCTCCTGCGTGAAGGAAGGCCGCCTGCACGCCTCGCGCGCATGAGTTTTCGACATGATGCGCATGCGCATATTTCGCTTGTTGCGTGATATTGGCAAACCTACAGTCGGTTGTCGCGCAACGCCTTCGCACCGTGCCGCAGGTTCACGTGAGACAGGCAGTGGACACCGATTGTTCATCAGGAGATCGTCATGCAAGACATCAAACGGGGCAGAAGGCAGGCAATCAAGACGATCGGCGCGGCACTCGCGGCTTCGACGTTGCCGATGCCGTTCATCAACGTGCGCGCCCAGCAGCAACAGAATTTCTCCGGAAAGACCCTGCGTCTGCTCACATGGTCTGACGATACGGGCACGGCCGCGCTGCGCAACATTGCCGCGACCTTCACCGCGAAGACCGGCGCGAAAGTGATCGCCGACCGCGCCGACGGAACGTCCGGCATGGTCGCGAAGGTCAAGGCGGCGGGCGATCGCCCCACCTACGACGTGATCACGCTGGCAGGCGTCGGCGCGTCCGGGCTCGGCGATGCGGGCCTGCTCGTCAAGCCGGATCTCGACAAGCTGCCGAACCTGAAAGACGTGGCGCCGCAATACCGCACGGGCGCGAACGGCTTCGGCGTCGGTTATCTGCTCTGGTCGGACGGCCTGATCTACAACACGTCGACGGTGAAGACGCCGCCCGACTCGTACGAAGCGCTGTGGGACCCGAAATACGCGGGGCGCGTGTTCCTGCCGCCGCCGGAGTGGGCCGAGGCAGTCGATCTCGCGATCATCGCCGCGAAGCTCGCAGGCGGCTCGCAACAGAACATCGAGCCGGGTTTCAAGAAGCTTGCGCTGCTGAAAGATCATGTGATGACGCTCGGTGAAAACCCGAATCAGGTTGCCGATCTGTTTCGCACCGGTTCGCTCGATATCGGCGGGATTTATTCACCCGCGTTCTTCCCCGATCAGATCCGCAAGCCCGAGTACAAGATGGGCGTGACCTACGGGATGAAGGAAGGCTTCGCGACGCAACTGATGTTCACCGTCATTCCGAAGTCACACCCGGGCGATGCCGACCTGATCCACGCATTCATCAACCATTCGCTCGATGCGGGCGTGCAGGGCCGGATGGCCGCTGACGTCCTGAACGGCCCGGTCAACTCGAAGGCCGCGATTCCCGCCGAGAGCCGCGCCTATGTGCCGAGCCCGAAGCAGATCGCCGAAAAAGCGGTGCTGCACGACGACAAGGCGCTCGCGGCGGTGCAGCCCGCGTGGATCAAGCGTTACACGGAAATCTTCTCGGCATGAACGGCATGCCCGCGCTCTTTTCGCGGCGCGGGCGCGCTGACGTCGCGCCGGCGGGATCGACGGGCGTGCCCGACGGGCACGCCGCGAGCGGTGCCGGCAGCGCGTCGGCGCGCGCGAGGCCGTGGCTGCTGCTGGCGCCGATTCTCGTGTTTCTCGCCGTGCTTGCCGCGGCCGCGCTGGTCGTGGTGCGAATGAGTTTCGGCGTGTCAGGCAACGAATGGCGTGCGTATACGCTGCATAACTATGTCGAACTCGCCGACAGCTATTTCGTCAAGTCGCTGTGGCTGACATTGCGGCTCGCTTTTCAAAGCATGGTGTGTGCGGTGCTGCTCGCCATTCCCGTTGCGCTTGCAATGGCGCGCACCGAATCACGCCTTGTGCGACGCCTGCTGCTCGCGGGCGTGCTGCTGCCGCTGCTGGTGAATCTGCTGTTGCAGGGTTATGGGTGGCTCGTGATCCTCGGCCCCGCCGGATTGCTCAACCATGCGTTGCTCGGCAGCGGCCTTGTGTCGCGTCCCGTCATGTGGCTCTATCGCGAACATGGCGTGCTGCTCGGTCTGATCCAGACGGCGTTTCCGCTGGCCGTGCTGCCGATGTCGAGCGCGATGCGCGCGATTTCCGTTTCGTATGAAGAGGCTGCGGCGACGCTCGGCGCGACCCGCTGGCAAACCATGCGTGATGTCGTGCTGCCGCTCGCGATGCCCGGCATCGTCTCCGGCGCGCTGCTCGTCTTTGCCTATAACGCGAGTGCGTTCGCGGTGCCGCTGTTGCTGGGCGGACGACGCGTCCCGATGCTCGCGGTGCTGGTGCACGACCAGGTTTCGCCGCTGTTGAACTGGCCTGCGGCGTCGGCATCGGGCGTCGTACTGATGGTCGCCACGCTTGCGTTGATGGCGCTGTCTCAATGGCTGCTGCGCCGCATGCGGCGTCTGGAGGGTTCTACCTGATGAGTACGCAAGGTGTGTTGCCTCGCCGGCCGCTGGGCGCGCTGAGGCCGTCCTCGACGATGCCGGGCCGGCTTGGGAAGGTCGCCGCCCTGGCGGCTGCCATCGTGCTGTTTCTGGCGGCGCTCCCCATTCTGACGATGATCGCGATGTCGTTCAGCGCAGCCGACACGCTTGAATTTCCGCCGCATGCGTACAGCTTGCGGTGGTATCGAGCGGCGTGGCACACCTTTGTTTCGCCCGACGCAAGCGATGCGCTGTCGATGGGCGCGGCGCTCGGAACGAGTCTGCTCGTCGCGGTGTCGACGATGATCGTTGCGACGCTCGTGTCCGTGCCCGCCGCGTACGCGCTGAGCCGCTACCGTTTTCGCGGCAAACGGCTCGTCGAACAACTGGTCGCGCTGCCGCTCGTCTATCCGCTCGTCATGCTCGGGCTGTCGCTGCTGCTGGTGTTCAACGTTCTGCCCGTCGAACTCGGCGTGTTCCGGCTGATCATCGCTCACGTGATTCTCGCGTTGCCGTTCACGGTGAAGAACTGCGCGGCGTCGGTGGCGTCGATCGGGCCGGAGTTCGAAGAGGCCGCTTACGTGATGGGCGCGAGTCCGCGACGCGCGCTCGTCGATGTCGTGTTGCCGCTGATGCGGCCCGGCATTCTCGCCGGCATGCTGTTCGCGTTCATCATCTCGTTCAACGAATTCACGGTGACGTTCTTTCTGTATGGCATCGACACGATGACACTTCCCGTATGGCTGTATAGCCGTACGGTGTCTTCGCTCGATCCGACCGTGTTTTCATTCGCGGTGTTCGTCGTCGCAATCGATTTTGCGCTGATCTGGCTGCTCGAAAAACTGGTGGGCGACAAAGGGATTGCGCTGTGATTGCGCTGCTGCAATCCCGCATCATCGCGCCTTGCCGCGAAACCGACTGGAAACTGTCATGACTCATCTCACGCTGCAGGCCGTCACGAAACGTTTCGGCGCCGCGCATGCGGTCGACAACGTCGACCTCGCGATTCCCGAAGGCAAGCTGGTGTGCTTTCTCGGACCGTCGGGCTGCGGCAAGACCACGCTGTTGCGGATGATCGCCGGCCTCGAACAGCCAACGTCGGGGGCGGTGATGTTCGCCGGTCGCAATATCACGCACCTGAGCGCGAACCGGCGAGATTTCGGCATGGTGTTTCAGTCGCTCGCATTGTTCCCGCATATGACCGTGGCGGAGAACATTGCGTATCCGCTCAAATTACGCAAGACGGGCAAGAGCGAGCAGGCGAGGCGGGTCGCCGAACTGCTCGACATGATCCAGTTGCCGCATATGGCCGGGCGTGCCGTGACGCAACTTTCGGGCGGCCAGCGGCAGCGCGTGGCGATTGCTCGCGCGATTGCGACGTCCCCCAAGCTGCTGTTGCTCGACGAGCCACTGTCGGCGCTGGATGCAAAGCTGCGCGAGGCGATGCAGATTGAAATTCGTCTGCTGCAACAGCGTCTGGGCATCACGACGATCATGGTCACGCACGATCAGCGCGAAGCGATGACCATGGCCGACCTCATCGTCGTGATGGAGAAAGGCCGTATTGCGCAGGTGGGCAAGCCACTCGATATTTACCGCGACCCCGTCAGCGAATTCGTGGCCGACTTCATTGGCCTTGGCAATATCTTGCCCGTCACAAACGACGAGAGCGGGAAAGTGCGTCTGCCGGGCGGGCAGCAGATCGTCGTCGCGAACCCGGCGCCGACGTCCGTCGCATCCGGCGACATTCGTCTTCTGATCCGGCCGGAAGACGTGCATATTCAACTGGGCGCCGATCAGGCCGTGCATGATGCGAATTGCGTCCGGGGCACGGTGCGGTTCATTCGCGACGTCGGCGCCTCGCTCGAAGCCACCATCGAATGCGCAGGCTTCACGTTGACTGCCGCGACCACCCCGCGCGAAGTGCCGGGTCTCGCGCCCGGCGTGCCGGTGCTGGCAGGGCTGCCGGCGCATGCATGCAAGCTCATCTCTGCGCACGGAGTGCGTGCGTCGGCCTGACGCATGCTTGCGTCAAGCTGGTTACGTTGCACACCCTTTCTTCGAGCGCTACTCTGCTGCTCCTCATCTAGCGGTTCCTCGTAGCGACGCAGCCGCGCCGTCGTGCTGCACGGGGAACCGATTCAAATCCGCGACACCGCCCCTCGCGGGCACGCTGTTTACACCCACTCTTTGCTCGATGCATCCGCGCAATGTCATGGCGCGTATAACCTGTCGCAACGTACTTGCCGATTTACGTTAGAGGAGCTTTTGATGTCTCCTGCTGCCGCAGCGTCGCTCGCGTTCGTGGTACTCGTCGCGCTGTTCGCTGCTTTCTGGGCGTGGCAGCTGAAAAGCGAAAACGCGGGGATGATCGATCCGATATGGGCGTTCTCGCTGGGCGCAATCGCCGTGTTCTACGGCATGGCGAGCAACGGCGATCCGCTTGCCCGTGCGCTGGTCGCGGCGGGCGGCGGTATCTGGGGCGTGCGGCTCGGATGGCATTTGTGGCGGCGTAATGCGGGTAAACGGGAGGACCCGCGTTATCACCGTTTCCGCAAGCAATGGGGTGCGGCGGCCGGACGGAAGATGTTCTGGTTTCTCGAGTTTCAGACGGTCATTTCGATGGTGTTGTCGCTGGCGTTCGCCGTGCCTGCATGGCGCACGGATACGCCTTCCGTTTCATGGGTCGCGCTTGCGGTAGCGATCTGGCTGATATCGGTGGCGGGCGAATCGGTTGCGGACAGTCAGCTCAGACGCTTCGTCGCCGACCCGGCGAATCAGGGTGAAGTGTGCCGCGTCGGCTTGTGGCGCTATTCGCGGCACCCGAATTATTTCTTCGAGTGTTTGCATTGGGTGGCTTATGCCGCGCTGTCGATCGGGTCGCCGTGGATCTGGTTGACGCTACTCCCACCCGTGCTCATGGCATGGCTGCTGATGAAGCTCTCAGGCGTGCCGATGCTCGAAGCGCATCTGGTCCATTCGCGCCCCGGTTACGCCGAGTACATGCGCGAGACCAGCGCGTTGATACCGTGGCCGCGGCGACGCGGCTGAATCCCTCCCTCTACGCTTCCACTACATCCGAACGGTGCCCCGCCATGACATTTACGGCAACTCAGCCTTCGACGGACAAGCCGCTTTTTGCCAGGGAAGACTGGCTGATCCATGCGTGCGAGCGCGGATGGGTGCCGGATCGCGTAATCCGCTTCGGCATGCGCCGCCTGATGCGGCAGCGTCTCGTCGAAGAAGGCGCATCCGACGGCGAGCTTCGTTCGCAACGCTTCAACGCGCTGCTCGATGGGTTGCGCACCAGTCCCATTGCGATCGAAACCGATGCCGCCAACACGCAACACTACGAATTGCCGCCTTCTTTCTTCGAGGCGCATCTGGGAGCGTATCTGAAGTACTCCTGCTGCCTGTTTCCACGTGGCGACGAGACACTCGAAGAGGCGGAACAGGCGATGCTCGCACTTTACGCAGAGCGGGCAAGGATCGAAGACGGCCAGACCATTCTCGATCTCGGTTGCGGCTGGGGTGCGCTGGCATTGTGGTTGGCCGGGCATTATCCGCATGCCCGAATCGTCGCGCTGTCGAATTCACGCAGCCAGCGCGAATTCATTGAGGCGCGTGCGGCGTCGGCTGGCATCACGAATCTGCGCGTCGTGACGGGCAACGTTGCCCAGTTCGATTTCGAAGATGAGTTACGCGCCGGGTATTTCGACCGGGTGCTGTCGGTCGAGATGTTCGAGCATATGAAGAACTACGGCCTTTTGCTGGAACGTGTTGCGCGCTGGATGCGCTCCGATGGGAAACTCTTCGTCCACATGTTCGCGCATCGAACGCTCGCGTATCACTTTCAGACCCGGGACGCCACCGACTGGATGTCGAAGTACTTCTTTACCGGCGGCACGATGCCATCCGAAGCCTTATTGCTGCACTTTCAAAACGACCTCCGGATCGACAGGCAGTGGTGGATCGGCGGCGCGCACTACGCACGCACGGCGGAGCTATGGCTAGCGAATCTCGACAACGCACGCGAGCGCGTGATGCCAGAACTGATTCTGACATACGGTACGGATAACGCGCGGCTCTGGTTGCAGCGCTGGCGCATGTTCTACATGGCTGTGTCCGAGCTTTTTGGCTATGCGCGAGGCAATGAATGGGGCGTTGCGCACTATCTGTTCGGCAAGCGGTGATGCGATGAAAGCTACGCGTGTTGCTCTGGCACTGGCCGCCGTCGCTGCGACGGTCACCCTGATGTCGGCCTGCTCGCAGTCGCCGGCCAATCCCAATCCGCGCGCAGACATTCCGCTAAAGCCAGCAAGTGTGGATCTGCCTCGCTACATGGGGCGCTGGTACGTCATTGCCATCATTCCGTATTTTCTTGAGAACAAATACGTGGGCAGCTATACGGATTGGTCGCTGCGCGAAGACGGAAAGATCGACGACCGGTACACCGCACACAAGAGAACATTTGACGCGTCGCCGTCGACGTTTCATTTCGTCGACAGCGTCGTGCCGGGCAGCGGAAACGGCGAGTGGAAGGTGCGCATTTTCTGGCCGGTATATGTCACGCAGCAGACGCTTTATGTCGACGACGAGTACCGCTACACACTGCTTGGTCTCGGCGACAAGAGCCTCGGCTGGATTTTCGCGCGCGAGCCCGATATCAGCGAAGATGTTTACCGCTCGCTGCTCGCGCGATTCGATGCGATGGGCTTCGACGCATCGCGCTTTCGCCGCGTGCCGCAGCATCCGCAACAGATCGGCCAGCCTGGGTTTCTGCCGGCAGGCGAGTGACGGCTGCTTCACGCCGCGGCTCCGATGAGCTCGCGCTTCACGGCGCAGCAGTCAGGATGAATTGCCTGACGTCCGTGCGCCGCTCGGCGAAGCCCGCTTCGCAATACGCGAAATAGAGCCGCCATGTGCGGATGAACAGGTCGTCGAAGCCTAGTGTCCGCACAGCGTCGAGGTTCTCCTCGAAGCGTGCATGCCAGCGCTGCAAGGTGCGTGCATAGTCGAGCCCGAACGATAGTGACTCGACGCATGCCATACCCGCGCGTCTGGCGGCGGCGTGAAAGCGTTCGGCGCCCGGCAGCATGCCGCCCGGGAAAATGTACTCGCGGATGAAATCACTCGAAGACCGGTAAGCAGCAAAGCGCGAATCGTCCATCGTGATGGACTGGACGAGCGCTTGTGCGCCCGGCTTCAGCATGCGCCCGAGGACACTGAAAAACGCAGGCCAATAGCGCTCTCCGACGGCTTCGAACATCTCGATCGACACCGCTGCGTCATAGATGCCGCGCAGATCGCGATAGTCGCGCAATTCGATCGTCACGAGATCGTGGAGACCGGCACGTGCCACGCACTCGCGCGCCCATTCGTACTGTGCGGCAGAGATCGTCACACCGTGCACGCGTATGCCCTGGTGCGCCGCGTGCAGCGCAAAGCCGCCCCAGCCGCAGCCGATCTCCAGCACGCGCATGCCGGCGCGCAACTGCAACGCATCGACGATGCGCTGATACTTGGCTGCCTGAGCGTCTTCGAGTGAACGGGTGGCATCGTCCTCGAACAGTGCGCTCGAATAGGTCATGGTCCGATCGAGCCAGAGCGCGTAGAAGGCGTTGCCAAGATCGTAGTGCGCGTGCACGTTACGTTCGCTACGGCGCCGCGTATTGGGACGCAGCCAGTGGCGCAATCCATAGAGCAGGCGCGCAGGGGCACTGCCCGCTACCGTGCGCGGCAACGCGGTTTCATTGCGCATGGCGAGCCGCGCCAGCGCCACGATGTCGGGCGTGTCGGCCCATCTGGCGCGATACGCTTCGGCAAATCCGATGTCGCCCGCCTGCAGGATCGCGCGGCATGCCCGCCAGTCGCGCAGGATGAGTTGCGCGCCGGGTTGGGCATGAGGATCGCCGTACACGCGTTGCTGGCCGTCTGGCGTCGTCAGGACCAGATGGCCGACGCGCAAACGTTCCAGCAGTGCGAGGAACAGGCGGGCGAACAGGGGCGCATTGCCGGCGGCATAGAAGGCGCGTGACAACGTCATGGTGACGATTCCTCGTTGATCGATGTTGGTCGTGAGTGAGGCGACGGCGGCCGGCTCCCGTAGAACGGCACTTTCTTGAACCACAGGCGCAGCGCCTGCCAGTGGATGCGGAGGATGACGCCGACCGTGAGAAGCGGTTGCCGCATGAGTGCGCGCAGCGCGTGCCCGCGCGTGAGCGGGTGCTTTCCGAGCGAAATCGCGGTGCGGATCAAAAGTCCTTGCGCGTCGTGATAGTCGATGGAGATCGAAGAGCGGTGTTCGGTCTCGTGGATACCAAAGACGTAATGTCCTTCGACATCGCAAAACGGCGACACGTGTAGCGCTTTTACGCAGTGGAGCTGGGTGTGCGCGTCGATGGGGCCGTTGTCGCGCGCTTTCAGGAGATACGAGTGACGTTGTCCGAACGTGTTGCGTACTTCAGCGAGCAATGCGCGCAGGTTGCCGTCGCGGTCGTGACAGAACCAGAAGCTGACAGGGTTGAACGCGTAGCCAAATATGCGCGGGAAGGTTTGCAACCAGACAGCGCCGCCGTCCAGGTCGAGGCCTGCGTCTACGATCTGCCCGCGGACCCACCTAAGCAGGTCGGTTCCATCGCATGCGCCGTAGTCGCGCGTTCTGAGGCTCAATGGCCGCAACCGGTCGACGCCCAGCCACCAGCCCTCCAGTTCATGAAGCCTTGCCAGATCGCAACGGATGCAGAACACGGGGTAGACGAAGCGATGACGCACGGGCCGTAGCCGCTCGTGCATCACGCGCCCGGACATCAGCCAACCGGCGCGATCGGAAGAACGGCCGTTCATCGTACGGACCACGACGGTTCGACGCCGAAGTCGCGAGCAATGCGCAGCGCCGACTTCAGTCCGTCTTCATGAAAGCCATAACCTGTCCACGCGCCCGCGAACCATGTGCGTCTTGCGCGCTGTATCGAAGGAAGGCGGCTTTGCGCTGCCACGGCCGCACCGTCGAGCAGTGGATGATCGTACTCGAAGCGCTTCAGCACCGTCTCGGGTGAGGGCGGTCGCGACGGATTGAGTGTCACGATCACAGGTCTTTTGAAGGGCAGCGGTTGCAGGCGGTTGATCAGATAACTGACACAGACCGGGCGCATGCCGTCTGTCCCGTGCGTCGACAGGTAGTTCCACGCGGACCATATCCGCTTGCGGTGCGGAAGCAAGGTTGGATCGGTATGCAGCCACGCGACATTGGGCTGATAACGGATCGCGCCCAGGATATGGCGTTCGTCGGGATCGGGGTCCACGAGCATGCGCAGGCTGTCGGGCGCGTGCGTGGCGAGAATCGCCGCGTCGAAGCGCTCGCAGCCGGTTTCGGTCGCTACGTGGACGCCGCCTCGCTCGCGGCGCACCGCGACGACCCGTTCATTGGTGCGCACGTCATCGAGGGTGGCGACGATCCGGCGGACATACTCGCGCGCACCGCCTGCGACGGTCTTCCAGCGCGGGCGGCGATTCACCTGCAACAGTGCATGGTTGAGGCAGAAGCGCAGAAAGGTCGCGGCGGGGAAGCGCAGCACGTCGGCGCTCGCGCACGACCAGATGGCGGCGGCCATCGGCAACAGGTAGTTTTGTCTGAAGGGATCGCCGTAGCGGCCAGCTGTCAACAGATCGCCGACGGAGTATCCGCGGGCGGATGCCGCTTCGAGATGCCTTTCAGCCGTTGCATTGAAACGCAGGATGTCGCGCAACATGCCGAGAAAGCTGGGCGAAAGCAGATTCTGCCGCTGGGCGAAGACGGTGTTCAGATTGGTGCCTGCCCATTCGAGCCGTCCGTGATCGAGCGAGACGGAGAATGTCATGTCGCTTTCGTGTGACGCGACATCGAGTTCGTCGAAGAGTGCGATCAGGTTGGGATAAGTGCGATCGTTGAAGACGAGAAAGCCTGTATCGACGGGATGGGTGAGGCCATCGAGCTCGACGTCGACAGTATGGGTATGTCCGCCGGCGTAGGTGGCGGCCTCGTAAAGCGTCACGCGATGGCGGCGCGCCAGCAGATACGCACTCGCAAGTCCAGCGATGCCCGAGCCGACGACCGCAACGCGGCTGCCCGGCGGAACGGGATGGGTTTCCGTCTGCACATCCATTGCGTGTTCTCCATCGGCGGCGCGTCATTCCTCTCGCGTCATTCCTCTTTTACGCACGGCAACAGCAGACGGATGCAGCCATGCGGCGGTGTTCCCGGTTCTACGGCGAACCGGTACACGCGAATACCCGCACCGCCGATGCGTGCCGCGTCGGAAGCAGTACGTCGCACGAACGTCCGGACTGATTGTTGGATCCGTGAAAAATATAGCTGGATACGGAGGGCGGAAATGGAACAGGAGTGGGACGCGGATGGGAACAGATGGCCAGGTTCGATAAAGGGGGTGACAAATGTCGACTGTGCCTAATAAAGTGGCATCGAAAGATTTTCGTCGATCGTTCGAAATAAGTGCTTGACAGCCCCCAGGGGGTTCCGCATAATTCGGCCTCTCCAAACGACGGAGACGCAAGAAAGCAGCAGAAAACAGCGGCTTTTTAGCGAATGTTCTTTAACAATCAACAGCCGATAAGTGTGGGCGCTCGATGACGAAGCGCGCGGTGATCTTCGGGTCACTGATGGCGAAAGTAATCGAGTCTCACACGGAAGAAATTGAGGAAGGTTTGACTGGGTTGAAAGGCCCAGCGCAGATCTTTCGTCAGTGATTTTGAGTGAGCGACCGGTTCTTAGATGAACCGAAAAACAGTAACAGGTTTGAACTGAAGAGTTTGATCCTGGCTCAGATTGAACGCTGGCGGCATGCCTTACACATGCAAGTCGGACGGCAGCGCGGGGGCAACCCTGGCGGCGAGTGGCGAACGGGTGAGTAATACATCGGAACGTGTCCTGGAGTGGGGGATAGCCCGGCGAAAGCCGGATTAATACCGCATACGCTCTGTGGAGGAAAGCGGGGGATCTTCGGACCTCGCGCTCAAGGGGCGGCCGATGGCAGATTAGCTAGTTGGTGGGGTAAAGGCCTACCAAGGCGACGATCTGTAGCTGGTCTGAGAGGACGACCAGCCACACTGGGACTGAGACACGGCCCAGACTCCTACGGGAGGCAGCAGTGGGGAATTTTGGACAATGGGGGCAACCCTGATCCAGCAATGCCGCGTGTGTGAAGAAGGCCTTCGGGTTGTAAAGCACTTTTGTCCGGAAAGAAAACCGCTTCTCTAATACAGGGGCGGGATGACGGTACCGGAAGAATAAGCACCGGCTAACTACGTGCCAGCAGCCGCGGTAATACGTAGGGTGCAAGCGTTAATCGGAATTACTGGGCGTAAAGCGTGCGCAGGCGGTTCGCTAAGACCGATGTGAAATCCCCGGGCTTAACCTGGGAACTGCATTGGTGACTGGCGGGCTAGAGTATGGCAGAGGGGGGTAGAATTCCACGTGTAGCAGTGAAATGCGTAGAGATGTGGAGGAATACCGATGGCGAAGGCAGCCCCCTGGGCCAATACTGACGCTCATGCACGAAAGCGTGGGGAGCAAACAGGATTAGATACCCTGGTAGTCCACGCCCTAAACGATGTCAACTAGTTGTCGGGTCTTCATTGACTTGGTAACGAAGCTAACGCGTGAAGTTGACCGCCTGGGGAGTACGGTCGCAAGATTAAAACTCAAAGGAATTGACGGGGACCCGCACAAGCGGTGGATGATGTGGATTAATTCGATGCAACGCGAAAAACCTTACCTACCCTTGACATGTACGGAACCTTGCTGAGAGGTGAGGGTGCCCGAAAGGGAGCCGTAACACAGGTGCTGCATGGCTGTCGTCAGCTCGTGTCGTGAGATGTTGGGTTAAGTCCCGCAACGAGCGCAACCCTTGTCCCTAGTTGCTACGCAAGAGCACTCTAGGGAGACTGCCGGTGACAAACCGGAGGAAGGTGGGGATGACGTCAAGTCCTCATGGCCCTTATGGGTAGGGCTTCACACGTCATACAATGGTCGGAACAGAGGGTTGCCAAGCCGCGAGGTGGAGCCAATCCCAGAAAACCGATCGTAGTCCGGATCGCAGTCTGCAACTCGACTGCGTGAAGCTGGAATCGCTAGTAATCGCGGATCAGCATGCCGCGGTGAATACGTTCCCGGGTCTTGTACACACCGCCCGTCACACCATGGGAGTGGGTTTTACCAGAAGTGGCTAGTCTAACCGCAAGGAGGACGGTCACCACGGTAGGATTCATGACTGGGGTGAAGTCGTAACAAGGTAGCCGTATCGGAAGGTGCGGCTGGATCACCTCCTTTCCAGAGCTTTCGCGTTTCACAAGTTGAGCGCTCACACTTGTCGGCTGTTAATTGAAGACAGGCTCAGGGGTCTGTAGCTCAGTCGGTTAGAGCACCGTCTTGATAAGGCGGGGGTCGATGGTTCGAATCCATCCAGACCCACCAGCGTCTTGTCTGCGGTGGCTGATCGCAAAACCCCCTGTGTACTGTATGACTGGGGGATTAGCTCAGCTGGGAGAGCACCTGCTTTGCAAGCAGGGGGTCGTCGGTTCGATCCCGTCATCCTCCACCAATTCCCAATGTTGGTTTCATTGGCGCGAGCGTCGAAAGATGCTGGCGGTTCAGTGTGACAAACATTGGCAATTGAGCCAGTCAGATGCGGTATTGCAGTTAGATATCGGCTGTCGTTCTTTAACAATCAGGAAGAAGTAGTAAAGAGATTCACGAAAGCGTGCTTAGAGATGGGCGCGCGAGTAGGTGAATCAGGGTTGTGATTGTATCAATGTATTTTTTGAGTTCATCGAAAGACGAACCTGGAATACGGCACAACGCGAATACTCAGCCTGTAGCGAGTGAGTCTGTCGTGGCAACACGACGAGACACACCCGTTATAGGGTCAAGCGAACAAGTGCATGTGGTGGATGCCTTGGCGATCACAGGCGATGAAGGACGCGGTAGCCTGCGAAAAGCGGTGGGGAGCTGGCAAACGAGCTTTGATCCACCGATATCCGAATGGGGAAACCCACTCCTTATGGAGTATCCATGGCTGAATACATAGGCCATGTGAAGCGAACGCGGTGAACTGAAACATCTAAGTAACCGCAGGAACAGAAATCAACCGAGATTCCCAAAGTAGTGGCGAGCGAAATGGGACCAGCCTGTACTCTTTATCTTCGTTGTTAGCCAAACGCTCTGGAAAGTGCGGCCATAGTGGGTGATAGCCCCGTAGGCGAAAACAGCGAGGAAGAACTAGGTGTACGACAAGTAGGGCGGGACACGTGAAATCCTGTCTGAAGATGGGGGGACCATCCTCCAAGGCTAAATACTCGTGATCGACCGATAGTGAACCAGTACCGTGAGGGAAAGGCGAAAAGAACCCCGGGAGGGGAGTGAAACAGATCCTGAAACCGCATGCATACAAACAGTCGGAGCCTCGCAAGGGGTGACGGCGTACCTTTTGTATAATGGGTCAGCGACTTACATTCAGTGGCGAGCTTAACCGATTAGGGCAGGCGTAGCGAAAGCGAGTCCGAACAGGGCGATTCAGTCGCTGGGTGTAGACCCGAAACCAGGTGATCTATCCATGGCCAGGATGAAGGTGCGGTAACACGTACTGGAGGTCCGAACCCACTAACGTTGAAAAGTTAGGGGATGAGCTGTGGATAGGGGTGAAAGGCTAAACAAACCTGGAAATAGCTGGTTCTCTCCGAAAACTATTTAGGTAGTGCCTCGTGTATCACCTTCGGGGGTAGAGCACTGTCATGGTTGAAGGGTCCATTGCGGATTACTTCGCCATAGCAAACTCCGAATACCGAAGAGTGCAATCACGGGAGACAGACATCGGGTGCTAACGTCCGGTGTCAAGAGGGAAACAACCCAGACCGCCAGCTAAGGTCCCCAAATATGACTAAGTGGGAAACGAAGTGGGAAGGCTAAAACAGTCAGGAGGTTGGCTTAGAAGCAGCCACCCTTTAAAGAAAGCGTAATAGCTCACTGATCGAGTCGTCCTGCGCGGAAGATGTAACGGGGCTAAGTCATATACCGAAGCTGCGGATGCGTGCATTGCACGCATGGTAGGAGAGCGTTCCGTAAGCCTGCGAAGGTGCGTTGAAAAGCGTGCTGGAGGTATCGGAAGTGCGAATGCTGACATGAGTAGCGATAAAGGGGGTGAAAGGCCCCCTCGCCGTAAGCCCAAGGTTTCCTACGCAACGTTCATCGGCGTAGGGTGAGTCGGCCCCTAAGGCGAGGCAGAAATGCGTAGCTGATGGGAAGCAGGTCAATATTCCTGCACCAGTGTGAAATGCGATGGGGGGACGGATCGCGGAAGGTTGTCCGGGTGTTGGAAGTCCCGGTCGCTGCGTTGGAGAAGGTGCTCTGGCAAATCCGGGCACGGAATTCAAGGGCGTGGCGCGAGCTCCTTCGGGAGCGAAGCAATCGGAAGGGGTTCCAGGAAAAGCCTCTAAGCTTCAGTTTCACATTGACCGTACCGCAAACCGACACAGGTGGGCGAGATGAGTATTCTAAGGCGCTTGAGAGAACTCGGGAGAAGGAACTCGGCAAATTGGTACCGTAACTTCGGGATAAGGTACGCCCCTGTAGCTTGACGCCCCTGCGGGCGAAGGGTGAAGGGGTTGCAATAAACTGGTGGCTGCGACTGTTTAATAAAAACACAGCACTCTGCAAACACGAAAGTGGACGTATAGGGTGTGACGCCTGCCCGGTGCCGGAAGATTAAATGATGGGGTGCAAGCTCTTGATTGAAGTCCCGGTAAACGGCGGCCGTAACTATAACGGTCCTAAGGTAGCGAAATTCCTTGTCGGGTAAGTTCCGACCTGCACGAATGGCGTAACGATGGCCACACTGTCTCCTCCCGAGACTCAGCGAAGTTGAAGTGTTTGTGATGATGCAATCTCCCCGCGGCTAGACGGAAAGACCCCATGAACCTTTACTGTAGCTTTGCATTGGACTTTGAACCGATCTGTGTAGGATAGGTGGGAGGCTATGAAGCTGGAACGCTAGTTTCAGTGGAGCCGTCCTTGAAATACCACCCTGGTTTGTTTGAGGTTCTAACCTTGGCCCGTGATCCGGGTCGGGGACAGTGCATGGTGGGCAGTTTGACTGGGGCGGTCTCCTCCCAAAGTGTAACGGAGGAGTACGAAGGTACGCTAGGTACGGTCGGAAATCGTGCTGATAGTGCAATGGCATAAGCGTGCTTAACTGCGAGACCGACAAGTCGAGCAGGTGCGAAAGCAGGTCATAGTGATCCGGTGGTTCTGTATGGAAGGGCCATCGCTCAACGGATAAAAGGTACTCTGGGGATAACAGGCTGATACCGCCCAAGAGTTCATATCGACGGCGGTGTTTGGCACCTCGATGTCGGCTCATCTCATCCTGGGGCTGTAGCCGGTCCCAAGGGTATGGCTGTTCGCCATTTAAAGAGGTACGTGAGCTGGGTTTAAAACGTCGTGAGACAGTTTGGTCCCTATCTGCCGTGGGCGCTGGATATTTGAAGGGGGCTGCTCCTAGTACGAGAGGACCGGAGTGGACGAACCTCTGGTGTACCGGTTGTCACGCCAGTGGCATCGCCGGGTAGCTATGTTCGGAAGAGATAACCGCTGAAAGCATCTAAGCGGGAAACTCGCCTTGAGATGAGATATCCCCGGGGCTTCGAGCCCCTTGAAGGGTCGTTCAAGACCAGGACGTTGATAGGTCAGGTGTGGAAGCGCAGTAATGCGTTAAGCTAACTGATACTAATTGCCCGTAAGGCTTGATCCTATAACCGGTGTGTTTTACGCATCAGGTTGAGATCGGTGTTGTGCCAGAAACAACACAACCCCATACCCTCTTTACGCTTCTTCCCGATTGGCTGTGGCGCGACCAGGTTACCCAACCTCCAGCGCGACGCAGCAACCCGTCATGCCTGATGACCATAGCGAGTCGGTACCACCCCTTCCCATCCCGAACAGGACCGTGAAACGACTCCACGCCGATGATAGTGCGGATTGCCCGTGTGAAAGTAGGTAATCGTCAGGCTCCTTACCCAAGACAAGACCCCGCCCTCAAAAGCGGGGTCTTGGCGTTTTTGGGCGCCAAACCTGAGTGTGCCTGATTCTCGGCTCGCACCGGCCGCAATTCGCCTGATTGCCGTCGATACTCGCAATTGAGTTAGTCCCCTCCGCACTTCGGCAACGACTGCTGGGCAAATCTTCGTCCTCGATGTCCCTTTGCGGCTTCGCTACAGGTGTCCGAGAAACCGCACGCGCATCAGGCTTCGTTCGAGACCACTGAACGCATTTCGACCCGATCGTTGGCGCTTTTTTTCCAGCGTGCTGTTGCGAGCACAGATGCCATTACCATCAACCCGCCTCCGACCCAGCCCCAGATAGACAGGTGCTCGCCAAGCCACGCATACGCGAACAGCGCACCAAAAGCCGGTTCGCTTCCCATCAGCAGCGCAACCCGGGTCGGGCTACTGCGCTTGACGGCAAAATTCTGCGCGAAGAATGCGAACAACGTGCACGCAGCCACCAGATAGCCGATGCTCATCCAGAAGCCGGCGTGTCCAGCGAACGTTGGCAGCGCAGGCCACGGCTGCGACGGACACACGAACGCCGCGATAACACTGCCAACCGCGACGGTGCCTGCCTGTACCGCCGTCACCGACAGTGGAGCGAGTGTCGAGTCGCGCATGACACGCCTCGTCACGCACATCATTAGCGCGCGGAGCAGCGCAGCCAAAAGAATCAGCGCATCGCCTGCAGTCGGAATGAAAGCGCCGCCACTCACCAACACGGCGCCAGCTAACGACAGCCCGACGGCAATACCTTCAACGCGCGACGGCTTTCGATGCAGCAGCACCCATTCGACGAGCGGCGTGAGCACGACACACAAGCTGATAAGAAACGCTGCGTTCGAAGCACGTGTCAGCGATATCCCAAACGTCTCGGCCAACAGGATGCTGAGCAGTAGCGCACCCGTGGCAAGCGTGCCCGCCAGTTCGGACGCCTTCGCCTGCCGCAGCGAACGCAAAGCGGGCGACAACACCACGAAGGTCAACCCAAAGCGCAGCGCCAACAGTCCCAGCACGGGATAGAACGCGAGCGCGCTCTTCGCGACGCCATAGCTTGTGCCCCACACCATCGCGACCGCGAGCAGCATGAGGTCGGAAATCCAGAGCAAGCGTTTTTGCTTCGACATGGCGGACCGTCTATTTCTGTTAGCACAGTCCAAATTGTCGAGTATTGCGTCGAAAACTATAATTGGGTCTCGCGGAACATCTTTTATGTCGCAGGTGCACAGATGTGTCGATGTGAGCACGGCAATGAATCCCACTGAGCTTTTTGCGTTGTTACCGGACATGGCGACTTTTGCCCGGGTCGTCGACGCAGGCAACTTCTCGGTTGCCGCGCGCCAGTTGGGCAGCACGCCGTCGACGGTAAGCCGGCAGATCAAGCGCCTTGAAGAAGCGCTTGGCACGCGCTTGCTGGAGCGGTCGACGCGCAGTGTCCGGGTCACCGACTCGGGCGCGCAGGTCTACCGGTATTGCCGCGACATGGTGGGCGCGGCGTCAGGTGCGGTCGATGTCGCGGGCCAGATGGTTGGCGAGCCGCGCGGCAGGGTCAGTATTAGCGCGCCAATTGCATTTGCCCGATCCGTTATCCATCCGCTGATCCCTGGATTTCTGCGCAGCTTGCCGGACGTAGACGTCCAGTTGATTTTCGCCGACCGCGAAGTCGATCCGTTACGCGACGACGTCGATATCGTGATTCGCCTGACCCGTTCGCCTCCGCTGGGTCTCGCTGCCCGGCGGCTCGGAACCGTGAAATGGCTGCTATGCGCGTCCCCCGCTTATCTCGAGGCACATGGGA
Organism: Paraburkholderia caribensis; assembly: GCF_002902945.1. Lineage (NCBI taxonomy): Bacteria > Pseudomonadati > Pseudomonadota > Betaproteobacteria > Burkholderiales > Burkholderiaceae > Paraburkholderia > Paraburkholderia caribensis. The sequence goes on from NZ_CP026102.1 coordinate 1,033,325, forward strand.
CGCCGACCGAACCGCGCGATCTTGCCCGCCACGAATGCCTGTTTCTCGGAGAAACGGCTGACGACAATCGATGGCATTTCCGGCGTGCCACCGAGACGCAGACGCTGGAAGTAAGAGGGCGTTATATCGCCAATCATGCGGGCGCCCGTCTCGAGGCGGCGTTGCAGGATCTGGGCATTGCGATCTTGCCTGACTTTGCTGCTGTAGAGGCGCTGGAGCAAGGCGGCCTCGTTCAGTTGCTAGTCGATTGGGAGTTTGAGGCGCGCTCGTACATGGGGCCCGTCTGGTTGTTGTATCCCCCTAACCGCTTTCTTCCGTCGAAGGTGCGAGCGCTGATCGATTACCTCGCAAGCCACTTGCACGATAGCGCGGATGACTGAGGTGTCCCGGCAGCGCTGACATGGGTATTGTATTCCGTGACAGAAGGCCGCCCGTGCAGTTCGGAATTGCCCTTCTGCCGGATTTCATGCTGACGGCATTTACGCCTGAACTATACCGGCGGCCGGAACGGGTATTGGTCGTCGGTCGGCGAATGGATTGAGGAAACCGCTGGCGTTTGGCTGGCTGCGGTATTCACCGTTATTGCAGGGGCTGGAACGATCCTCCAGATCGTTCTTCTGCTAGTGCCCATCTGGAATCGGGCTATTCGAAGGCTGCACTCAACGACAACTGCACCGCATTTCCGCTGGGTCTTGCCTTGGCGGAAAATTCGTTGACCCATCGGAGATTCGCGGAAACGGGTGTTTTCCCAATCTTGCCGGCCCAGCCTATCGTTGGACCCATGCCGAGGGAATAGCCCTTCGCGCCACCGATCAAATCAGCGGTGGGGCCAGTATCGTTGCCGAGCTGCTGAATCCACCCACCTACGACGCCTACGCTCCATCCGCTCCTGAAGCGTTTGAGCGCCAGCACATCGAGTACGCTGACTGCGGCATTGTGATAGTTCGTGGCGCTATTCGTTGTGTAGAACTCGACACCGTAATTGATGGTCAGCTCGAGGTTGTTGCTGGGAAACAGCCTCGTATAGGCGATACCCGGTGTAAATGTCCAGGTGTTCTGACCGGCATTGGCAATACGATCGGGATTGTAAGCGCCCGTCGGTGCATAGATTTGCAGACTGAGTGCAGTGTAGTCAGTGGGCGAGAGACGATATCCCGCAATGACAGGTGCAAAGAAGAGATCGGCGAACTGGGTGGCACTGTCTGGACGCAGAAGTCCGTTGAACGACGACGCATTGGAATATTGAACAGGTACGCCAATGGATGAAGCAAAGTTCCATCCACCCAGGTTGACTCCCCAGGTCTTCACCAGGTTGGCGATCGTGTAGACGACCTGATAATCGAGGCCGCCCGTTATCTGATTCCCGGTAGATACTTTCTTGCTGGCGCTAAGCGATCCATCGTAATAGATGGTCGCCCACGAGACAATCCACTCGCTGTTGGGCGGGACGATTCCCCCGTATGGCGTTACCTGCTGACCGGTTATGGGGCGACCAACGCCCGTTTCAGTCGCCGACGAATTTTGCGTCATGCCGGCCACACACAAGATCGCCAGCAGACTATCGGTCATGTATTGAATCAAGCGACGCTTATGCATAGTGTTGTCTCACGATTCTGCTTGGTGTTCACGATGGGCTGAAGGGCGCAGACTGGCCTGCCGCAATGAGTGGGCATTCCATGAGGTTTAGCGGGTTAACGTGTGTCTGCGCGTAAAGGCCGGGAGTAGGGGCCGACCCGGGATGCTTCCAGAGATCGGCCCGTCGCTCAGGTTCGGTGAGGCAATCAGGTTCTTGCCGGATCTTTCAGATGCACGCGAACCGGGCCGCCGATGCTATTGAAGATGAGGTCGCCATTGGGTGCGTACTGGATGATTGCGTAAGCGCCGTTGCCGAGATTGTCTTTGCCGAACTCGACGCGCTGTACGGTTTTACCCGTGTCCCAGTCAAGACCTGTCAACTCCCAGCCGGTCTTCTTGTAATAGCCATTCACAAAGACGATACCCGACGCTGAACTGACGCTCGGTACCATGCTGATCGAAATCACATCGCCTCTCGTCCAGACGGATTGCCACCGATGCGCCTTCGGGTCCCACTCGAAACGCTCCGTACCGTGGCCCGGCTGGTTGACGGGACCAAGCGCCAATACGTCGACAAGCTTGTCTTTTTCGCCGGATTGCGAAATGTTGTTGACGACAAAAGCGCCATAGCCCTTCACGACCACCGACTGTTCTGTCTGAATGAATTTTGGCAAGGGTGTCAATCCGGCCGTCACGGCGATCTGGCCTGCAATGCGGCGCGATTTCGCTCCAGCTGGCGTTTGCCAGCCGGTCGGGATTTTATTGCGCCAGAAGGCGACCAGATGCATGCGATTTGCGCCGTCGGTGATCACGACAAGCTGGTCCTGATCCCGTCCGAATCCCATCAGCGTAGGCGTGGAGCCTGTGCCATTGCCAAGCTTGATGGTTGGGGGTTGATCGCCAGTGTCGTAGGGCGACGTCCAGGCGCCGTCCGCAGGATCATCGGAGAGTCTGGTGCCCGTCCAGACGAGCTTATGCATGATTTTGTTCGAGGCGATGTAGATGCCATTCTGATCGTCGATCGCAAATGAGTTAGTCACGACTTCACCCGGTGCGAGACGTATCGTTCGGGCCTTGCCTTCGAGTGAACGGTCGAGAACACTCACCGTGAAATTGGAGGCGACGACGAGCTTTCCGTCATAGGTGATGCCAGTGCCAACGAGGTACGCGTCCGGACCGATCACTGAGCGCATATCGATCGTTTTGATGACCTTTATCCCGGCAGATGGGTTCTTCTCGTCGATCAGACTGAATTTCGTCAAGAAGCCGTCGGCGGTGTTGTAGTACACGCCGTTATCTTTATCCACGACCGAATAGACGCCATTTACTGCGCGTGTCCAATCGAGGCCGTAGATATCGGTCACCGCTTTTTGCACTTGCGCGGCATTACTGAAATGCTGACCCAGAACCCTGTCGTGCAACTGTGCAGAGATGATCTTCTGGCCTGGCGCCGCGATGCGAGCGACTTCCTTGAATCCGCCGTTCGACACGTCGATGTAGGTGACGCCTTCACTGGAGACACCCCACATATAAGACGGAGACGTCGACGCCAGCGTCATGATGTTGACTGGCCCCGCAACAATCCGTTTCTCCTTGCGAAGATCGACCTCGAACGTGCCGCGTGGAACGGCATACGGAAAAGAATCGCTCTGGGACGAATCGAAATGGGTAATGGCGTATTTTTCTGCGGCCAGATAAGGATTGGGTTTTGGGTTGGCGGGGAGGTCTTGCGCAAGGAGAGTGAATGCAGGAATGAGGGTGGCGATACCTGCCAACAAACGAAAGCGCTTCGACATGAATTATCCTTTATCGCGGAATTGCGATCATGAAGTGTCCGCAACACGGAGACACAAGAATGAGCAAACCAGATCATCTACTTGGCTGGACAAACGGATCGCACGGAACCTGTGCAGCGATTCGAGTGGATTGGTGATGACGGATCTTGGCGGTGACCCGGATCACGCGCCAGATTCCGGGTAGATTGATAATCTTCGGGTAGCGAGGTCTCGCTCACTCGCCAGCCGTTCTCCAAGATTGAAGCCATACGAAGCCGTGCATAGCGTGGTGTGGTGATGAAATCCTCTCCAACCCCGGCCCGAATAGTGGTCAAGTCCGAAATCCTGCCGAAGTTCCTCGTGGTCCCGATCCGTGCGCCAGTGGTAATGGGCGGCTGCGACGAGATCATTGATCGACGTGTCTTCAGGCAGTGTCGAAAGCCAGTATCTGACCGGTTCCGGTTCGCCCAGCGGCCACTTCAATAGCAGCCATTGCAGTGGCTGCAGTCGCGCCCAGCATGCATGGCTGTCGGCATGCTGCACCCGCGCCACGCCAAAGCGGCTGCTTCTCAGATTGCCATTTCCTTCGCGCCAACTGATCGTCTGCAACGCATGTGCCGGCATCTCCATGGCCAGCGCTCTGACGCTGATGGGGTAGTGATCGGCCGTACGCCATGTTTGCGACGGCAGACGTCCCGTTTCCCTGTATCCCGTTGACGGCAGCGCTTCGGCCTGCGGGCGCCAGATGCGTGCCTGCGACGTGACACCCAATACGTACGGCAAGCCGAGGTCGATTAACCCTTGCCTGAACTCCGGGTCCATGCCGTAGCTGACATCGGCGAGCACGGGGCGCGAGGGCGTTCCCCCGGCAAGCAGCTTCTCGACTTGTTGAAGCGCAAGTTTCGGCCTGGTCGCAAACTGCACGTCGGCGGGGACGCCTGCCTTCCTGCGCCGGATCGGATCGTCGGCCCATGCGCGCGGCAAATACAGTCGCCAGCCGATCGGAAGGCTGGCGCTTTCGCAGGCTAGCGAAACACTCACGGCAATTTGACATTTGTCATATCTGCCCGATGCTTCGTGATTTTGTCTCGCGACGCCCACTGGCTGGCTGCCACGCTTTGGAAACGTATTGCAGCCGATGATCCACCAACCGCTGCGGGATAAGCCCGCCATTTGCGGGGTCACCCAGCGGGCGACCTGTCTGAGCAGTTCGTCATCGCACCACGGGGCCCTGGCCACGAAATGATGTAGCGCCTGACGCATTGCTGCCGCGCGTGCAGGCTGAAGATCTTCCGCAATGGCATTCGTGCTCTTTCGCTCTAACGGTCGCATTAGACCCGTGCAATAGTCGCGCAGGCCGGCAATATGATGCTTGTGTCGAAACCCTTGAGAAAGATATTCCAGGTATTCATCGAACCGTTGAGATGTACTCATTGCATTGAAATTGCTTCATTGGACGCCGGGCGTTACTGTCGCATTCGCGAAATATTGCATGAGCGAATCGCGGCTGCGGAAACCGTGGAAATTCGATTCATGTAGCTTGACGTTTGAACGCTGCGTCTGCATGAGGCGAACATGACATTCCTGTCATGTTCGACGCGGCGTGAGGCTTCTGAAGAACGACAGAGGAGAAGCAGACTTCCACGGAAACCATCGCTTTGCTATTGTTGTGCGCCTGCTGGAAGGTCTTCGGACCGCAAGTGATTCAAACGAGGTACCAGGTGATGCGAATTCTGATTGTCGAAGACGAGGGCAAGACCGGCTTATATCTACGCAAGGGTTTGACGGAAGCAGGATATGTCGCCGACTGGGTAGAGGACGGCATTTCCGGACAGCATCAGGCTGAAACGGAGGACTACGACCTCCTTATCGTGGATGTGATGCTGCCAGGGCAAGACGGCTGGACACTGTTGCACAATCTCAGGCGCAGCAAGTCGACGCCGGTTCTCTTTCTGACCGCGAGAGACGACGTAGGAGACCGCATCCGGGGGCTCGAACTCGGCGCTGACGACTATCTCGCGAAACCCTTTGATTTTGTCGAACTGACTGCACGCGTAAAGTCGATCCTTCGCCGCGCGCGGCCGCAGGATTCGAATACGCTCCGTGTGTCCGACCTCGAACTCGACCTCACACGTCGTAAGGCCACGAGGCAGGGAAGAGTCATTCTGCTGACCGCAAAAGAGTTTGCGCTGTTGTGGCTTTTGATGCGGCGCGAAGGGGAGATCCTCCCGCGCGCGATCATTGCGTCACAAGTCTGGGACATGAATTTCAGCAGCGACACGAACGTGGTGGATTCGGCCATCCGCCGGTTGCGCTCCAAACTGGACGACCCTTTCGAATCCAAGCTGATCCATACCGTCAGGGGCATGGGCTACGTTCTGGAAGTCCGAAGCCAGGCGACACCGTGATTCGCTCGTGAAGCACGGGTACGTGTTTTCAATCGATGCAATGTGCTGACGAGTGCGCGTTTAATATGCATCGCGAATTCTTTGTGCTTTCTCAAAGTTGCCCCTGTTGCCCGCGTGCTTAATCCCATGGCAGTGGCAGGCGCAGTACTATTCTTTCGTCCGCAGCGCGGATGAGGCGGGCCGAGTCGGCATTGCGACGCGTATCGAAAGTCAGCGCTCTGCGCGAGCCGTTGCTTCGTCAGGAATGGGCTGATGCTGAACGGCAAGGTGAGCGATGGACCGGACACTTGTCGGCGGTCGGAACGGGAAAGCAAATGTGTCGTGGATGCGCAATTCTGACGTGGTCGGCGTGTGCATGCTGCCAGAAAGACGCGGGCACAAGATTGGCAGCCTGTCGGTTCACGGCTTGTAACTCGCGGCAATAGCGTGTGGCAACCAATCATGCTTCGCTATTTGCCAGCTAGCCTGCGTATCCGGCTCACTGTGCTGATCGCTTTCTATGCATCCATAGCGTTCGCCGTCAGCGGATTTGTGGTCTATGAAGCCATGATGAGTCGTGTCGAAGCGAATGCAACCGACAAGATGGAACAATTGATGTCGGCACTCCAGGTTCACCTTGTCGAAGTGAAATCGACGGACGGGATTACACGCGATCCCGATGCCTGGACAGAGCATGTGCATGGGCGCGAGTACGTGGCATTCGCGATGTTTGACGTGGCTGGTAAGGAGTTGCTTTCGACGCGAGGCTTTCGCAATTACCCGCCGGTTCTGGATGTCCAGACGCCCCGCAATCCTGTCAATCTCTCCACACCCACTACCGCATTGCGATATCTCGTGGCCATCGTGCCGCTCAACGGGCGTGACAGCCCGGCGGTTCGTGTCGCCGTACAGTACGACAGCAGTGAAGAGCACGAGTTGGTAAGGTCGAATGCCGAGATCATTTTTATCATGGGGACAATAGGCATTCTGCTTGCGGCTATCTCGGCCTACGGCGTGACGATGCTCGGGCTAAGCCCTCTGCGTCGCATTGTCACGCGAGCTGAGCAGATGTCGATCGACGGGCTCGGGCAACCGTTGCCGAAGCTCACAAGCTCAACCGAGCTGTTGGAACTCGGACAGGCGTTCAACGGTATGCTGGCGCGTCTGGACGACTCGTTCACACGCTTGAGCGAGTTCTCTTCCGATCTCGCACATGATTTGCGCACCCCGCTCACGAATCTGCGAGCGGCGGCTCAGGTCGCTCTCGCGCAGTCGCGTGCTGCGCCCGAATACCGCGAAGTGATTGAATCGAGCGTAGATGAATACGAGCGCTTGTCGAGAATGATCGACGATATGCTGTTTCTTGCGCGCGCGGAGCGCGCTGACCTGTCGCTATCGATCTGCGAGTTCGACGCAGCAGCGCAAGCGCGTCGCGTCAGCGGTTTTTACGAATCACTGGCGCAAGCGGCCGATATCGCCATCGATGTCCGTGGGCAGGGAATCATTCACGCCGACTTGCTGTTGTATCAGCGCGCGGTCAGCAACCTGCTCGCTAACGCGATCGTGTATGCGCCACGCAATTCGACTATCGACATTGAATGTTGGGAGCAGCCGGATGCGGTCGTGGTTCTGGTGTCCGATCGCGGTCCGGGGATTGCGCCGCCGAATGCGGAACGGATCTTCGAACGTTTCTACCGCGCCGATCCACCGCAGGGAAAAGCCATTTCCCACGGTGAGGGACTCGGGCTTGCCATTGTCAAATCGATCATGAATCTGCACCACGGAGCGTGCGGCGTGAAAAGTGACCCAGCCGTCGGAACGACATTCTGGTTACAGTTCCCTGTTGAAAAAACTCATTGATGCACGGCATGGCAGGCGTGATTGCTTTGATGTTAGAGGGAAAGCATCAAAGCGGGCGAAACTGGAGAGCGAAGTTTTGACACTATTGAACCGTGTGCGAATCGAGAAGATGTGTATTCGTCGGGACAAAGGCAATGTGGAGCACCCTATATCGAAACACGTACCGATCTATTTATGTCTTTTAAAACAACTGTCTATGCATCCTGGTCACGTAGCAGTTCCATTTCGATGGTATATCGCGGTGTCACACTAAAGCGAAAGTGCTTCAAATAAATGGAATACTCGGCAATCTGATTCGTCAGATTTCCGATTGCTTCTGCCATATGAGCAATCGGGAGATTTCCATGTACTAAGGAGTTTGAAGCATGAAACAACAAATCGTTCTCGCCTGCGCTGTGGGTGCCTTTGCGGTGAGTGCGCACGCACAAAGCAGCGTCACTCTGTATGGCTCGATCGACGCCGGCATCACGTATGCGAACAACGTCAGCGGAAAGAGTGTCTGGCAACAAGGTAGCGGCAATCTGTCGAACAACTACTTTGGCTTGCGCGGTGCCGAAGAACTCGGCGGCGGCCTGAAGGCCGTCTTTACGGTAGAAAGCGGCTTCGATCTGAACAACGGCGGCTTCCATAACAACGACGATATCTTTAACCGTCAAGCCTTCGTCGGACTGAAGAGCGACCGATATGGCGCTGTGACGCTGGGACGTCAATACGATTCGACCTCGGAATATCTCGGGCCGCTGTCGGCTGCAGGTGCTGGCTTTGGCAACAATCTCGCCGGCCATCCGTTCGACAACGACAATCTCGCGCAAACATACTCGACCAAGAACGCGGTCAAGTACACCAGCCCGAACTATGCGGGTGTCGAGTTTGGCGGCATGTATGGTTTCAGCAACGACGCGAACGGCTTTGCGAACGGCCGCACGTGGAGCCTGGGCGCGAGGTACGGGACTGGTCCACTGAGCGTCGCCGCAGGTTACACACAATCGGATAACTCAGGTGGACTCGGCGGAGCGAACAGCGCAGCGTCGGCAAGTCAGAACATTTCGGCGACGCTGCAGCGCACTTACGGTTTGGGCGCCACTTATGCGTTCGGCCCGGCACAGGTCGGTCTGGTGTGGACGCATTCGCAGATCGACGGCCTCGCGAGCCTGTCGAGCGGCGGTGCTGCACTGCCTGGCCTTACGGGGATGAACCTGCATCTGGACAATTATGAAATCAACGGGCAGTACAGGCTGACGCCGGCACTGGCAATCGTCAGTTCGTACACGTTCACTGACGGCACGGTGACAGGCAGCAACAGCGGCAATTCGCCGAAGTGGCACACATTCGTGTTGGGTACCGACTATTCGCTGAGCAAGCGGACGGACGTGTACCTGGCCGGCGTGTACCAGCACGCTTCTGGCTCGCTCGGTTATGACGCGAACGGTAACGGCATCGCGAACGTGGCGTCCATCAACCTGCTGTCGCCGTCGTCAACCAACAACCAGGCCGCAGCAACGATCGGACTGCGCCACCGCTTCTGATCGACGGGAGATCGGGCAGATTGCAGAATCCGTGATCTGCCCTTTGCGAAGCGAGGGGAGTGCGAAGTCGAAATCCGCCCGCATGGTTGGTGGGTCTTCGCTGGTAGAAGGACGGTGAAGGCCCGTCTGGTAGTGCATCGAAAGTACTGTTCGAGGCCGCTCGCGAACCTTCAGGTTCAGATCGACGCGTCATGGACTGAACCTGCTCAGCGGGACGATATGCGCGGATGCGCGTTTCAGGAAGGTGAATTGAAACTGGGCCGTCCGAGTACCGGACTGCGCTCACGAACATCCGGATGCATGTGCAGGCACATGCATCCGGCAGCGATGGAATCAGAACCGGTACGCCAGTCCTACCGATCCGAAGATAGCAGCCTTGTGTTCGACGACTGGGCTGTCGGCTGCGTCGCCCACCAGACTGGACACACCCAGCACGGCAGCCGTGCTCCAATGCGGGTTGAGCTGATGCTTCCACGTAACGCTGGCGTCGACACCCTTGATGCCCCCGGAGGGCGAATATCCGGCGAGCCTCGACTGGCTTGCAAGTGACTCCTGCTCGGTAACGCCGAAATAAGTATTCATGTAATCCCCATTACCGAAGGTTGCGCCCACCGCCAGGTGGACCGTGTTTTTCGGCGTCGCCAAAGCAGCGTAACTGCCCGCGAGACGGACCTTAAGACCATATCCACTGTGAGTCGCCTGCAGCGCATTGAGCGACGCGTGCCACTTGCCGCGACGCCAATCCACGAACGCGCCGACGCGGGCCGTATTTGAGATATCGTTGGTTCCGGCAAGGCGAGATGAATCGTCCGCGTCCCGCCCAAAATCGAACTGCGCAATCAAACCCGTCGAAATGCCGGCTCCGATCGGATAGCGTATTCCGGCTGAGAGTCCGGAAACAAAAAAGAGTCCATTGTCGTAGGCGAATAATGGCAATGGCAGTGCGCGGTACGATGCCGCACCATCGTATTTGGGCATGACATTGACTTGTGCGCCAAGCGAGGCCTCGGCGGAGTGGGCAAATCTTGATGAAATCACCATGGCCGCGCCAATGGTTAGCGCTGCTGCGGCGTGGAGATATCGCATGTTCGATTCCTTAATGATCGATCTGAAATCCAGGACCGACAATGGCGCGCTAGAGCGTCCACCATGGGCGAGACGCTGGAGTTCGATCAGTTGAATAGGGTTACTTAATAAATAGAACGCGTTTGAAAAATTGAAGCGATATGGAATCTATTTTCCGGAGACGCGTTTGTTCATCAATTGATATTCAGATCGGGTGTGTGGATTAAATAGGTGCGTTGACCGGGCCGGAATGAATTTTTACTCTACCTTCGTTCTGAGGATTGGGTCGTCCATATTGGTCATTTTTCGATCCGGACTTTTATTTGAATAAGGAAATTTATGTTTTATCAATGATCTTACTGTTACTTGAATTTCAAACTGTAGGTCGTGTTAAAAAATGGCGTCTAGCGTATGCGTGTGAAGAGAACCCAAGGAACTTCCAATGAGTTACTGGCAGGTGTTGATACATACGGCCAGGGCGATCCCGATCCTCCTGGTCGATCACAGTCTATGGCGCTCGATCCGCACACACCTCTTGGGGTTGACTATCGATATTTGCGAGATCGCGGGGCGCGTCGGTGCTGTTCTTCTTTTTCCCGTTGTCGTGCCGATTGTGTCGCTTCTGATTGCAGCGTCAATGCGCCGGGAACGATGCGAACGGGAAAGCACTTCGAGTTCCGTGGGCCTGGGCGATCGTGATGTCGGAGGAGACCGGAAAGTTGTCTGGCGTGCGCCGCGCGAACCGCTATCGGAATAACCGGGGTGAGTTACCTCGAGAAAAGAATCCCTTTAAACAGGACAATTCGGATGATTAAAGCAACGACGTTGGCAGTGGCGGTTATCGTTAGCATGAGCGTCGCGCCGTGGGCGAGCGCGCAGACCGCTCAACCCGCTTCGGGTGTGCAAGAGCAATCCGCGCTTGCCGCACGGGTACAGGCGCTTCTCGCCACGGCGCCACCCGTGGAGATCAAGGCACGGATCGCCGATATCGACCGTGCATCGCGCATCATTACCCTGCATGGTCCGAAGGGACACGACATCGATGTTGCGATAGGTCCGCAAGTCGAAAATTTCAATCAACTCCGCGTTGGCGATCATGTTGAAGTGCTCTACAAAAACGCGTTGCTCGTGTCGGCGGACAAGGTCGCTGATGCGGACAAGGGGATTCGCAAGCGCGTCGATTCGAGCGTGTACCAGTCGACACCGTCGGGATACGGCGCCGCGCGTCAGATCGAGGTTCAGGCCACAGTGCTCGATATGAACGCCAGCAAGCGCGAGGTGCGGTTGCGAGGGGCCTATCAGGCAGTCACGCTCGTAGTCGGTCCTGACATCGACTTCAAGACTTTGAAGGTGGGCGATACCGTACATGCCGTGTTCGTATCGGCGTATGCGACGCGGGTGACGCCTATTAGTGCGCATTAGGGCGAGCCTGCAAGCAGCAGCTGGACACGCAAAGAAGTCTATCGGCGCGTACAGGCACTTCTCTGACTTTCCGGCACGGGCGACGCTCGACAAGAACGAGGCAATTGCGTAACCGATGAACAATCGATTCTTGCCGCGAACTCTGGGGGCGAGGTTAACCGCTCTGATTTTTTTCTCTACCTCGGTCATTCTGGCACTCAGTGGCGCCGCGCTTTATGAGGCCCTGCGCAGTCGAATGTCCTTGGCGGCGAGCGGTCATATGCAGGCGACGCTTGAGGCACTGCAAGCCGATCTCGCAAACGTGCGCGCGACGAGTCGCATCTCGAACCATCCCCATGTCTGGACCGATCAGATGGAGGGCCATCAGAACATGGATATGGCCATCTACGATATGGCCGGACGCCGTCTCGTCAGCACGCGTGGCTTCCAGCCATTTGCACTGCTCGGCGATCTGCCGCCGGATCGCCGGAATGCCGCGTTCGATACCCGAGGCGCGAGGTTTCGCTATATCACGGCACTGGCGCGGCTCGCCGGAGACTGTGTATCGGTGCGCGTCGTGGTCCAGTACGACAAATCGGAAAACCTTGCCTCGTTGCGCGCGCACGCGTGGACGATCATGCTGATCGAAGTGGTGGGTGTAGGAATCGCAGCAGCATTTGCGTACGCCATTACCGTGTTCGGGCTCAGCCCGCTTCGACGCTTCGTCTCTTATGCGGAGGAGATGTCCACGTGCCGTCTCGCGCAACCTTTATCTGGATTCGATACATCGCAGGAGTTGAAGGAACTGGAGCACGCTTTCAATGGCATGCTTGAAAGGCTGAACGATTCGTTTACGCGCCTCGGCCAGTTCTCCTCGAATCTCGCACATGATATGCGTACGCCGTTGACGAATCTTCAGGCAGCGGCGCAGGTGGCACTGTCGCTGCCGCGCAGCACGGAGGAATACCGTGACGTCATCGAGTCGAGTGTGGAGGAGTATCAGCGTCTGTCGGGAATGATCGAAGACATGCTTTTCCTTGCACGCTCGGAGAAAGCACACACGCTAGTCAAGGTCTGCTTGCTTGACGCCGTAGTCGAGGCCGGACGGGTGGCGGGCTACTACGAGACCGTGGCATCCGATGCGGGCGTCACCATCGAACTGAGCGGGCGCGCCGAAGTTCGCGCGGACCTGCTGCTTTTCCAGCGTGCGTTGAGCAATCTGCTTTCCAATGCGCTGGCCCATGCGCCTCGCGGGTCGGTTATTTTCGTCACATGCCGCGAGGAAGCCGGTGCAGCGGAAATCGCGGTCACGGATACGGGCGAGGGCATTGGGCGAGAGCATGTCGATCGCATCTTTGAACGGTTTTACCGAATCGATCCGTCGCGGCACAATCGCGGCTCGGGAACCGGCCTCGGACTCGCGATCGTGAAATCGATTATGGAAAACCATGGTGGCCAATGCGGTGTGGAGAGCTGTCCGGGCGTGCGCACTACGTTCTGGCTCCGATTTCCTTTTGCAGACGTGAACCGGGAAGCGGGTTCCGGCGACACGTCCTGAATTCGCGACGCAGGTGGCGGGCTCTACCGCCACACCTTCAATCAACTGCTATCGCTGAACGTTTAAAGCGTCGCGCTCGTTCGTCTGGTGCCGCTCAAATGCAGATGTCCTCGCGCATTGTGGCGCGCGCTCCAACGCTGAAGAAGTCCTTCGGGAGGTGATTGCCAGGTCGAGTACATTGCCCACCTCCGACGACATCGAGTTTGACGGCAATGCGACTGTGACGCTGGTCAATCTGTAACCATCCCATCCATGTCTGGACACGACGAGCGCGGTGACCAGACATGTCATGTGTGAACGGAAATGTTCGATAGAACCCATCATCCCCTACGAGGACACGAGAGTGGCTGATCGGCGGGCGTGGCAGACGGAAGTCAGATTCGAGTTGTTCACACAGTTTGCCAATTGATCGTGCCGCCGGATCGCCGACCATGACGCGTTTATCATGTCTGCGTCATGCAAGAGCAGCGACGGGACGGCATGCTATGTACTCCGCCCGTCAATCGCACGATTTCATGATTTCCGAACTCGCACTACTCGAGCAGCTGAGGCTGGCTATCGCCCGTAAAACCCTGGAGGTGTTTTATCAGCCCGTCATCAGGCTCGCCGACAACACCTGCGTCGGTGTCGAATCGCTACTCAGATGGCGGCTGCACGGCCAGGATATCTCGCCGGAGATCGTCGTTGGCTTGGCGGAACAGCATCAGCTGATGGGACCATTGACCGATCTCGTGCTCCACAAGAGCCTTGACGACCTGGCGTGCGTACTGAGCTCGGATCGATCGTTTCGCGTTTCGATCAATGTGGGCAGCGACGACCTTCGCAGCGTCCGCTTTCTGGATGTTCTCGCGCAGGCGTTGAAATGGACGGGCGTCCGCGCTTCGCAAGTGGGCATCGAAGCCACAGAAAGAGGTTTCATGCATCCGGATGCGACGCGTAGCATCATTGCCGCGCTCAGATGGGCGGGGCATCCTGTGTACATCGACGATTTCGGAACAGGATATTCCTGTCTTTCTTACCTGGGGACATTTCACGTCGATGCGCTGAAGCTCGACAAGGCATTCGTCAATCCCGTCGAGAATGCGCACGCCAGCAGCGTGGTCGCACCGCACATCATTGCGATAGCACATGATCTGGGAATGGAAATCGTCGCCGAGGGCATCGAATCGGCGGCGCAGGCGGAGTATCTGATGCGCAAGGGGGTGCAGTATGGACAGGGCTGGTACTTCGCGAAAGCGATGCCTGTTGTTGAATTATTGCCGTGGCTAGCGGAACATGCGCAATCGGTGAAGCGGGATGAGCGCAGGCGTTGTGCCCGTTCTCCACGTTTGCAGCTATTGCGCACGCCATAGAAAAGCGCGAAACGCGCGTTTCGATCGCCGATTCGAGATCGAGGTCCACCGTGGTCACAGGCGTATTGATACTTTGTGCGCGCATCGATGTCAGCGTGTCGAGGGCGGGCTGGGCTCACACGGCAAATACGTCGTTCACGTCGGGATTTGCTTTTAGGGTTTGGGTTTCGGTTGGGCTGGGTTGGTTTTTCGCTGGCATCCGCGAATCGTTAGCGTGCTTCAAGCGTCGCCCCTGTGCGGGGCGGCACCTACTTTTCTTTGCCGCCGCAAAGAAAAGTAGGCAAAAGAAAGCGGCTCACACCGCCAGCGCTAATTCTTGCCTGAGGGCCCCCAAAGGTTCTTACGCTTCACACGGCAATCACATGACCCACGTTTGTTGCCAACGCTCTGAATGAGCGCTTCACCCGCTTCACACACCTGCGTTCCAGCACGCCGCGCCAGATAGTCCCCGGCCGCCCAGGTGGCAAACTGTGTGTAGGCTTTCGCGCCATACGCGCACCACTTCGGACCGATAGCGCACGCGTCCCACCTTGTAAGAGCGCCACCCTATACGACGCGACAACCTACACACAGTTTGCCACCTGGGCGGCACATACCATTCGCTGCCAGTGGCACATGTACGGATGTTTGAAGCGGGTGAGGCGTTGATTCGGAGCGTTGGCAACGGGCACTCACCAGGGCACTAGCGTGTGAAGGATGGGGACGTTGGGGGCCCGTGGACAAAGGTCAAGCACTGGCGGTGTGAGCCGCTTTCTTTTGCCTACTTTTCTTTGCGGCGGCAAAGAAAAGTAGGTGCCGCCCCGCACAGGGGCGACGCGTGAAGCGAGCTAGCGCATCGCGGATGCCAGCGAAAAGGCCATAACACCGAACGGCGACGACGCGTGAAGCAAGACAACAAATCGCGGATGCCAGCGCAAAGGCAACCCAAGGATACCAGCGCAAAGCCAACCAACCCAACAACCCCGCGCAACAACAATCAAAAACCCTCACGCATGCACACTAACCCCACCAATAGAATTACTAATCACCGCATGCGCAAGCGGCGCGACCTGCTTACGCCGCTCCCGCGTAGGAGCAGTACCAAAAGCATCCCGATAGCTCTTACTAAAATGACATGCCGACTGAAACCCGCACGCCATCGTGATATGCATGATCGACATATCCGTCTGCAACAAAAGCTCCCGCGCGCGCCTTAACCGCAAAGTCAGATAGTAATGAGTAGGCGTCATCCCAAGATGCTCCCGGAACAATCGCTGCAACTGTCGTTGCGACATATTCGCAAGCCTCGCGAGTTCTTCCCGCGATAGCGGCTCTTCAATATTGTTCTCCATCAGAGCAATGACTTCGAACAACGACTTGTTCGCAGAACCGAGCCGCGCCACCAGCGGCATCCGTTGCTGCGCGCTGTTATCGCGCACATGCTCGACGATAAACTGCTCGGCAATCTGCGTGACACGCGGCGTGCCGACGCGCGCGGCAATCAGGTTGAGCATCATGTCGAGCGGCGCAACCCCGCCAGTGCACGTCACGCGATCGCGATCGATGACGAAGAGCTCTTTCAGGAACCGCGTGTCGGGAAACTCCTCCTTGAGCGCCGACATGTTCTCCCAGTGAATTGCGCACGCATAACCCGCCAGTAATCCCGACTTGGCGAGCGCATACGTGCCCGTGCACAGGCTGCCCAGCGCAACGCCCGCGCGCGCGAAGCGCCGCAGCGTCGACTGATGCTCAGGCGTGGTCACGCGCTGCACGTCAATGCCGCCGCATACGAACACGATATCGGGTGTGCCCACGCAATCGGCCGGGCCAGTATCCACGGACAGACCGTTGCTGGCGCTGACAGGGCCTCCGTCCGGGCTGATGATCGACCAGCGGTAGAGCGTCTGCCCGCTGAGATAGTTGGCCATGCGCAGCACCTCGATCGCATTCGTGAACGCGATCATCGTGAAGTTGGGCAGCGGCATGAACGCGAAGTGCGACAACGACGCGGTTCGATCGGGCGACATGGTTCGGGCGTTCCTTCAGCTCGATGTTCTGTTACGGCCGAGTGGGGAAACGGCCTTTCTTATTCTGCGAGTGAGCGCAACAAGCATGCCATACGGCTAAACCCTGGCTGGATAACCTCGTTGCGGCAGTGCATTCGCGCGATCGCACCGGCGCTGTGCAATGTTGGCACTGTCCGCGAGCCTGACGCGCTCCCATGCGGTGCTCCTTGCACGAACAGATAACCGCCGGACGCTGCAACGCACCATCGCGAAATCGCATCACTTTACTGCATTGACACCACGGATAAGCACGACCGGTCGATTCCGTCACTTGTCCAAAACGGACTTGCATGGCGGAAAAGGCAAAGAACGCGTCTGAAATCGTAAATTGACCGGGCAGGCGAAAGACAAGAATAGAGTCGTCGGTGGAGGTGGTGCAAAGCCAGTCCAGTCAAGGGATAGCGCGGAATCGGACAGTTGGCCTCGCACTCGCTTTTCGCTTTTCAGCTATCAACGGTCAACTGAACGGAAGCCATGTCGAACGCCAACCCATTCTTCTCGCAGTCCCTCGCCGAGCGCGACGCAGCCGTACGCAAGTCGGTCCTCAAGGAACTCGAACGCCAGCAGTCGCAGGTCGAGCTGATCGCGTCGGAAAACATCGTGTCGCGCGCCGTGCTCGAAGCACAAGGCTCGGTACTGACGAACAAGTACGCGGAAGGCTATCCCGGCAAACGCTACTACGGCGGCTGCGAATTCGTCGATGAAGTGGAAGCGCTCGCCATCGAACGGATCAAGAAGCTCTTCAATGCAGATTTTGCGAACGTGCAGCCGCACTCGGGCGCGCAAGCCAACGGCGCCGTGATGCTCGCGCTCGCCAAGCCGGGCGACACGATCCTCGGCATGTCGCTCGACGCAGGCGGGCACCTGACGCACGGCGCGAAGCCGGCGCTGTCCGGCAAGTGGTTCAATGCGGTTCAGTACGGCGTGGATCGCGAAACCTTGCGCATCGACTACGACCAGGTCGAAAAGCTCGCGCACGAGCACAAGCCGTCGCTGATCATCGCGGGCTTCTCCGCTTATCCGCGCGTGCTGGATTTCGCGCGCTTCCGTGCGATCGCCGATAGCGTCGGCGCGAAGCTGATGGTCGACATGGCGCACATCGCCGGCGTCATCGCGGCAGGCCGTCATCCGAACCCGATCGAACACGCCCATGTCGTGACCTCGACCACGCACAAGACACTGCGCGGTCCGCGCGGCGGCTTCGTGCTGACCAACGAAGAAGACATCGCGAAGAAGATCAACTCGGCCGTATTCCCCGGTCTGCAAGGCGGCCCGCTGATGCATGTGATCGCGGGCAAGGCCGTCGCATTCGGCGAAGCACTCGAAGACAACTTCAAGACCTATATCGACAACGTGCTGGCAAACGCGCAGGCACTCGGCGAAGTGCTGAAGGAAGGCGGCGTCGACCTGGTGACGGGCGGCACCGACAACCATCTGCTGCTCGTCGATCTGCGCCCGAAGGGCTTGAAGGGCACACAGGTCGAACAGGCGCTCGAACGTGCGGGCATCACGTGCAACAAGAACGGCATTCCGTTCGATACGGAAAAGCCGACGGTCACGTCAGGCATTCGGCTCGGTACGCCGGCGGGTACGACGCGCGGCTTCGGCGTTGCCGAGTTCCGTGATATCGGCCGCCTGATTCTCGAAGTATTCGACGCACTGCGCACGCATCCCGACGGCGACGCGGCAACGGAACAACGCGTGCGCCGCGAGATCTTCGCGCTGTGCGAACGCTTCCCGATCTACTGAACCGCTCTATCCATATGAAAGCCCCACAGCTACGGAGTCAACAATGAGCAACCTGCACGACAGCAGCATCATTATCGACGGTCTGAACATTTCGAAGTTCGACCGCTCGGTGTTCGAGGACATGAGAAAGGGCGGCGTCACCGCGGTCAACTGTACGGTCTCCGTGTGGGAAGACTTCCAGAAGACCATCGACAATATCGCGGAAATGAAGCAGCAGATCCGCGAGTACAGCGAGATTCTCACGCTCGTGCGCACGACGGACGACATTCTGCGCGCCAAGAAAGAGAACAAGACGGGCATCATCTTCGGCTTCCAGAACTCGTATGCGTTCGAGGATAACCTCGGCTATATCGAAGTGTTCAAGGAACTCGGCGTGAACGTGGTGCAGCTTTGCTACAACACGCAGAACCTCGTCGGCACCGGCTGCTATGAACCGGACGGCGGCCTGTCGGGCTATGGGCGCGAAGTGATTCAGGAAATGAACCGCGTCGGCATCATGGTCGATCTGTCGCATGTGGGCGGAAAGACTTCTTCCGACGCAATCGCCTGCTCGAAGAAACCCGTCACGTATTCGCACTGCTGCCCGTCGGGTCTCAAGGAGCATCCGCGCAACAAGAGCGACGAGCAACTGAAAGAGATCGCCGACGCGAACGGCTTCGTCGGCGTGACGATGTTCGCACCGTTCCTCAAGCGTGGCCCGGATGCGACCGTCGAGGACTACCTCGAAGCGATCGACTATGTGATCAATGTGATCGGCGAAGACAAGGTGGGCATCGGCACCGACTTCACGCAAGGCTACTCGACCGAGTTCTTCGACTGGATCACGCACGACAAGGGCCGCTATCGCCGTCTGACGAACTTCGGCAAGGTGGTGAACCCGGAAGGCATCCGCACGATCGGCGAATTCCCGAACCTGACGGCTGCAATGGAAAAGGCCGGCTGGAGCGAATCGCGCATCAAGAAAGTGATGGGCGAGAACTGGCTGCGCGTGTTCGGCGAAGTCTGGAACGTCTGATAAGCGAAACCCGAGAGTACAAGGAAACCTGCAATGCAACCGCAACTGCCCATCGACGTCGATCCGAACACGGGTGTCTGGACCACCGACGCGCTGCCGATGCTGTATGTGCCGCGTCATTTCTTCACGAACAATCACGCGGCCGTCGAAGAAGCGCTCGGCGTCGAAGCGTATGCCGAGATTCTCTACAAGGCCGGCTACAAGTCCGCGTACTACTGGTGCGACAAGGAAGCGAAGCAGCACGGCATCAGCGGCATGGCCGTATTCGAGCATTACCTGAACCGCCTGTCGCAACGTGGCTGGGGTCTGTTCAAGATCATCGAAGCCGACCCGGCGACGGCACACGCGAAGATCGAACTGCGCTATTCGTCGTTCGTGCTGCAGCAGCCGGAAAAGAGCGGCAAGCTCTGCTACATGTTCGCCGGCTGGTTCGCGGGCGCGATGGACTGGGTCAACGACACGACGGAAGGCGGCAAGAAGGCGCCGCGCAGCCTGTCGAAGGAAGCTCAGTGCGCGGGCGAGCATTCTGACCACAAGCACGATCACTGCGTATTTGAAGTATCCCCGCTTGCAGCCTGACAACAGAAGTACAGGCACGCAGCGGCGCGCGCATTGGCAATGCGCTGGCTGCGTGACTGAAACAAGAGACTGAATCGAACCCGCCCGAGGTCGCCCGCAATGCGTTACCCCAATCTGTTCAAACCCTTGACGCTCAATCAGCTGACGTTGCGCAACCGCATCGTCAGCACCGCGCACGCCGAGGTATACGCCGAACCGGGCGGCCTGCCCGGCGACCGCTATATCCGCTATTACGAGGAAAAGGCCAAGGGCGGTGTGGGCCTCGCCGTGTGCGGCGGGTCGAGCCCGGTGTCGATCGACAGTCCGCAAGGCTGGTGGAAGTCGGTCAACCTGTCGACCGACAAGATCATCGACCCGCTGTCGCGTCTTGCCGAAGCGATGCATCGCCACGGCGCGAAGATCATGATTCAGGCGACGCACATGGGCCGCCGCTCCGCATTTCATGGCGAGCACTGGCCGCATCTGATGACGCCTTCCGGCGTGCGTGAGCCCGTGCACCGCGGCAACGCGAAGATCATCGAAGTGGAGGAAATCCGCCGCATCATCAGCGACTTCGCGGCGGCTGCGAAGCGCGTGAAGGACGCGGGCATGGACGGCATCGAAATTTCGGCCGCGCACCAGCATCTGATCGATCAGTTCTGGAGCCCGCGCACGAACTTCCGTACCGACGAATGGGGCGGCTCGCTCGAAAACCGTCTGCGTTTCGGCGTCGAAGTGTTGCAGGCGGTGCGCGAAGCGGTCGGCAAGGACTTCTGCGTCGGCCTGCGCATGTGCGGCGACGAGTTCCACGAAGACGGTCTCGATCACGAGCAACTGAAGGAAATCGCGCAAGCGATGTCGGAAAAAGGGCTGATCGATTACATCGGCGTGATCGGTTCCGGCGCGGACACGCACAACACGCTCGCCAACTGCATGCCGCCGATGGCGCTGCCGCCCGAGCCGTTCGTGCATCTCGCGGCGGGCATCAAGTCGGTCGTCAAGCTGCCCGTGATGCACGCGCAAAGCATCCGCGATGCGGGGCAAGCGGAACGTCTGCTGGCGAACGGCATGGTCGACCTCGTCGGCATGACGCGCGCGCAGATCGCCGATCCGCACATGGTCATCAAGATCCGCGATGGCCGCGAAGACGAAATCAAGCAGTGCGTCGGCGCGAACTACTGTATCGACCGCCAGTACAACGGTCTCGATGTGCTGTGCGTGCAGAACGCAGCGACTTCGCGCGAAGCGACGATGCCGCATGTCATCGAGAAAACGCGTGGGCCGCGCCGCAAGGTGGTGGTGGTCGGCGCGGGCCCGGCGGGACTGGAAGCGGCGCGCGTTGCGCGTTCGCGCGGTCACGACGTCGTGCTCTTCGAGAAGAGCGATGCCGTCGGCGGTCAGATCATGCTGGCGGCAAAAGCGCCGCAGCGCGAGCAGATGGCGGGGATCGTGCGCTGGTTCGATATGGAAACGAAGCGTCTGGGCGTCGACCGGCGTCTGGGCGTCGAAGCCGACGAGAAGATGATTCTCGCCGAGAAGCCGGACATCATCGTGCTCGCCACGGGCGGTTCGAGCTTCACGCAGCAGGTGCCCGCGTGGGGTGTCGAAGAAGGTCTCGCCGTGAGTTCGTGGGACATTCTGTCCGGCAAGGTCGAGCCGAAGCAGAACGTGCTCGTCTACGACGGCGTGAGCACGCATGCAGGCGCGGGCGTGGCCGACTTCATTTCGAGCCGCGGCTCGAAGGTCGAGATCGTCACGCCGGATGTGAAAGTGGCCGACGACGTGGGCGGCACGACATTCCCGATTTTCTATCGGCGCCTCTACGCGCAAGGCGTGATCCACACGCCGAACTACTGGCTCGACCGCGTGTACGAGGAAGACGGCAAGAAGATCGCCGTGATCCGCAACGAGTACACGGAAGAGCAGGAAGAGCGCGCCGTCGATCAGGTCATCATCGAAAACGGCAGCACGCCGAACGACGCGCTGTACTGGAAGCTCAAGCCGGAGTCGGTGAATCGCGGGCAGGTGGACGTACACAAGCTTTTCGCAGCGGAACCGCAACCGTCGCTGTCGGAAGAACTCGGCAACGGCCGCTTCCTGCTGTTCCGGGTCGGCGACTGCATCTCGATGCATAACATCCACGGCGCGATCTACGACGCGCTGCGCCTCTGCAAGGACTTCTGACGATGAGCCCGGCGTTTCTCATCACCGCATTGTTGTGGGTTTCCGTCGCCGGCCTTGCGTTCGCGGTCGCAAAACGGTCGGCTTACTGGCGTCTCGGACGGGCAACGGCAGCCGGCGCATTCGGCTGGACCAACCTGTTGACCATTCCGAAGCGCTATTTCGTCGATCTGCATCATGTCGTCGCGCGCGATCCGTACATCGCGAAGACGCACGTCGCGACGGCGGGCGGCGCCATTGCAGCTTTCGCGCTGGTCTTCATCAACTACGGCCTCGCGATCTATTCGCCGTGGCTCGACCGGCTGATCTTTCTGGCCGCGCTGATCATGCTGGTGGGCGCCGTGTTCGTATGGCGCCGGCGTCACGCGAAGGACGTGCCCGCACGTCTGTCGCGTGGTCCGTGGAATACGCTGCCCTGGCTGCTCGGCTCGTTTGCGCTCGGTCTGCTGCTGTACACGTTGTTGCCGGCGTCGGCGATGTCGGGTGGACTCGCGATCATCTTCGCGCTGCTGATCGCAGCGGGTGCGTTCGCGATGACGTTCGGCGCGGCGCGCGGCGGTCCGATGAAGCATGCGTTGGCCGGTCTCCTGCATCTCGCGTTTCATCCGCGTCAGGAGCGTTTTGCGGCGCAAGGCGACGTGCGCCGCGAAGCGGTCGTTCCGCCCACCGCGCTCAAAGCGCCTGTGCTCGAACAGAACGAATACGGTGTCGGCAAGCCCGTCGAGTTTCGCTGGAACCAGCTGCTGAGCTTCGATGCCTGCGTGCAGTGCGGCAAGTGCGAAGCGGCGTGTCCCGCGTTTGCGGCCGGCCAGCCGCTCAATCCGAAGAAGCTGATTCAGGATCTCGTGACGGGTATGGTCGGCGGCACGGATGCAGCGTATGCGGGCAGCCCGACGCCTGGCATCAAGGTGGGCCAGCATGGCGGCGAGCCGCAGCGTCCCATCATCTCGAGCCTGATCGAAGCCGATACGGTCTGGTCGTGCACGACGTGCCGCGCCTGCGTGCACGAATGCCCGATGCTGATCGAACACGTGGACGCGATCGTCGACATGCGGCGCAACCAGACGCTCGTGCACGGCACGGTGCCGGGAAAGGGCCCCGAAGTGCTCGCGAATCTGCGCGAAACAGGCACGATGGGCGGCTACGACAAGGCGGCGCGCTACGACTGGTCGGTCGATCTGAGTTCGCCTGTCGCGCAGCCGGGCAAGGCTGTCGATGTGCTGCTCGTCGCCGGCGAAGGCGCGTTCGACATGCGCTACCAACGCACGCTGCGCTCGCTCGTCAAGGTGCTGAACAAGGCGGGCGTCAACTATGCAGTGCTGGGCGCAGAGGAAACGGATACGGGCGACGTCGCGCGCCGACTTGGCGACGAAGCCACGTTCCAGCGCATGGCGAAGCAGATGATGGGCACGCTCGCGACGCTCGATTTCAAGCGCATCGTCACCGCCGATCCGCACGTCATGCACAGCCTGCGCAACGAATATCGCGCGCTTGGCGGGCGCTACGACGTGCTGCATCACACGACGTTCCTCGCGGAACTCGTTGCGAGCGGCAAGCTGTCGCCGAAGGCCATCGCCGCATTCAACGACAAGACCATCACGTATCACGATCCCTGCTATCTGGGCCGCTACAACGGCGAGACGGAAGCGCCGCGCCAGTTGCTGAAGACGATCGGGATCAAGGTCGTCGAGATGGAGCGGCATGGCAAGCGCGGCCGTTGCTGCGGCGGTGGCGGTGGTGCGCCGCTGACGGATATCCCCGGCAAGCAGCGCATTCCCGATATCCGCATCGCTGACGCGCGCTCGATCGGCGCGGACGTGGTCGCGGTAGGCTGCCCGAACTGCACGGCGATGCTCGAAGGCGTGGTCGGTCCGCGTCCCGAGGTGCTCGATGTGGCTGAACTCGTCGCGGCTGCGCTGGAGTGAACGATGACTACGACTATCAAACGTATCGACCCGCGCCGGCCTTTCGTCATCACGGCGGCCGGACTGAAGCGCATCACGCTCGGCGCGGAGCATGTCGCGGGTGCAGCGAATGACCACACGCTGCATGCGGGGGCACATGGCCATGCCGCTGTCAAAACGTTGCGCACGACGCAAGCGCCGCAGCGCTGTTTGCTCGTCGTCGCGCACAGCGACCGTGGCGGTCTCGACGATCACGCGCGTCAGGCGCTGGCGGCTGCCGCGCTGATCGCGGATGCGGCGACCCAGGTCGCGCTGCTGGTGCTCGGCGAACTGAAAGATGACGCCGCCGCGCTCGGCGCGGACAAGGTTATCGAGCTGCCGTCGTTCGACCGCCGCACGTTTGCGCCGGAACGCGAAGTGCAAGCCGTCGCGGCGTGCGTCGCGCAACTCGCGCCTGCGCACATTTTCATACCCGACAACGCGACGGGCGACGGCGATCTCGGCCGGCGCTATGCGGCGCTCGCGGGCGCAAGCATCGCGACGCATGTGGTGCAGATCGACGCGAAGCAGGTCTCGTCGTATGCGCAGGCGAAGCAGGCCTACGCGACGCGCGCATTGCCCGACGTGATCCTGCTTGCGGCCGGTGCAGTCGATACGCGGCTGCCGTTTATCGGTGCAGGCGAGCGGCTCGAACTCACGGCGTTCGCACAGACGAGCGACGCGTCGAGCAGCGTCTACCGCGATCTCGGCATCGAGGAAATCGACGCCGCGCAGGTCGCGCTGGAAGAAGCGGACTTCATTGTGTCGGCGGGTAACGGCGTAACGGATGTGGCCGCGTTCGAAAAGCTCGCGAGCACGTTCGGCGCGGCAATCGGCGCGAGCCGGGTTGCTGTCGACAACGGCATGTTTACGCGCGACAAGCAGATCGGCGCGACGGGCAAGACCGTCGAGGCGAGCGTCTACATCGCGTTCGGCATTTCGGGCGCGGTGCAGCACTTGCAGGGCATCAAGGATTGCCGCCACGTGATCGCGGTGAATCTGGACGGCAGCGCGCCCATCGTCAAGCGCGCGAACCTGACGATCATCGGCGATACGCAGTCGACCATCGCGTCGCTGATCGACGCGATCGACCAGGCGCGCTCGGGCCGTGGCGCGGGCGCTGCGCCCGCTGTGAAGCAGATCGTCGAAGGAGTCGCGGCATGAACGGCAAGCTCGAAAAAATCGCGGTGCTCGTCTCGGTCGGCAAGCATCCTGTCAGCGGCGTCGCGCGTTATAGCCGCAACGATGCCGCTGCACTCGAAATCGGCCGTCAACTGTCGAACCAGCACGCCGCGCGACTGGATGTGCTGCACGCGGGCGATCCGGGTAATCCCGCACTCGAAGAGTATCTGGCGCTTGGCGCCGAGCGCGTCGAAGTGCTGACCTGCGGGGACAACGGCGATGCCGTCAGCCTGCTCGCGGCCCGGCTGAAAGGCTATGACCTCGTGCTGACGGGCACCTGTGCCGAAGGCGCGTTCGACAGCGGCATGCTGCCTTACCGGCTCGCGGATGCGCTGGGCGTCCCGCTGGCCGGCACGGCCGTCGACGTGACGATAGCGGGCGGCCGCGCGACGGTGCGGCAATTCTTGCCGAAGGGCGTGCGCCGCCGCGTCGAGGTCGCGTTGCCCGCCGTCGTCGCCGTGCATCCGCTCGCCACCGTCACGCCGCGCTATGCGTACGCGCGGCTGCGCGCCGGCACGATCGCGCCGCAGCGCGTGGAGGCAGGCGCAGACGCGGAAGCGGCGCAATGGACGCTCGCGCCCGTCGCGCGCAAGCCCGTCCGGCTGGCCGCCGCCGAGAAGCGCACGGGCCATGCCCGCATGCTGTCCGCGACGACCACGGAAAGCCGGGGCGGCAGCGTCGTAATTGAAGGGACTTCGGTCGAAAAAGCACAAGTGATACTCGATTATTTGCGCGAGCATCAACTCATCGAATACTGATTTTGCGCCGCACCCACACGGCCTCGGAACCCGGAGCACACATGAAAGTATCGGCAGACATTCGCGCGCTGGTCGATCGGCGCAAGAAGGGTTACAGCCTCGAAGCACCGTTTTATCTGAGCGACGAAATTTTCGCGCTCGATATGGATGCGATTTTCCGTCAACACTGGATTCAGGTCGCCGTCGAGCCGGACGTTCCCGAGCCGGGCGATTACGTGACCGTCGAATTGGGCAACGATTCGATCCTGATCGTGCGCGACGACGATATGCAGGTCCGCGCATTCCACAATGTGTGCCGCCACCGCGGCGCGCGCCTGTGCAATGAGGACAAGGGTTCAGTCGGCAATATCGTGTGTCCGTATCACAGCTGGACGTACAACCTGTCGGGCGAGCTGATGTTCGCCGAGCACATGGGCGAGAAGTTCGACCGTTGCAAGCACAGCCTGAAGAGCGTGCATGTCGAGAACCTGGCCGGTCTGATCTTCGTGTGCCTCGCGGAACAGCCGCCCGTCGATTTCGCCGTGATGCGCGCCGCGATGGAGCCGTACTTGCTGCCGCACGATCTGCCGAACTGCAAGATTGCTGCGCAGATCGACATCATCGAGAAAGGCAACTGGAAGCTCACGATGGAAAACAACCGCGAGTGCTACCACTGCGTCGCGAACCATCCCGAGCTGACCATTTCGCTCTATGAGTACGGCTTCGGCTATCAGCGCTCGCCCGCGAATGCGGAAGGGATGGATGCATTCGAGCGCACCTGCATCGAGCGCGCGAAGCAATGGGAAGAGATGGATCTGCCTTCCGTCGAAATCGATCGACTGTCGGACGTGACGGGTTTTCGCACGCAACGTCTGCCGCTCGATCGCAGCGGCGAATCGCAGACGCTCGACGCGAAGGTCGCCTCGAAGAAGTTGCTCGGCGAATTCCAGCAGGCCGACCTGGGCGGGCTGTCGTTCTGGAC
The DNA here is from genome assembly GCF_002902945.1 of Paraburkholderia caribensis. NCBI lineage: Bacteria > Pseudomonadati > Pseudomonadota > Betaproteobacteria > Burkholderiales > Burkholderiaceae > Paraburkholderia > Paraburkholderia caribensis. The sequence goes on from NZ_CP026102.1 coordinate 1,060,216, forward strand.
GCAGCCGAATTCCTGGCATCACTTCATGAGCGATCACATCGTGACGTTCTCGGTGATTCCGCTGTCGGCGGGCGAAACGCTGGTGCGCACGAAGTGGCTCGTACACAAGGACGCGGTGGAAGGCGTCGATTACGACGTGGCCAATCTCACGGCCGTGTGGAACGCGACCAACGACCAGGACCGTGCGCTCGTCGAATTTTCGCAGCGTGGCGCGTCGAGCAGCGCTTACGAGCCGGGTCCGTATTCGCCGTACACAGAAGGGCTGGTCGAGAAATTCAGCGACTGGTATGTGCAGCGGCTTGCTGCGCATGTCGAGAGCCCGGTGGCGGAGCAACGCACGATCAACATCAAGGCCGTTTAAGGCCGGCTGCAGATAAAACCAACCGGATGCCTGGCGGCAAATGGAGCAAGCAATGATGCGCGATGCAGCAACCTTCGGACCCGTCGAAAGCCGCGTGACGAAGCCCGAATTCTGGAGTGCGTTGCCGGCGCGCTGGACGAGCGATGTCGAGGAAACGCTGGTCTGCTGCCAGGTTCGTCAGGAAACGCATGACGTGAAGAGCTTTTTCTTCCGTTCGCCGGAAGGCCGTGCGTTCGTGTTCGAGCCGGGGCAGTTCATCACACTGGAACTGGAGATCGACGGCGAGACGATCAACCGTTGCTACACGATTTCGTCGTCGCCGACGCGGCCGCATACGATTTCGATCACGGTGAAGCGTGTGCCTGGCGGCAAGGTGTCGAACTGGCTGCACGACAACCTGCAGGCGGGTGCGCGCGTGCGCGTGCTGGGGCCTGCGGGTGAGTTTACGTGTGCGCGGCATCCGGCGCGGAAGTATCTGTTTTTGTCGGCTGGGTCGGGCATTACGCCGTTGATGTCGATGAGCCGCGCGCATCATGAGTTGAGTGAGGATCGCGATATTGTGTTCGTGCATAGCGCTCGCACGCCGGACGATATTATTTTCTCGCGGGAGCTCGATCTGATTGCTTCTAATCAGGTCAATTTCAGGACTTCGTTTGTGTGTGAGCGGGTTGGGAATCGGACTAACTGGCCAGGTGTTACCGGCTTTTTGACGCTGCCGCTGCTGAAGTTGATTGCGCCGGATTTTATGGAGCGGGAGATCTTTACTTGCGGTCCAGCGCCTTATATGCAGGCTGTGCGCAATCTGCTCGATGAGGCTGGGTTTGATCGCAAGCAGTATCACGAAGAGAGTTTTTCTTTCGAGACGCTGATTGAGAACGAGCCTGAAGTTGCGGCTGAGGTGTTGGAGGCCGAAGAGAAGGCCAACGGTGCTTCAAATGGCGCGCAGATGTTCTCGGTGAGCTTTTCGCGTAGCAACCGGTCGATTGAGTGTGGCTCGTCGCAACATGTGCTGGATGCGGCCCGCCAGGCCGGGGTGCGGTTGGCTGCTTCGTGTACTCAAGGGATGTGTGGCACCTGCAAGGTGAAGCTTGTTTCAGGGCAGGTGGAGATGAAGCATAACGGTGGGATTCGGCAGAGGGAAATTGATCAGGGGATGGTGTTGTTGTGCTGTAGTAAGCCTTTGAGTGATCTCGTGGTTGATAAGTGAGTTTTTTTTGTCTGCGACGGCTGGTTGGTTTGTTTGGGTTTTCGCTGGCATCCGCGTTGCGTTATCTCGCTTCACGCGTCGCCCCTGTGCGGGGCGGCACCTACTTTTCTTTGCCGCCGCAAAGAAAAGTAGGCAAAAGAAAGCGGCTCACACCGCCAATTCTTGACGTTTACCCACGGGCCCCCAACGTCCCCATCCTTCACACACCAGCGCCTTGGTTGGTGTCCGTTGCCAACGCTTCGAACAAACGCCTCACCCGCTTCAATTACCCGTACCAGGTCGAGCGGCTGCGAACCGTATATGCCGCCCAGGTGGCAAACTGTGTGTAGGTTGTCGCGTCGTATAGCCTGGCGCTCTTACAGGGTGGGATGCATGCGCTATCGGTCTGGAGTGAAGCGTGTGGAGCACCGAGGGCCGACACACAGTTTGCCACCTGGGCGGCCGTGGACTGTCTGGTGAGGCATGCGGAAACGCGGGTGCGTGAAGCGGGTGAGGCGCTCAGCAAGAGCGCTGGCAACGAGCAGGAATGATGTGGTTGCCGTGTGAAGTGTAAGAACCTTTGGGGGCCCTCAGGCAAGAACAAGAGTTGGCGGTGTGAGCCGCTTTCTTTTGCCTACTTTTCTTTGCGGCGGCAAAGAAAAGTAGGTGCCGCCCCGCACAGGGGCGACGCTTGAAGCCAGATAACGCATCGCGGATGCCAGCGAAAAGGCGTATAGACCGCCCGCGCGGCGGACACCTGAACCACGAAGGCAAAGCGCGAATGTGATCACAAACCATAGCAGACCACCCAGCGTCGCAGACAAAAAACCCACGCGTCGCATACAGACAAGTAAACGTCGCAAACCCGACCACCTGATGCATTCTGGTTAGCGATTCTAAAGCCACACCGCGGCAAGCGGCCACAAGGAGATCGACCATGAAGCACCTTAAAAAACTGATGTTATGCGGTGCACTGCTCGCCGCGATGAGCGCAATCGGCACGGGCACGGCGGCAGCCGACACCAAACCGACAATCAAGATCGGCTACGTAGAAGGCTGGGACGACAGCGTCGCCACATCGAACGTTGCTGCACAGATCATCGAAAAGCGCCTCGGCTATCCAGTGCAACTCGTACCCGTAGCGGCAGGCATCATGTGGCAAGGCGTGGCGCGCGGCGACCTGGACGCGACACTCTCGGCGTGGCTGCCCGTCACGCACGGCGCGTACTGGGATCAGTTCAAGGGCAAGGTGCAAGACCTGGGAGCCAACTATAACGACGCCAAGATCGGCCTGATCGTGCCCGCCGACGTGCCGGAAAAGACCATCGGCGATCTGCAGGCACACAAGGCAGACTTCGGCGGACGCATCGTCGGCATCGACGCCGGCGCGGGCGTCATGAAGAAAACCTCGGACGCAATCAAGGCCTACAACCTCGACTATCAACTCATGCCGAGCTCGGGCAGCGCCATGACAGCGGAACTCGCGCGCTCGATGAATGCCAATAAACCTGTGATCGTCACAGGCTGGATACCGCACTGGATGTTTGCCAAGTGGAAGCTGAAGTTCCTCGAAGACCCGAAGAAGGTGTTCGGCGAATCCGAGCACGTGGATAGCGTCGTCAATCCGGGCCTCGATACGAAGGCGCCACAAGTAGTCGCGTTTCTGAAGAAATTTCAATGGAAGCCGGGCGAAATCGACAGCGTCATGCTGGCGACCGAGAACGGCGCCAAGCCTGCCGACGCAGCCGGATCGTGGATCGCCGCACACGGCGACCGCGTGAACAGCTGGGTAGGCGGAGCACAATAACCGTCCTTCCTTAACGCGTTCTGTTGAGCGTTTTGTGGTGATGCCGATGCGCTGCGCGCGCATCGGCATCACCGATGTGTCTTTCGGTTGTTCGTGTTCCAGCCAGCGCGCAGGCTCCTTCTCATTCTAAAGACGGAGACTCTGGATGGATCAGGCAAGACTGCGTACCCGCAGTATCGAAGGCGCTGCCGATGGCGCCGAACATGAAGGTCATTCGCTGCAACGCGGCCTGACCTGGAAAGACGCATTCTGGGTGACCAGCGGCGTGCCCGGCGGCGTGCTGTTTACGATCGGCGGCGTGTCCGCGACGATCGGTCAACCCGCGTGGGCCATATGGGTCGCCGCGATCCTGATGGGCCTGATTCAAAGCGCGACTTACGCCGAAATTTCAGGGCTTTTCCCGCACAAGTCGGGCGGCGCGTCGGTATACGGCGCGATGGCTTGGGTGCGCTACAGCAAGACGATCGCGCCCGTTTCGGTGTGGTGCAACTGGCTCGCCTGGTCGCCGATGCTCGCATTGGGCACGGGCCTCGCCGCCAATTACGCGCTGTCCAGTCTCTATGCGCCCGATGCTGCGATCAACACGTGGCGTCTGACACTGCTCGACCTCAGCTTCATCAAGCAAGGGCTGTCGCTGCGCATCAACGCGACGTTCATCATCGCGGCGATCTTTCTGCTGATTACATTCAAGCTGCAGCACAGCGGCGCGTCGAAGGCCGCGAAGACGCAGCGTATTCTCGGCATCGCTTCGCTTGCGCCCTTGCTGATCGTCGGCATCGTGCCGTTCGTGACGGGCGACGTGCCCGCTGCACATCTATGGCCGCTGCTGCCGCTCGGGCACGATGCGCAAGGCAACGTGACGGCGTCGACGTTCGGCTCGTGGAATGGCGCGGGCATCACGATGGCGTTCGGTGCAATGTTCATGGCGGGCTGGGCCGCGTACGGCTTCGAAACGGCCGTCTGCTACACGCGCGAGTTCCGCAATCCGCGTAGCGATACGGTCAAGGCGATCTTCTGGTCCGGCATGGCGTGTCTGGTCGTGATGACGCTGGTGCCGCTCGCGTTTCAGGGCGTGTTGGGCACGAAGGGCATGCTCGATCCGAAGATCGCCGACGGCACGGGCGTGGCGGCCGCCATGGCGCATATGGTCGGCGGCGGCGCGATCGTGTTCGACGTGGTCGTGATCATGCTGATGCTGACCATCCTGCTGATCGTGATGACCTCGATGATGGGCTCGTCGCGCACGCTGTATCAGGCGTCTGTCGATGGCTGGCTGCCGAAGTATCTGTCGCACGTCAACGAGCACGGCGCGCCCACACGCGCAATGTGGACCGACCTCGGCTTCAATCTGATCCTGCTGCTGATGTCGGACTACATGACGGTGCTGTCGATCTCGAACGTCTGCTACATGATCTTCGTGTTTCTGAATCTGCAATCGGGCTGGATTCACCGGCTGGATCGCGCGGATGCGGACCGGCCGTTCCGTTGTCCGGCGTGGCTGCTCGCTGCGGGCGCGCTGTGCGGTTTTCTGGATCTCGCGTTCATTGGCGCGGGCGCGGACATGCAGGGCGTGGGAACGATGCGCAACGGCCTGATCGCGATGCTGCTGATCGTGCCCGTGTTCATGTTCCGTCATTACGTGCAGGACCGTGGGCGTTTCCCCGCACGCATGCAGCAGGATATGGAGTGGAAGGGCGGTATGCGGCCTGCGGGGCTGCGCGGCTTGCTGCCGTATGGTGCGTTGGTGCTGGCCGTGTTCGTCGTATGGTTCTCGCACTATCTGGCGAAGCCGTTCCTTTGAGCGCCCTCAGGTGATGTTGCCGCCGCGTCTGCCATGCAGCGCGGCGGCTTTTGCGCTCAGAGCACCACGGTTCGGTCGCCATTGATGAACACGCGTCGTTCGACGAACGCCTTCACGGCACGCGCCAGCGTAATGCATTCGACGTCGCGGCCCACGGCCAGCAGGCGCTCAGGCCCATACGAATGGTCGACGCGCTGCACTTCCTGCTCGATGATCGGGCCTTCGTCGAGATCGTCGGTGACGAAGTGCGCCGTCGCGCCGATCAGCTTCACGCCGCGCGCGTGCGCCTGATGATAAGGCCGCGCGCCCTTGAAGCCGGGCAGGAACGAGTGATGGATATTGATCGCGCGGCCTGCGAGCTTGCGGCTCGTTTCGTCGGACAGAATCTGCATATAGCGCGCGAGAATCATCAGCTCCGCGCCGCTCGATTCGAACAGGTCGAGAATTTGCGCTTCCTGTTGCCGCTTCGTTTCAGGCGTCAGCGGCAAATGATGGAACGGCAAACCATGTTGCACGGCAAGCGGCTCGAAGTCGGGATGATTCGATGCAATACCGACAATGTCCATTTTCAGTTCGCCCATGCGCCAGCGGAATAGCAGGTCGGCAAGGCAATGCTCGAGCTTCGACACCATGATCAGTACTTTGGGCCGCGTATCGAGATCGTGCATCGCCCACTGCATATCGAAGTCGGCGGCGATGGGGTGGAACTCGCGCCGCAATGTGTCGATATGCAGCGCCGCTTCGGGCGCGCTCGCCACGCCATGAAACACGCAGCGCACGAAAAAACGCGCGCTGATGTCGTCGTCGAACACAGTGAGTTCGTCGATATAGCAGTGGTGCCGATCGAGAAAGCCGACGACGGCAGCGACCTGGCCGGCGGCGCTCGGGCAGGAAAGGGTCAGCGCGAACTGATGCGGGCGTTCGGTGGTGGGCATGCGGGTCCTCCGTCATTCGATATGGGATTCCCGCATGACCGTGCCATTGAACCTGTAGCGCAGCACGGCGCGGCAAGCGGGATGATCAAGTAAATCAGCCCAATTTGCGCGCGCATAGAACCGATGCGCCGTGCTCGTGGTATCGGAACGTCAGGCGTGTGTGTGCTGGCCGACGTCGATCAGTTCGTTGAAAACCCAGCGCCGGAACAGCGGCACGGCGGCCGGCGCGGGGCGCGTGGGCGGGCAGACGAGGTAATAGCCGCGTTCGGTGGTGACGGGCGTATCGAGCAGGTGCACGAGCAGGCCGGATGCAATGAGTTCGTCGGTCAACGGCGTCCAGCCGAGCGCGACGCCCTGGCCCATCAGTGCTGCCTGCACGACCAGCGAATAGCTGTTGAACATCATGGCCTGGCTGTCTTCCGGCGCTTGCAGACCGTGCGCGGCGAACCATGTGTGCCAGGCAAGCCAGCGCTCGGGGTCGGTGGGCTGCACGTGCAGGAGCGGCAATGCGGCAAGGTCGGCGGCAACGCGCACGGATGCGTGAAGATCGCGAAAAGCGGGCGAGCAGACGGGCGTGACGGCTTCGGCGAAAAGCCGCGTGGAGGTGCAGGGCGGCCAGTGGCCGTCGCCGAATGCGATGGCGATATCCGCGTGGTCGCGGTGCGGATCGTAGCCTAGTTGCGACGTGACGATCTTCACGTTGGCGCCGGGCATCGACGCCTTCAGGCGGGCCAGGCGCGGCAAGAGCCAGTAGGTGGCGAAGCCGGCGTCGGTGAGGATCGTCAATGCACCCGTCGCGCGGCGCGCGCGGATCTCGGTTGTCGCTTCGCGGATCGTGTCGAGGCCGCTGCGCACGGCTTCATAGAGCAATACGCCTTCGGGCGTGAGTGTCACACCGCGATGACCGCGTTCAAACAAGGGCGCGCCGAGGTCTTCTTCGAGCTGCACGATGCGCTGGCTCACGGCAGGCTGGGTCGAACCGAGCTCTCGCGCGGCGGCCGTGAAGCTCGCGAGGCGCGCGGCTGATTCGAAGGCCGATAAGGTCTGCATCGGCGGAAGACGGTCTGGTCCCGGCATAACATTCCCTTATGGGCCGATAAGCGCACGCCGCCTTCACAACGGTTTAATGAGCGGCAATAGTGAAGTGGTCGCGGCGCTCGCTGAAAAGCGCCGCTGGACCTCGATACGTAACCACACGATTCTAATCCGCCCCGTTCATGAGCCTTAATACAAAGCAGAATATCGTTATCTTGATGGCCGACCAGATGACGCCGTTCGCGCTGCGCGCCTATGGCAATCAGGTCTCGCTGACGCCGCGCATCGACGCGCTGGCGAAAGACGGCGTCGTATTCGATTCAGCGTACTGCGCGAGCCCGCTGTGCGCTCCCTCGCGCTTTTCGATGATGGCGGGCAAATTGCCGGCCGCAATCGGTGCTTACGATAACGCCGCCGAATTGCCCGCGCAAACCCTGACGTTCGCACACTATCTGCGCGCGTCGGGCTATCGGACGATCCTCTCGGGCAAGATGCATTTCTGCGGCCCTGACCAGTTGCACGGCTTCGAGGAACGCCTGACCACCGACATCTATCCCGCCGATTTCGGGTGGGTGCCGGACTGGGAACACCCGGACGTGCGGCCCAGCTGGTATCACAACATGAGTTCGGTGCTGGACGCTGGCCCATGCGTGCGCACGAACCAGCTCGATTTCGACGACGAAGTGACCTACACGACGCGCCAGAAGCTATACGACATCGTGCGCGAGCGTGCGGCGGGCGGCGACGCGCGGCCGTTTTGCCTTGTCGCGTCGCTCACGCATCCGCATGATCCTTACGCCATTCCGCAGCAATACTGGGATCTGTACCGCGATGAAGAGATCGACATGCCGCGTATGACTTTGACGCGCGAACAGAGCGATCCGCATTCGAAACGTCTGCGCGATGTCTATGAAGCGGATATCACGCCGCCGACCGAACAGCAGATCCGCGACGCCCGACACGCATACTATGGCGCGCTTTCGTACGTCGACGCGCAATTCGGCGCGATTCTCGACACGCTGAAAGCAACCGGTCTCGCCGAAGACACCATTGTCATCGTCACATCGGATCACGGCGAAATGCTGGGTGAACGCGGCCTCTGGTACAAGATGACTTGCTTTGAAGGCGGTGTGCGTGTGCCGCTGATCGTGCATGCGCCAAAGCATTATCGCGCGCATCGCGTGGCTGCATCCGTCTCGCACGTCGATCTTCTACCGACTTTGGTCGAAATGGCAACGGGTACGCCGCGCGCAGAATGGCCCGACGCCGTGGATGGACGGAGCCTTATCCCGCATCTGCACAACGACGGCGGGCACGACGAAGCGCTTGTCGAGTACTTTGCTGAAGGCGCAATTGCTCCGATGATGATGATCCGGCGCGGCAAGTACAAGTTCATTCATACGCCTGTCGATCCCGATCAGCTTTACGATCTTGCGAACGATCCGGGCGAGCGCATCAATCTCGTGCAAGATCCGAAGCATGCCGCGCTCGTCGACGCGTTTCGCAAGGAGATCGCGCAGCGTTGGAATATTCCCGCACTGCATCAAGCGGTGGTCGCGAGCCAGCGCCGCCGGCGCTTTCATTTCGAAGCGACGACGCAAGGCACGATCCGCTCATGGGACTGGCAGCCTTTCACCGACGCCAGCCAGCGCTATATGCGCAATCACATCGAACTCGATACGCTCGAAGCGATGGCGCGTTATCCGCGCGTCGCCGGCGGCCAATGACAGGCAAGAGAGAAGTCTTCGATACGGGAGCCACACGATGAACATACGCTGGAGAAGTTCGCTTGCGAAGGGCGCATTGATGCTGACCGCATGCTGCATTGCATTGACAGGATCGTCGCAGGCAGCAGAGCCGCAAAGCTGCACGCAGGTCCGCATGGCAGACCCCGGCTGGACGGATATCGATGCGACCAACGCGGTCACGGGCGTGTTGCTGAAGGCGCTCGGCTATCAGCAGAACGTGTCGAATCTGTCGGTGCCGATCACGTATCAGGGCCTGAAAAAAGGACAAATCGACGTGTTTCTCGGCAACTGGATGCCCGCGCAAGCTCCGCTCATCAAGCCGTTCGTCGATGAACGTTCGATCGACGTGCTGCATGCGAATCTGACCAACGCGAAGTTCACGCTTGCCGTTCCCGACTATGTCGCCGCTGCGGGCGTGCATTCGTTTGCCGATCTCGTCAAGCATGCCGACCAGTTCAACGGAAAGATCTATGGCATCGAGCCAGGTGCGCCCGCCAATCAGAACATCAAGAAGATGATTTCCGATAAGGCATTTGGACTTGGCGACTGGAAGATTGTCGAGTCGAGTGAAACGGGAATGTTGACGCAGGTCGAGCGTGCCGTGCGAGACAAGCAATGGATCGTGTTTCTTGCGTGGGAGCCGCATCTGATGAACACGAAATTCCACTTGACCTATTTGTCGGGCGGTGACGCGTATTTCGGTCCGAACTACGGTGGCGCGACGGTGAATACGGTAACGCGCGCCGGTTTTTCCAGTCAATGCACAAATCTCGCCAGGCTCTTTCAGCAATTGACATTCAATGTCGATCTGGAAAACCAGATCATCACGAATGTGCTGCAAAACAAGGTGGATATCAATACCGCGGCGTCGAATGCGTTGAAGAGCAATCCAACTTTGCTGAACACATGGCTCAAAGGCGTGACGACCGCAAATGGGAGCGACGGATTGCAGGCAGTGCAGACACAACTCGGCATTCATTGAATTGACATTGTCGGGACTGTCAAATGACGCGCGGCTCCGCAAGGGGTCGCGCGTTTTTTTATGCGGTACGTTTGTTCCTTTTGTTGTGTGTGTCGCTAACAGACCAAAGTACGTCGTGTTTGGTCGAGTTGCCAGAAAAATGGATTTGTACTGTGCATTCATCGTCGTGCGAATTGAACAAGCCGCGAAGTCAGCTTCGCATCCCTATCCCCTCAAAGTCAGGCAAGAGAGAACCACACAATGAAAAAACTGAATGCCGCAGCACTGACGGGCGTCGCACTCGCGCTCGCTGGAATGTCGAACACGAGTCACGCGCAGAGCAGTGTCACGTTGTATGGGATCGTCGACGCGGGTATTACCTGGGTCAATAATACGGGCGGCTCGCATGTCGTGAAGTTCGACGACGGCATCTCATACGGTAACCGCTTCGGCGTCAAGGGCACGGAAGATCTGGGCGGCGGCTTGCAGGCGGTGTTCGTGCTCGAAAGCGGCTTTCACCTCGGCAATGGGCAACTGGGCTTCGGCAGTGCGTTATTCGGGCGTCAGGCCTATGTCGGGCTGAAGAACCAGTGGGGCACGATTTCGTTCGGCAATCAGCTGGATATGACGGAAGAGATGGTGTACCTGTACAACGTCTCGGCGTGGGGAAGCGGCTACGCGATTCACCAGGGCGACTTCGACCGCTTCAATGGCGACCGCCTGCCGAATTCGGTGAAGTTCCTGTCGAATGAATTCGCCGGCTTCATGTTCGGCGGCATGTACTCGTTCGGCAATGTCGCGGGCGATTTCCACCAGGACAGCGCATGGAGCGTCGGCGCCCACTATGCGAACGGACCGTTCACAATGGGCGCGGCCTATACGCAGCTGAATAATCCGCACGGCATCTACGCCTTCGATCCGTACGCCATGCTCGGCGTGCACACCTTCCTCGGCCAGCAGACGGTGACCGTCGATCCGGCGACTGGCGCGAGAACCGATCTCTTTGCGAGCAATCCGTTTCCCGTGGACAAGCAGGGCACATTCGGCGTCGGCACGAGCTACGCGATCGGCGACGTGACACTGATGGGTAACTTCACCTATACGACGATCAAGGGCCTGGGCGTCACGTCGCACATGAAGGTGGGTGAAGGCGGCGCGAGCTGGCAGGTGACGCCGGCGTTCAGCGTGGTCGGCGGGTACCAGTACACGAACTTCGAAGGGCATCACTGGAATCAGGGTTCGCTGGGTGCGCACTATCTGCTGTCCAAGCGCACGGACGTCTATATTTCAGGTGATTATCTGAAGGCGTCGAGCGGCGTGGATGCGGTGATCGGCTATAGCTTCACGCCGTCCACCACGACGACCCAGGCCGATGTGCGTATCGGCATGCGGCACTCGTTCTGACGCTGGTTTGATTTGCCTTGTTCGCAAAGAACAAGGCAAATCGGTCAAATAGCACCGCATTCAAGGCACTGCGCTTTCTCGTGGCATATTTGGATTGCCACCACCACCATGACGCAGCGGACTCCGGTCGCTGCGCGGACTCGTACCGAACCGCGCGCGATAGGTCCGCGAGAAGTGCGACGGCGACTCGAATCCGCACGCCACGCAGATCGCCGTAATCGACATGTCCGTCTGCCTCAAAAGCTCGCGCGCGCGATCCAGCCGCAATTGCAGATAGAAATGCGTGGGCGTGTCCTTTAGCGATGAACAGAAAAGCCGCTCCAGCTGTCTGCGCGTGACGCCGATTTCCTGCGCGAGATCGGCGGGCGCGAGCGGTTCTTCCATGTTCTGCTCCATGACACCGATCACCTGAATCAGCTTGCGGTTATGCACGCCGTAACGCGCCGCGATTTCCATGCGCTGATGATCGGAGCGCTGGCGGATGCGGCTTACGACGAATTGTTCCGAGATCGACGAAGCGAGCGCCGCGCCATGACTGCGCGAGATCAGGTCGAGCATCATGTCGATCGAAGCCGTGCCGCCCGCGCAGGTGATGCGCCGCGCGCCGATCTCGAATAGCTCTTCGCTCGCATTCACCGACGGGTAGCGCTCGCGGAATGCAGAGAGCGCTTCCCAATGCAGGGTCACGCTGTCGGTGGCGCGCAGCAGTCCCGCTTCGGCCAGGATGAACGCGCCTGTGTCGATGCCGCCGAGCGTCGCGTGGGTGTGGTCGAGCCGCCGGAGCCAGTCGCCGAGCGCGCGGCTGTAGCATGCAAGCGGATCGAAACCGGCGACGATAAAGACGGTTCGGACGTGATCGACATCGCCGAAGGCGGCTTCGGCGTTCATCGAAATGCCGTTGCTCGCGGCGACAGGCGCGCCGTCCACGCTCAGAATATGCCAGCGGTACAGGTTTTCGCGAAAGCGGTTGGCGACGCGCAGAGGCTCGATAGCCGACATGAAGCCGATGGCGGAAAAGCCCGGCAGCAGCAGAAACGAAATGTCTTCGGGCATCGCTCGATCTTCTGGATGTCAGGTTGGCCGGATTCGTCGAATCCGGCGAGCGTAGCAAGCGGCATGCAATGCGGCAAGCCGACAAAAAACCCTACGCGTATGGCGCAGCGCACCATCGCGCCGACGCATGCTGGTTTTCCCTCATGGTCGCGCGCAAGCAAGAACGGGTCGCTGATAGTCGATTTTGCCGGAATATGGATTTGTACCTTTAATGCACGTCGCGTCTTTCCAGAGTCGTCTCACTCGCCGCCCGTTACGCGGGCGTTCCAGAACATTACGAGCTGTGTCGAAGGGGATCGTCATGAAGTTGATCATCAAAGCCGTTTCCGCATGTCTTGCTGGCCTGCTGGCCGCACTGTCGCTGCCCGCGCTCGCGCAGGACCCGCCGAGCTGTCGCGCCGTCCATTTCGCGGATATTGGCTGGACCGACATCACGTCGACTACGGCGCTCGCGTCGACGGTCTTCGAAGGGCTCGGTTATCAGCCGGTGACGACGGTGGCATCCGTGCCGATCTCGTTTGCCGGGTTGAAGAGCAAGCAGCTGGACGTCTCGCTCGGGTACTGGTGGCCTGTACAGGAGAAAGCGCTTGCGCCGTTCGTCGACGCGAAGTCGATCAACGTCTTGCAGCCGCCCAATCTGACGGGTGCGCGAGCGACATTTGCGGTGCCCACTTACGAATACGACGCGGGACTGAAGACTTTCGCCGATATCGCGAAGCATCGTGCGGAACTCGACGGAAAGATCTATGGCATCGAGCCGGGCAGCAGCGCGAATGCCGCAATCCAGAAGATGATCGCGACCAATCAGTTCGGTCTGGGCGGATTCAAGCTGATCGAGTCGAGCGAGGCGGGCATGCTCGTGACCGTCGACCGCGCGGTGCGTGAAAAGAAATGGGTGGTCTTTCTCGGCTGGCAGCCGCATCCGATGAACATTCAGATTGATATGAAGTACCTGAGCGGGAGCGAAGGCGTATTCGGTCCGAACGATGGCGAAGCGCGTGTTTATACGCTGACGTCGCCGGATTTTCTGACGCGCTGCCCGAATGCTGGAAAGTTGGTGAGCAATCTTCGCTTTACCACGCAGCTCGAGAACGTCGTGATGCAGTCGGTGATGAACAAGGAGAAGCCCGCCGAAGCTGCTAAAGCGTATTTGAAAAAGAATCCGCAAGTACTCGACGAATGGCTCGCAGGCGTCAAGACGTATGACGGCAAGGATGGTTTGCCTGCCGTGAAGGCTTATCTCGGTCTTTGAGATCCGACATTCGAATACGGGAAGTACTTTTCCATTGCAACCAGTCAGATCCCACAGTTAACAGGAATTTCACGCATGAACCATGAAGTGATCGTGACCTGCGCTGTCACGGGTGCAGGCGACACCGTCGGCAGACATCCCGCCATTCCCGTCACGCCCAAACAGATCGCCGATGCCGCAATCGAAGCCGCAAAAGCAGGCGCAACCGTCGCGCATTGCCATGTGCGCGATCCGAAAACGGGACGCGGCAGCCGCGATCCGAATCTGTACCGCGAGGTCGTCGACCGTATTCGCTCCGCGGATACGGATGTCATCATCAATCTGACGGCTGGCATGGGCGGTGACCTGGAAATCGGTCCCGGCGAAGATCCGATGCGCTTCGGCGCGGGCACCGATCTGGTCGGCGGGTTGACGCGGCTTGCGCACGTCGAAGAGCTTTTACCGGAAATTTGCACGCTCGATTGCGGCACGCTCAACTTCGGCGACGGCGACTATATCTACGTATCGACGCCCGCTCAATTGCGGGCGGGTGCAAAGCGTATTCAGGAACTCGGCGTCAAGCCGGAACTGGAGATCTTCGATACGGGCCACCTGTGGTTCGCCAATCAATTGCTGAAAGAAGGTCTGCTCGATGCGCCGCCGATGTTTCAGCTGTGCCTCGGCATTCCATGGGGCGCGCCCGCCGATACGACGACCATGAAGGCTATGGTCGACAACCTGCCGGCCGGCGCGCAATGGGCGGGCTTCGGTATCGGCCGCATGCAGATGCCGATGGTCGCGCAGGCGATGCTGCTGGGCGGTCATGTGCGCGTGGGTCTTGAAGACAACATCTGGCTCGACAAGGGCGTGCCTGCGAGCAACGGCTCGCTCGTCACGCGCGCCGTTGAAATCATCGAACGGCTTGGCGGCCGCGCGCTGACACCTGCGGAGGGCCGCAAGAAACTCGGCCTGCGCGCACGCGGCGAACGGCTGCTCGAAAAGCGCGCCGCAGAACAGTTCGCATAGCAGTTGCAATAACGCTTTGAATCATTCGAGAGGATCATCGGCAATGGCAGTGATTACGGATATCAAGACTTTTGCAGCAATCGGCGCAGGCGTGATCGGTAGCGGCTGGGTGGCGCGCGCGCTCGCGCATGGGCTCGACGTCATTGCATGGGACCCCGCGCCGGGCGCGGAGAAGCAGTTGCGCGACAACGTCGCGAATGCGTGGCCCGCACTCGAACGTGTCGGACTCGCGGCGGGTGCTTCGCAGGAGCGCCTGCGTTTCGTGAAGACGATTGAAGCGTGCGTCGCGGATGCCGACTTCATTCAGGAAAGCGCGCCTGAGCGCGAGGAATTGAAGCTCGCGTTGCACGAGCAGATCAGCCGCGCGGCAAAGCCTGACGCGATCATCGCGTCGTCGACATCGGGCCTGCTGCCGACCGATTTCTATGCGCGTGCGCTGCACCCCGAGCGCTGCATTGTCGGGCATCCGTTCAACCCTGTGTATCTGTTGCCGCTTGTCGAAGTACTGGGCGGTGAACAAACCGCGCCGTCGACCATCGACGCCGCGATGAACATCTATCGTGCGCTCGACATGAGGCCGCTGCATGTGCGCAAGGAAGTGCCGGGCTTTATCGCCGACCGCCTGCTCGAAGCGCTGTGGCGCGAAGCGCTGCATCTGGTCGACGAAGGCGTCGCGACGACCGGGGAAATCGACGATGCGATCCGCTTTGGCGCGGGCATCCGCTGGTCGTTCATGGGGACGTTCCTCACGTACACGCTTGCTGGCGGCGACGCAGGCATGCGGCATTTCATGCAGCAATTCGGGCCCGCGCTGGAATTGCCGTGGACGAAACTCGCCGCGCCGAAGCTGACGGACCAGCTGATCGACCGCGTGGTGGACGGAACGGCAGAGCAGGTGGGTCCGCGTTCGATCAAGCAGCTCGAGCGCTATCGCGACGAATGCATCACGAACGTGCTGTCCGCGATTGCCGAAACGAAAGCGCGTCATGGCTTGCGTGCCGACGAATAAGGTCGAGTAATATCTGTGCGTGTGCGGGGCATTGAAACCGATATCCCGCGCGTGCCGTACCTCGTTCAAAGCGACGGAGACATTCGCCATGCCGCGACACGCGGAATTGCCTGCGTATCAGGACGTCGTGCGCGCCGAGTGGGTCGATTACAACGGCCATCTGCGCGACGCGTTCTATATGCTGATTTTCAGCTTCGCCACCGATGCGCTGATCGACCAGATCGGCCTCGACGACACCGTGCGCAAAGCGCGTGGCCGCTCGATCTACACGCTCGAAGCACACATTCACTATCTGCACGAAATCAAGGAAGGCGCCCGGGTGCGGGTGGAGATGCGTGTGCTCGCGTATGACGCCAAGCGCATGCACCTGTACCTCGAAATGTTCGCGGACGACGGCGCTGAAGCCGTCGCGGCGGGCGAGCAGATGCTGTTGCACGTCGATATCGGCGGGCCGCGTTCAGCGGTGTTCGACAGCGACGTCGAAGCGCGCGTGCGCGCGCTCGTCGATGCGCAAGCGGCGCTGCCTGCGCCGCAATACGCGGGGCGCGTGATTGGCTTGCCGGGGCAAACGCGCAAATAGCGCCGCGCGCATTCGCGTGCATGATCGGACAACCTGAGCGGAGCATGCCAGATGCTCGAACCTGAGATGATCGCGTTCGTTGAGCGCACGAAGGGTCTTTATCCGCGCGATCGATCTGTATCGACGTTTGCCGAACAGCGGGCGGTGTACGAACAGTACGCCGCCGCGCTAACGCCGCCATTGCCCGATGGCGTGACGACTCACGACGCGCCTTTCACATCGCCCGATGGACACACGTTCGGCGTGCGCCTGTACGCGCCCGCTGAGCGTGCGCGGTCGATGGGCACGGTGCTGTATTTTCATGGCGGCGGGTTCGTTGTCGGATCGCTCGACAGTCACGCCCTGATCACAGCGCGCATCGCGGCGGATACCGGCTTGTGCGTGTTGACCGTCGATTATCGGCTTGCGCCCGAGCACGCCGCCCCGGCCGCGCACGACGATTGCCTTGCCGTGACGCGTGCCGCGCTCGACGGCCGCCTGCCGTTCGGCCCTTTGCCGCGATCGCTGCAACTGGCAGGCGACAGCGCGGGCGGCACGCTCGCGGCGAGTGTCGCGATGCGTCTGCGCGACGAGGGGAAAGCGGGCGTGGACGGCGTCGCGCTGGTTTATCCGATGCTGGGCATCGAACCGCAATGGCCCGCGCGCGACTCGGAAGCCGATGCGCCGATGCTCACGCTTGCCGATGTGCGACGCTACGGCGCGCTGTATTGGTCCAGTCGGGCACGCGATCACGCGTGGACTGTTCCGCTCGAAGCATCACGCTATGATGGATTGCCGCCGACGCTTGCGATCGGCGTCGAGCACGACCCGTTGCGCGACGACGCGCGGGTCTTTGCGGAACGCATCCGCGCGGCGGGAGGACAGGCGAGTGCGCCCGTCGGCATCGGCCTCGTGCACGGCTCGTGGCGCGCGCTGGCGACGAGCCCCGGCGTGCAATGGATGCATCGCGAAGTGTGTCGCTTCCTCGTCGAACACGCTGCCGGTTGACGGCGGGAATCCCGGCCGCCGATTGTTGCCAGAAACGCTGGTTATGCAGCGAATGCGTGCTCGAGCACTTCGGCCGCGATCATGGCGGCGGCGTTTGCGGGAGCAGGGCGTTCGGCTGGCTTGAAGACGGCGTCGCCACGCCGGATCTTTCGGCGCGAAACCGCGCAGGTACCGGAGGTGTGCGCCGAGCGGCGGCGCCAGCGCTGCTCGCCGTAGTGGCAGCGGCCGGGTTCGATCCAGCGGATCACCAGCGTCGTGTCAGAGTGTTCGAGAATCTCGATGCGCAACCCGTTAGCGCCCATCAACGGTAAACACTCCAGAGTGGTCATGGTCGGCTCCGTATTTGTGGTGTGCCGAATGTAGACCCACGCGCGCGTGAGAGCCATTGTGCCCGCGTAGAAACACTGTTCCCGATTCCGCAATAATGAGATGGTGGACATGCACACGAACGGTAATAAGGGGATTTGCGGCTCGTCATAGCGATTACACGCAAATATGCAACGAACTGTTGTATGAAAGGCAGAAAAGGGCCGGACCGTTTGTCTGGTCTGCCGGGGAACGTTGCATCCTTTAAGATGGACGGCTGGCAACCCCGCGGCGAGCACGCGCAGGCATCGCGCATGCGCGTGCGTTGGCGATGCTGCCCGCCCCACCATTGCGATGCGCGATCGTTGAACGCGCATCGAGTTCCATCACGAGGTCACATGAACCAACGCCCGCCCGACGTTCCATCCGAGGCCGACATGCCGAATCGCCGCAAGGCGCAGCGGATTGCTTCGGCGGCGCTGTATGCCGTCATGGTGGCGCTGGCGATCTGGGTGATCCGCGATTTCGTGCCGGCCATTGCCTGGGCTTGCGTGATCGCGATTGCGCTGTGGCCGGCGTTTCACCGGATCGAAGAGCACAGGCTGTTCAAGGGGCGCTCGACGCTGATCGCGACCGTTCTGACCATTGCCATCGGCTTGCTGTTTCTGCTGCCTGTCGGAATCGGGATTGCGCAGGCGGCGGCCGAGGCGCACGACGTGATCGAATGGGCGCGCGACGTCCAGGAGAACGGCATTCCGTTGCCGGACTTCGTTCAGCATTTGCCGTTTGGCGCGGCGCAGATCGGGGCGTGGTGGCAGGAAAACCTGACGCAGCCGCTGCGCGATTCGCCCGCCATGAAGGGCTTGCACGGCGGCGCGGTCGTCACGTTCGGCCGGCATTTCGGCGCGCGGGCGGCGCACGCGCTGATGCTGTTCGGCTTCATGCTCGTCACGCTGTTCGTGATCTTTCAGGCGGGGCCGAAGCTGTCGGGCGAATTGATGAAGGGCGTGCGGCGCGCGTTCGGCTATGACGGCATGCATCTGGCCGAACGGATGGCGGCGGCTGTGCGCGGGACGGTGTCGGGGCTGGTGGTCGTCGGGATCGGCGAGGGCGCGTTGCTGTTGCTCGCGTATATGTTGACGGGCGTGCCGCACGCGGCGTTGCTCGGTTTCGTCACGGCGATCGCTGCGATGCTGCCGTTTTGCGCGCCGATCGTATTCTGCGGCGCCGCGCTGTGGCTCTTCATCGAGCAAGGCGCGCTCGTGCCCGCGATTGGCCTTGCTGTGTTCGGCTTCGTCGTCGCGTTTGTCGCCGAGCACTTCGTGCGGCCGGTGCTGATAGGCAGTTCCGCGCGGCTGCCGTTTCTGCTCGTGCTGTTCGGGATTCTTGGCGGCGCGGAGACGTTTGGGCTGCTCGGGCTGTTCGTCGGCCCGGCGCTGATGACGGTGCTGATGGTGCTATGGACCGAGTGGGTCGAGCGCTGATGTGGCTTTCCTGATTGCAGCGTTGAGTTTGGCGTGGCTCGCGTGACGGGCTGATCGCCGATCTCAGGCGGGCCCCGAGCCGCGCAGGCGCAGCGTCAGTACGCGCGAGATCGGCACCGATACTTTCGCGACGGCGAACAGCGAGCCGATCGCGACGGCATCTGCGACGAGACCGAGCGGTACGTTCAGATAGCCGTCTGTTGCCGTATAGAGCAGCGAGTCGACGACCAGCGAGATCACTGTCCCCGCGACGAAACACAAGAGGCCTTTGCGCCCGACAAGTCCTATCCACGGCAGGCGTTGAGCCAGCGCTCGCGCCCAGCCGATGCGCACCATATTCGCGACGAGCCATGCGATCGCGAGGAAATTGACCGCGCGCAGCCACGACAGATTCTGTTTCAGGCTGCTGTCCAGCGGCCCCACTTCCACGAAAAGCTTGAACCAGGCGGCAGCTGCGACGATGCCGCAGGCGAACACTGTCAATAGCCACCCGTGGCGGTGCGCACTCGCGCGCTGATAGACGGGTTGCGTCTGCGCGATCACGCCGAGCACGAACATCAACTGCCACGCGAAGGGGTTGAAGTCCCACTGCGCGTCTTCCGCGACAGGGAGATGGGGGAGCAACGACGGCGCAATCGACCACACGGCGAGGCTGCCCGCCAGCAGCAGCCACGGCTTGCTGCGCGCGAGCGGCAGGATGGCGGGCACGGCAAACGCGAAAAACGCGTACATGGGCAGTACCGACGCCAGGTACGGCTGGCGACGGAACAGCAGGATGTCGCGCAGGACCGCAGTGGGCGTGTCCATCATGTCGTCGAGATCGGTCGTGGCCATGTTGGGCGCGTCGATGCTGAACGCGCTCATCACGGCGCTTACGAGCAGCATCAGGACGGCTGTAATCAGAAACGCCCTATACAGCTCGAGCGAACGCTTGAAAAAGCGGTTGCGTGCGTCGGCTTCCGTGTGGCGTTTCGCAAGCGAAGCGTAAGCCGTGGCCGTCGCGAATCCACCGAGGAAGACGAAGACTTCGGCCGCGTCGCACAGCGCGTACGCGTGCAGCGTCGCGCGCGACAGGATGCTGCCGCCGATGTGGTCGACGACGATAAATACAAGAACTAGCCCCCGGAAGAAGTCCAGTTCGATCAGACGGTTTTTGGATGTCTGCATGCGGTTTTTCGGGCGAAAACGCCTCCGCGAGACGGTGCGCGGGTGACGCGCAGCGCAGGCTCGGTGAGGCTGGAATTGGGGTGTTGCTGTGTGGCTGTTGCGCTGGTCGCGGTCCCTGTGCTGTGCGTGGGAGGGCTTTGGCGCGGTAGCGCGGCGTTGCTTCGTGGCGGTTTCTATGAGGTTTCGCAGCATAGGGACCGGACGTGGAATCGCCGCACGACCCCATGTGGACCGACATTATCTCTCAGAGTTCCTCCTGGTTGTGTTTTTGTTGGGAACGTGGTTGGGGTGGGCGAGGTCGGGGCTTGAATTTGAGATGGGGGTTGGCGAAAACGGTTCGGGTATTGGCGGGAAAGGTGGTGGGTGGGTTCGTATGCTGGCGGGTCGCTGAAATGCAGCATGTTTTGTGATGCATAGGCGGAAGCGGGAATCCGACGGTACACATCGAACACCTATGGACGACGAGGGGAGTCCTGGCTCGATCGGCGTGACGGTGTGCATCGATGCTGAGCTCTGTGCGACAGAACCGCGACGCGATCGTCTGAGGGCGGGGGCGAGTGAAGATAAAAGGATGGGCAATGAAAGCGGCTTCAAATGTACCGCGCAATCGATCGAGCTTGGGCTGCTGGTTTGCAGCAGTGATCGCGGCGTGTGCGGGATTGTCTGGGTGTGCAATGGCGCCTGGTATGAAGATGACTCCCCCAGTCGAATTGTCGACGAGCGCGATGGGTGTTCAATCCAGCGTTAAGGACTCGTTCGTGCCCATCTCCACCATAGACGCCGCTCTGATCGCGCGGATGAAGGACGACCTGTCGCGTACAAGTTCGCTCCAGATACAGAGCCTTTTAACAACGGCCGAACCTTACGCGCTCGGTAAGGGCGATGTTCTTCAGATTACGGTTTGGGATCATCCCGAGTTAGTGCAGGCGCAAGGTCCCCTCGGCCAAACAGCTACTCGGCCTTCCGATCCTGTGCCCGGATTCGTGATTGACCAGGATGGCAATCTGGATTTTCCGTATGTCGGGCCAATTCATGTCGAAGGTCTGAAGCCTGAGCAGGTCCAACGACGTCTGGCCGTGGCGCTGACAAAGGTTTTCGTCAAGCCGCAAGTCACGGTGCGTGTTGCTTCGTTTCGCGCCAAGCAGATCTATGTCGATGGCGAGGTACACACGCCGGGCACGCTGCCGCTTAACGATATTCCGATGACCCTTTATGACGCTGTGAACCGGGCGGGTGGATTTGCAGCGACGGCGGATCAGAGCCGGATGGTACTCGTCCGCGATGGACATTCTTATTCGCTTGACCTTACCGGGATGTTAGAGAAAGGAGTCAACCCCGCAAGGATCGTTCTGAAAAATGGCGACCTCCTACGTGTGGTCGCACGTGACGACAATGGCGTATTCGTAATGGGCGAGGTGAACAAGCCTGTCACTGCTGTGCCAATGAAAAGCGGAAGGTTGACGTTGAGCGAAGCGATTTCCCAGGCGGGAAGCTTGAATAACGCAACTGCAGATGCATCGGAAGTGTATGTCATTCGCGACTCCATGAGTCCGACCCCGCAGATCTATCACCTTGATGCAAAGTCCCCGGTCGCGATGATCTTCGCGAACCAGTTCGAACTCAATCCTCGTGACGTTGTGTATGTCGATGGTAATGGACTCGTGCGCTTTTCTCGCGTGCTGAGCTTGCTATTGCCCGCCGTCAACGCGGCGCTAGCTGGTGCGATCGTGGCCAAATGATCAAGTCGATACTAGTCGTATGCGTCGGCAACATCTGTCGCAGCCCGATGGCTCAGAACCTGATTAGTCGCGAAGTCCCCGGCGTCACTGTGGTGTCGGCCGGGCTCAACGCCGTCATAGGTTCGGCGCCTGATCCGATGGCGATACGCGTCGCTGCCGAAGCGGGGCTCGACATCGCCGCGCATCGAGCACAGCAGTTGAACGTCGAACTAGTTCGGTTCGCCGATCTGATCCTCACGATGGAAGCGACGCACAAGCACCAGATCATGCGCCAGCACCCAGTCGCATCGGGCAAGGTATTTCGGATTGGAGAGATCGGGCGTTTCGACGTGCCCGACCCGTACAGAAAGCCCGTGAAACACTTCCACGAGGCGTTCGAGTTGATCCGGATGGGCGCCGATGCATGGGCGCCACGCATAAAAGCAATGGCATAGCGAGAGAACAAGATGAACAAGCAGTCCGACCTGATGGTCGAGGACCACACTGACGAGCACGACGACCTCATTCGCTACCTGGACATACTGATCGCCGGTCGCTGGCTTATCGCGAGCGTCTTGGCAGCCGTTGTTCTGCTGGGGGGCGCTTATTCATTTCTAGCAAGGCCGACATACGAAGCGGACATCATGATTCAGGTCGAAGAGGATAACCCGACGAGTGCGAGTTCGCTGCTCGGCGACGTGTCTTCGCTGTTCGACGTGAAAACTCAGGCCGAAGGTGAGTTGGAGATCCTGCAATCGCGGACGGTGGTCGATCAGGCGGTGAATAACCTGCGTCTCTACATCGATGCGCGGCCACGTTATTTCCCGCTGATCGGCTGGCGTGTCGCCGACAACGCGAAATCGCTCTCCATTCCGGGCCTGATGGGGTGGGGGGGATTCTGCTGGGGAAACGAATCGATTGACGTGCGTGAATTCGACGTGCCGAAAGAACTGGAAGGCGAACGCTTTCGGCTAACGCTGCTCGGGAACCAGCGCTTCCGATTGACGCAGTCCGACCTAGACTCGCCGATCGAAGGCATCGTTGGCAAGCCACTGGACATCGAGCAGAGCGTCGGCCATCTTCA
The DNA here is from genome assembly GCF_002902945.1 of Paraburkholderia caribensis. Lineage (NCBI taxonomy): Bacteria > Pseudomonadati > Pseudomonadota > Betaproteobacteria > Burkholderiales > Burkholderiaceae > Paraburkholderia > Paraburkholderia caribensis. The sequence goes on from NZ_CP026102.1 coordinate 1,083,099, forward strand.
CCTGCTCATCGCAGGCGTGCACGCGAAGCCGGGCGCCGCATTCTATCTGACTCGCGAATCGAAGCTCAAGACACTGACCGATCTGCAGCAAAGGCTCAATATGCAGCAGAAAGGCAAGCAAAGCGACATCATCACCGGCACGCTGCGTGGCGGCGATCCGCAGCAGATATCAGAAATTCTCAATGAGATAGGAGATGCGTACGTCGCACAAAACGTGAAGCGGAAAACTGCTGAAGCGGACAAGTCATCGCAGTTTCTTGAAGCCTTGTTGCCGGCACTGAAGCATGACCTCGAAGTCGCGGAGAAACGATACAACGCTATGCGCAACCAGAGCGGTACGTTTGATGTTAGCGTCGAGGCGCAAACCTATCTACAACAAAGCGTCGTCGCACAAAGCGGCCTGCTCGACCTGCAGCAGAAGCGCGCCGATCTCGCAACACGATACGCGCCGTCTCATCCTGCCATTGTTGCACTCGACCAGCAGATCGATGCGATGAAAGCCAAGGTGAGCGACGTGAATGACCGCATGAAGCTCTTGCCGAATCGCCAGCAGGATGCGGTGTCGCTGATGCGCGACGTGCAGGTCGCTCAAGACATCTACGTCGGAACGCTAAACAACATCCAGCAGTTGAAACTAGTTGCGGCGGGCAAGGTCGCCAGTGTTCGTCAGGTAGACGAAGCACGCGTCCCGGAAGAGCCGGTATCGCCGAAGAGGCCACTTTTTATCGGGCTTGCGGCAATCGCGGGTCTGATGCTCGGCATCGGCACCGCGTTTGTTCGGGAGATGCTATACGGCGGTGTCACAGACGCGCAGGACATCGAGCGTTACGCAGGCCTCAATGTATATGGCGCGATTCCCTTTTCGCAGGCTCAAAAATCGCTGAACGCGGGCATGCAATCAGGCAGGCCGGGCAAGTATCTGCTCGCTGAATCGAATCCAGACGAGCCATCAATTGAAAGTCTGCGTAGTCTGCGCACCGCGTTGAGCTTCGCGATGCTCGAAGCGCCGAACAATCGTTTGCTGCTGACCGGCCCTGCACCGGGTATAGGTAAGTCGTTCATCTCCGCCAACCTCGCCAGCGTGCTTTGTGGTGGCAACAAGCGGGTGCTGCTCGTCGACGCGGACATGCGGCGCGGTCACCTGCATCAGTATTTCGGCAGGGAACGTGGTCAGGGCCTGTCAAATGTGCTTGCTGGCCACTCCGCCGCCGAGACCGTCATTCAGCGCGAGGTGTCGCCGGGTCTCGATCTGCTGACGACTGGCAGCATTCCACCCAATGCGTCGGAGCTTCTATTAAGCGATAGGATGAACAGTCTTATGGAATTGCTTGGCTCGCGATATGACATGGTAGTCATTGATACGCCGCCAGTGCTAGCGGTCTCTGACACTCCGACAATGGCTGCCATCGCTGGTACGGTTTTCCTCGTTGCACGCTTTCAAAAGACGGCGATCGGTGAGATCAGTGAGAGCGCGCGACGACTGCAACGCGCAAACGCGTCACTCAAGGGCGTGATATTCAATGGTGTAGATGCGCGCGCATTTGGATATCGATCGAAGTATGGCGCATATCGCTACATTGCTTATCAGTATCAGAAGACGAAGAGGTGAAATCATGAACGGAGTGCGCGCGAAGCGGCGTCGGGCTCTGCCCTTCCTTTGGTTGCTTCTCGGAGGCGGCGCGATCGCGTGTCTCTTCGCCGCGCTCTATCACGGTGATGCCGAGACGTTGACCGTCTGTCTTCTGCTGCTTGTCGCCGCGAGCATCTGGTGGATCAAGGCCGATAGCGAGTTGCTCCGCCTATGGCGGCTGTTCGCGCTTGCGTATTTTTGCGTGCTGCCAGCAGGCCAGTTGATCGCACGCGATGAAATCTATTTGACGCTCTTACCCGAACAAAACTCCGCGACGATCACGTGGTTTGTGTTGAACATCGCCGGAATCTGGGTGATGAACTTTTGGCTTCTCGCGATGCGTCGCAAGTGCAGGGCGTCCGCCGCGATGGCCGCCATGTGTCCATCCGCCGCCGTCGTGAGTCGCTGGGTATATGGATATGCGGTGCTCGCTCTGGCTGCACTCGCGTTCATCTACCTGAAGCTCGGCGGCTATGCTCAGATCGTACAGCTTTACGCGGATCGTCTCGAAACGTCGGTGACAACAAATGATCCCTTAGAGGGGCTCGGCGTCGTGCAGGCGTTCGCCAATACCGCCCCACTGTGGGTTTTTGTGTGTGTCACCCTCAGGCCGTGGCGCAGCCGTTTGATAAGGATTGTTGCATTCGTCCAACTGATCGTGCTTGGATGGCTATCGTCCGGTGTGTTCGGCAACAGACAAGGCATTGTGTTTGTCGTGCTGTTCGCCTGCCTCATCTATCACACGTTCGTTGTGCGCATCAGCCGTCGTGCAGCGAAGATCATTGGCATTTGTGTCGCCGCTGGTGGTCTGGCAATGCTCCCACTGAAGTTTGGCATCGACTATTCGCAGATTGGAAGTTTGTCGAAAAACTTCGCAGACCAGCGGATGCTCCAGTTGTCGATGGGGCCGCTTAGCTTTTTCCTGTTTCGCGATCTCTCACGTTTCGACGTGCAAGTACAGGCACTCGATTCGGTGTCGAAGCCTGGCTACACACTAGCCATGGGCCGAAGCTTGGTTGGCGGGATGGCGGCAATTGTCCCGAAGGCAATCTGGAAAGACAAGCCTGAAACCTTCGCTCGCGAGAAGAGCGATATTGTTCGAGAAACAGAGACCAACCAGTCCGACGAGACGACACTGCTGTTTGGAATGCCGGGGGAGTTTCTCGTTAATTTCGGCATATTTGGTTATCTTCTGTCGTTCATCGTACTGGCATGGATGATCGCGAAGATCACGATGATGGGGGGCGGATCAAGCTGGCGATGGATGCCCGTCAAGATTGTGTCGTATCCACTGCCTTTCCTGTTTCTTCTGTTCGACTCGAACGTCCTTGCTTACTACGAAATGCGATGGATCGTGTTATTCGCTTTTCCAATGGCGCTGCTGCTCAGACAAAAGAAGGTGCGGATCATGCCGCTTTCATCGAAAGGCAGGGGTGCGCGTTGAAGATAGTCCACGTAGTTGAAACTTGGGTGGGTGGTATCTCGAGTTACGTGACAGCGCTGATGATCGAACAGCGCAGTTACGGGCACAACGTAGTGCTTGTATGCGACCCACACAACATGGACGCGGCAAGGTTCGAAGTTGATGGCATTAACGTCGTGCCTTACCGGTCTAGTCGCAATCCACTCAGGTTCGTCAGTATCTCGTGCGCAATACGCAAGACTATCAAGATGCTACATGCGGACGTGATTCACTGTCATAGCTCCTATCCGGGCGTATATGTACGTCTCGGCTCGTTCGGTGAAGCGAAGGTGCTGTATACACCGCACGCGTGGTCCTTTATGAAGAAGGACATCTCGCGCATGACCGCGTTCGCCTTCGCGATGATTGAGAAATGGCTGGCGCGACGTTGCACGCGGATTCTCTGCATGTCGTTTGACGAAGTGCGTGCGGCAAACAAGTATGGTATTGAGCAGGACAAGCTCGAACTTGTATATACGGGCATCCCGACAGACATGGCGGCTGAGCAAATCGACACCGATACGGAGGCGGTCGGACACTCTGCTCGGCATATACATGTTGGCTATTTCGGTCGACTCGACTATCAAAAGGGCTTTGACATTCTCGTCGACGCTTTGCCACTACTCAAGGATCACCTGCAGGTCCACGTGTTCGGGACCGCAGTACGCGGCGGCGTGGCGATGCCAGACGGAACCCCGTGCGTTACGTATCACGGGTGGGTTGGCCCGGAAGAGGCGGGGCGAGCGATGCGGAAGATGGATGCGATCGTAGTTCCGTCACGCTGGGAAGGACTCGCGCTTGTACCGATCGAAGCTATGCGAGCTGGCAAGGTGCTGGTCGTATCGAGCGAGAGTTCGCTGCCGGAGCAGGTCATTCATGGTTACAACGGTCTAATGCTGCGCCAACTCACGGGTGCTTGCCTTGCCGAGCAACTTAACTCACTGTCCATTGACGAATGTCGTCGCATGGGCGCGAATTCGCGCCACGTATTCGATCAGGCGTTTAGTGCAGAAAAGTTTTTCAAGTCCTTGATGAATTACTATGAGAGTGCCTGATATCTATCTGTTGCACGCGTACAGCTCGCGAAACAGTGGCGATGGGCTGTTGGTTAAATTGAGCTTGCGCGCTATTCGCGAGGCCGGTTTCAAGCAGATCGTCACTGTCGTGTGTCTGGATCCGGCGTCATTCATCGGCTATCTTGACGATTCGAAAATCAGCCTGATTTCACTAGGTCAGTTCGTTATACGAACGATGACGCATGCGTGGCGCCGGCGCGGCGCGATATTCTTCGGTGTCGGCGGCGGCTATTTGCGCGCTGGTACATGGAAAGAAGGCTGCAAGACGCTAACTGCGCATGGATTGCAGATTGTCTGCGCATCCTTATGGGGCCCCCGCGTGCGGATCTATCTCCCGCAAAGCGTCGGACCTTTTTCGACGGGGCCGGGCTGGGTGCTCAAGTGGCTCGTGCGCCATCATGTCGATACCATCTTCCTGCGCGACGACAAGAGCGTGCGTGAACTGAGTCATCGGCATGCGGTGCGGATCGGCGATCTTGTCGTGCTGGAAATAAGCAAGCGGCCGCATGCGTTGCAACTCGCGGCCGGAAAATCTTTCACATCCAGTGCGCGACGCAAGGTATATTTTGTATTTCGCGACTTGGGTGAGAAGCCGTACGCGGACGCCTATATTGCGAAGCTGCGGCATCTGATCGCACTGACGCCGGACGCAAGCCTCGCCCTACAGAGCGCGGGGCGTGGGAATAGCGATGACGTGTTCTATCACCACGTGCTCGGCGACGACTCGGCGCCTGCGCTGCGCGATGTAATCCGGGACGAGGATGCGATCGTCGTGTCCGTGCGGCTGCATGGGAGTCTCGAAAGTGTGCTTGGCGGGCTGCCAAGCATTCATATCGCATACGAGCGAAAAGGGCAGGCTGCGTATGGCGACCTCGGCGTGTCTGAATACGCGTTCCATGCGGAAAGCTTCGATCCCAATGCTGTTGCTTCTGCAGTTGAAGAACTCCGGTGTAACCCGGCCCCTTTTTGGCAGAAGTTGGCTAGCTCATCGGCGAATCGTTACGCGGAACTCGTGAAGGTGCTCCAGGACGAAAGCAGCCCGTCCGTAACACTTCTGATTGATGGTAACTTCCAGAAGGTCGGCGATCAGATATATAGCCCACACATGGGACATCGCAAGTTTGCGGCGCGCTTCACGGAGAGCTTCGCAAAGGTGAGGATCGCGGCCCGGTCGTTTCCGGTGCTGCACGCACGGGGCGAACTCGTTACCGGTACAGGCGTGCAATTCATTGATCTTGGCGATCCACGCGGCGTCAAGGCGTGGATCACACAGTTGCCGCAGCTGGTGTGGGGTATCTGGAATGTGATTCGCACTGCGGATCTGCTGGTATTGCGATTTCCGGGAAATCTTTCGCTGCTAGCGATGTTGCTGTGTCACGCGAGATGCAGGCCGTTTTCCGCGGAGATCGTTGCCGATCCGGCCGACTATTTCAGCGATTCAGCTTCGCGTCATCCACTCCGCCGTATCGCCCGCTGGGTACATTGCTGGGCTACGCGTCATGCGGCCAAGTACGGACGGACTGTGCGCTATGTAACAGACAGCGCGTTGCAGATAGCATATCCACCACGAACGCAGGCACGATCATTCGGTTTCAGTGATGTGTATCTCCCTGCCGAGTTGTTTGACCGCTGCGACGATGCGTGCAACGTGCACGACGACGGGGGTGTATTCCGCATCGTCAATGTCGCAATGATGCACAACGAAAGCAAGGGCCACGGGATTTTGCTACACGCGGTGGCTGCGCTGCGTGAACGAGCGCTGAATATCGAACTCACGCTTGTCGGCGATGGTGTGTTACGCAAAGATTTTCAACAATTGGCAGTGCGACTTGGCCTTAGTGATGTTGTGCGTTTCGCGGGTGCATTGAATGGGGACGATGTGCTCAGCACTGTGAGCCGACATGAACTCTTCGTTCTGCCGTCGCTACAGGAAGGCATGCCGAGAGCGCTGCTCGAAGCCATGGCGGTTGGGGTTCCGGTCATAGCGACACGCGTAGGCGGCGTTGCAGAGGTGCTTGATCCCCAGAGTCTAGTGGCGCCAGCTGACATTGGCGCGTTGACAGAAAGAATCGCGAGCGCCTTGACGGATGTGAAATGGCGTGAGCAGCAGAAACAACGGCAGCGCGAAGTGGTGCGGCGGTTTTGCTATACGGAGTTGCAAGCGCATTACAGCCGCTATTGCGAGGCACTGAAAGCGCATGGCTGACATGAATCGAGATGTAGTCTACGTAATGCTCGCGTCGGCATTGCCCGCCTTCGGAAATTTCGTAGCGGTAGCACTTGCGCTGCGTTATCTAGACGCGGTGTGGCTGGGTAAATCGTACGCGCTGTTGGCATTCTTTTTCGTCGCAATCGACCTTTTTAATTTCGGATCGCCTCGGATCTTCACTGTCGAGAAAGTGCGATCGCGCGTATCCACATTGATTTTCCTTGATTGCATCAGCGCGGTGGGTTCGACGGTGGTGTTCTCGGTTTTTGGCACGCTGTTCGCGCATTACGGTGTATTTGCGAGCACGCAGCTTGGCGTGCCGATGGTGCTGGCGCCGATGTGTTATGGGTTGTCGCACTACGCGCTAGGCGTTATGCGGTTTTACAGGCGCAGCGGCACCGTCTGCGTGATCTCGACGGTATCCGCGGTCAGTCGAGTGCTGATCGTCGTATTGCTGATCAAGAAACGCTCTCTCGATCCATTTCTCCCAGATCTGCTGTTGTTTGTGGAAACCATCTATGGGGCGATGTTACTGATCGCGTATCTGCACTCGACGCGTCGCGGGCCTCCGCGCGGATCTGAATTCTTCCGCCCTGAAGCGGAACATTTCAATTTCCGCACTTTTGGATATCAGACGTTCTTCTGGGAGAATCGCAAAGAGATTCTAGGTAGTTGGTACGGGAATGCGATCTTTTCTGGGGCGAAGCACATAGACATAGTGATCGTCAATTTGATCCTCGGGCCGGGGGCGGGATCGTTGTATCGCGGCGTGAAGAGCGTGCACAACCTCGCCTTTAATTGTGGCCAAGGCGTAGCCCTTGTTCTTACCGGTGGATTTATGCGGATGATGTCCGCGATTCTGTTTTTGCCGCAACGCCACGTCATGGCAGCGGGCGCTGTAATTCTCATGGTCTTCATGTCAACGGCGAGCTGGTTTGCATGCCGCGTCCATCTGTTTCCGACTGCAGTGCTTGGCTCCCATGCGACGCAGTTGGTCTTCATGTTCGTCGCATTCCTCGGCGCCACGTTGATTTTCCTGTGCCGCGTGCTGTCACTTATCGTTTTTTCCGCAGACCGCGCATCATTCGTCAGAATCTCAACATTTGAAGTAGGTGCATCGCTCCTTTTAGTTTCGGTACTGTCGCGGGGATTCGGGGTGCTCGGTGCGCTGATGGGTGCCGTGATCACAGGCATGCTCGTGCTGATTTTTTCGTTGCTATCTAGTCGACGCGCGGCGCGACATTTGCTCACGACGCCATACGTGGCCCCTGCACCGACGAGCGTCACGTCCCGAGGTCGCAGAAATGAAACGTAGAACGTTACTTTTGGGATGCTTGAGTATTCCGTCCGCCTGGATGGCTTCACGTGTATCAGCGCTACAGCCAACGAGCAAGCGGGTGTTTGCACACTATATGGTCGCGTGGCCGCGCGGCGGCCCGAACGCGAGCGTTGACGACTATATTGCTGAGTTCCGGGACGCACAGGAACGTGGCATAGATGGTTTCGCCCTGAACTGCGGCGGCTGGAATCGCAGCGAGCCGCTTTATCGCGCACGCGTGCTGAAGATGTATCGTGCCGCCGAGCAACTCGGAAGCGGCTTCAAGCTTTTCGTGTCGGCGGATGGTAAAGCTCAATACGAGCTGGACGACATTGTAAAAAGTACCGCTGGCCTCCCCGGGCAATTGATGGTCGGCGCACGACCGGTGGTTTCGGCGTATGCGTTGGGAGGAAAAAATCCTGCGCGCTGCGAATCACTGATCGAGCAAGCGGAATTGCTTGGTGTGTATTTCGTCCCTCACTTCGCACCGTCTACAGGTGAAGCAGAAATCACGGGTGCCGTCGCGAATGAAGTCGTGAATCGGTGCCTTTCGACGCAGGGCTATTTCTATTTCGGCGCAGCCGGCGAACCGGATTCACTGGCAAGGTCCGTTAAAAATCTGGCAACCTCGCTGAAGTCGGCAGGCAAGCTGTTTATGGCATCGGTCACGCCATATTATCGAGGCCTCCCGACCGGTACGAACTACCGTGCGTTCGAAACCGATGGTTTCGCGGGCATGGCGACCGAATGGCTCTCTGCGATTCGCTCGAATGCGGATTGGGTGCAAATAGTGACATGGAACGACTGGGCGGAATCAACATATGTCGCCCCGATCGGCAGTAATACCCGTGCGAATGTCTATGACCCTCGCTTCGGTGCTTTACTGAGTCACCGTGCATACCTTGATGCGAGCCGCTATTTTATTGAGTGGTTCAAGCTCGGTGCTGCGCCCAAGATCATTCAGGATAAGTTCTACTATTTCTATCGTCTGCATCCGGTGGGCGTGAGCGAAATGAAGGGAATCGGCGCGTCCTTGGGCATTTTCGCTGCACCACGATCCCGTACTATATTGACCGAACAAGTCCATGTAACGTTATTCCTGACCAGCTCTGCGACGCTCGTCATCGGACTGGGCGACAGATATACGACGCATGATCTGCCGGCTGGCGTCAGTGAAGTCACCTCACCATCATTACCTGGTGCCCCACGCTTCACGCTTATTCGCAACGGCAGGATAATCGCCGAAAAGAGAGGCGAGGAGCCCATTCGTACAGGCGACTTCAGTGGCGCATTCAACTACTTTGGCGGTTCGTGGGATCCGAGCTAGGTGAGATGCAGGGGCCACGTCCTTTTGCGTCGCCATTTGTGTACTGTATCACCTTACGCCAGTCGAGCCAGAGTAGGGGATCCCGGTCGCCGTCAGGGAGCATCTATCTAGCCTGTTATCGGAATCTGTTTGAGAGCGTGCCAAAGAGATGTGAGATAAAAAGCGAAAATAAAAAATGGGTTGCAACGTTGGTTTGGAAGAGGATGGCGGGCGAAAACAAACATATTAGTAGGCGCCGTTCCCCACAAAGCCTTTGAAAATAGTCAAAGCAATAATTTTCATATCGAACCAAAACGTCCAGTGCTGGATGTAATGCATATCGAACCTGACCCGGGCTTCCATCTGCTCGAGTTGCGCTGTTTCGCCTCGGTGGCCATTGATTTGAGCCCAGCCTGTGATCCCAGGCTTGATCCGGTAGCGAAACATATAGTGTTGAACAAGCTCTTTGTAATACTCGTCATGCTCGACAGCATGAGGGCGCGGCCCGACTACTGACATTTCACCCTTAAGGACGTTGAAGAATTGAGGTAATTCATCGAGGCTCGTGCTTCGCAGAAACCGACCCACTTTAGTCACCCGGGAATCGCCCTTGCGCGCCTGAACGACAGTGCCGGGCTTGTCTGCTCCATGGAACATCGTCCGAAACTTGTAGATCGAAAAGACGTCTCCGTTCATACCCTTTCGGTGTTGTCGGAACAACACAGGGCCTGGCGACGATAATTTCACGGAAATTGCGATCGCCATCAGAAGCGGTGAGATTAATAAAAGGACGCAAAAAGAAAATATACGATCGAACAATTCTTTAGGAACGACATCCCATCCTCGATCCGGCGCTGCCATGATGTTCAGGATGGGAACCCCACGGTAATCTCCCATTACGGCCGCATTCGAGATATTTCCATCGGACATGGGAAGGACTCTGATATTGATGAATGCGTCACGGAACTCATCGAATAGATGTTCGACAGAAATGGGTTCAAAAGGCGAATTGATGATCCAGATCTCCATAAGCTTTCGTGTCCGAACGATCTGCTTAAGGGTATTTAGTTCTCGAACTGCTGGAATGTGATCAATTATCGTGTCCATCGGTAGGGACGGATCGAAAATGACCTCTGGGACGAAGGCGTTTCGCGTCCGTGGAGCGATGCGTTCGAGCAAATCGCCGTTCGCGGCGAAAGGGGCGACGATTGCGATCCGGGGCGGTGCGAATCGCCGCGAGCGAAGCAGCAAGGGCAGTGCGTGGACAGCTAAACGTCCAACGATGATCGTGCACGCGGCTATGACCGTCCACCACAATAGCCATTGCTCCCGTATCTCCCGGCCAGGATAGCCGTGTGAGAGCGCAGTCAAAATGAATTGGGCCAGAAACCAGCCAAGAAGCGCCCGAAACGCGCTATTGAACGCCGAATCGTAGCGAAATGGCCGATAGACACGTGTCAATTGAAACGTGATGAATGGGAGCACAAGCCCGAGCAGTCCCAGTAGACCATCAACATTTGTGAATGTTGCGTGGTCGTGAAAGACGATGATTTGTGAAACATAAGCGGATGTCGAAATACATAGGAAATCGGTGGCTTTGGAAATAGGTGTTAGCATTGTTTTAATGTGCCAATTGCGTTCCGGAAGGCGTGTCTAGTCGATTCACGGATTGTCACGCTCCTGCGTGAGTTGCTTGAAATCCGTTCCGATACTCCGTCGGCGAAATGTGCCAGACCTGCCGAAAGAGTCTCGCAAGACACTCCCCACTGGTCAGCCCACAGCGCCGCGCGATCTTGTCGACCGGCAAGTCACTCGATATGAGCATCGCCGCAGCGAGCTCAACGCGCGACCGTCGCAGATGCTCAGACGGCTTCACCCCCATTTCCGCTCGAAAATGCCGCAAATACGAGCGGTCGCTCATCCCTGCCATCTGCGCGGCGACCGTAATCGAAATTGGCCTATTGCAGTTGCGCGTGATCCACCGCGCGCTCTCGTGGATCTTCTCCGTGATCGACTTGGCACCGTTGGCAGCGATGGCATTGAATTCAGCCAATCCAGTATCAGGAAGATGTTCAAGCACGCGTCGCAACACGGACAAACCAAAGTCCTGCCTGATCAATCCAAGCGCGTGCCGCACTGCTGACCGCGATGCATGATCTGACGTGTTGTTGCCCGTGGGGCCGCCTGGTTGGAGGCCACCAGCATCCGTCCGAACCCGTGGATTTTGAATTTGGCTAGACGCGACGACATCCAACGAAGCATCGCCGTTTCCAATAACGAAAACCTCATCAACGTGTGACGTCGTGCCGCGAAGCCATCCACTGATCTTCACATCTCTTGTAACGTCCACCGCCATTTCTCCGCCCGCGACAAATACCGCCCGACCGGACCGAAACAGCTCGACTGATTGTGTCAACACATCGATACGCGCGGAACTGGACACACAACCACCGTCGCTCGAAACAAAAACGGTCCTATAGCGAGGCGCGTCATCATGCCCAGCAGCCAGAACCTGATTCGCCTTGTCGAATACGTCGACAACTTCCACTGCCGGCAACAGCGAAAACCCGTCGAAGACGAAGATCCCGATAACGTGAGTACCAGGGCTCGCAGTGTGATTTGAAAGTGTGCGGTTCGGACTACGCGAAACATCGTGGTAAGTCGTTTTCATCAATGCCTCCCGGCCGCGTATCGGTGAGCCTTGGCGCGAAGCATGATTGAGCGTTGAGACGAACGGTCGGGTCCAAAGCTCTGTCGTTAGCTTAAGCGCGCGCCACATAGAGGCGCAGAGAATACGAATCCCTTTCCGCAAGTCCTATCGGACGATTCCGATTCACAGTGTAGAAGTTTCGTGCGGGAGAGCTTTAGCGAAAATACGCGACGAGATCTCGAACTTCCCCTACGGACCAATTCAATCCCACGAATTGATGCACCATTCGTGGGCATTTCACAACGAATTTCGTCCCGGTCCGTAGTACAACTGGACTACATGGTTGCGCTCGGGCAGCATCACGTCCGTTGCACGCACCTGTACCAGGAAGCGCGTGCAAACAAATCGGCAACAAAGCTGAACGAATATTAAGCATGCCGAACAAAAGTGTTAAAAACACAAAACGCACCAGCCACCATATCTACCAAAATCGGAGATCGTCTAATGAAGAAACAGGTCATCGCGCTGGCTGCTACAGCCGCCTTCACAGCTCCCGTGTTCGCACAGAGCAGCGTCACGCTATATGGCGTGATCGATGAAGGTATCAACTATACAAATAGCGTCGGCGGCCACAGCGTCGTCGAATTGCAAAGCGGCTATGCGCAAGGCAGCCGTTGGGGCCTGAAAGGGGCGGAAGATCTGGGCGCTGGCAACAAGGCGATCTTCCAGTTGGAAAACGGTTTCGACGTGAATAGCGGCCGTTTGGGGCAGGGCGGCCGCATGTTCGGCCGTCAGGCGTACGTTGGTGTGTCGAACGACCGGTTCGGTACGGTCACGCTGGGCCGTCAATACGATTCCGTCGTCGATTACCTCGCGCAAACGACGTCGAACGGCAACTGGTCTGGCTATCTGTTCTCGCACCCGTTCGATAACGACAACACGGACAACTCGTTCCGCGTCAACAACACGGTCAAGTACGCGAGTCCTGACATCGCCGGCTTCCAGTTCGGTGGCACGTACAGCTTCAGCAACGACACGAACTTTGCCAACAACCGTCAATACAGCTTCGGTGCACAATATGCAACGGGCAGCCTGTTGCTCGCCGCCGCTTACTTGCAGGCGAACAACACGGGCGCAACGTCAAGCGGCGCGATCGCAACCAACGACGCCAGCTTCCTCGCCCAGCGCATGCGTGTATTCGCCGCAGGGGTCAACTACACGTTCGGCTCGGCGACGGTCGGCTTTGCTTATACGAACTCGACCTACAACAACCCGACGGGCAACGGCTATCTCGGCACGCCGGGCGCGATCGTCGCGGCAGGCTCGACGCTCAACCGCCTGAGGTTCCAGAACTTCGAACTGAACGCGAAGTATCAATTGACGCCCGCGTTCTATGTCGGCGGCGAATACGTGTACACGCTGGAGAACTACGATTCGTCGACGGGCAGCGCAAAGCCCAAGGTTCACACGGTGGGCCTGATGGCGGACTACAACATCTCCAAACGCACGGACTTCTACGTTCAAGGTGTGTACCAGAAGGTCGCAGGCGACAAGACGAATTCGATCATGGACAACGCGTTCATTCTCGGAACACAGGCTCCATCGTCGACATCGAACCAGCTCGCGTTCCGCGCAGCGATTCGCCACAAGTTCTGATCGCGCGATGTAGCAAGCGACATTCGTGTCGTGAGATTTCCATGCATTTCCCGTCGCGCCTCATCAGAAGCCCGACGGGTTTTTTTATTCGCGCATTTCGTGCGCCGCTGTGCCTTCATTCACAAACAGATGAAGCGCCGCGTACTGCAACAACATGATGGTCTTGCCGTCCACTATGTCGCCTTTCGCGATCATTGCTAATGCATCGTCGAAGGGCAGTTCGAGTACTTCGATATCTTCGCCTTCATCGGCGATTCCTCCGCCACGGCTGATGCGCGCATCGGCATCGTATTCGGCGACGAAGAAGTAGAGCTTCTCGGTCACCGAGCCCGGACTCATGAACGCTTCGAACACCTTGCGCACGCATGCCACGCGATAGCCGGTTTCCTCTTCGACTTCAGCGCGAATCCTTTCTTCCGGCGATGCCTCTTCGAGTAATCCGGCGGGCGTTTCGATCAACATCCCTTCGTGTCCATTGACGAACGCAGGCAAGCGGAACTGCCGCGTCAGCACGACGGTCCGTCGGCGTGGGTCGTAGAGCAGCAGCGTCGCACCGTTGCCGCGATCGTATGTCTCGCGGCTCTGCCGTTGCCAACTGCCATCTGCCCGCCGGTAGTCGAACACGGTCTTCTTCAGGACGTACCAGTCGTCGGACAGCACCTGCACATCGACGATACGCACGCGGTCGGCCGTTTTGTCCATGAATCCTCCTTGTCCCGAACGGAACCATGGTATCGTGCAGGTTCATGCAAAATCAAGAAAATTCGTGCAGTCCGGAAAAACGGCACCAACAGACAAATGCTGACTTCCCAACGTAAGAAGCTGATTCTCGATGCGCTCCAGCGCGACGGCCAGGTGCTGGCCAAACCGCTGAGCGAGGCATTCGGCGTCTCCGAAGACACGGTGCGCCGCGACCTGCGCGAGCTTGCCGCAGAGGGCAAGCTGCAGCGCGTGCACGGCGGCGCATTGCCTTCATCGCCGGCGGTGGCGAATCTCGCCGGGCGCCAGGCGATCGGCTCGGAAGCGAAGGCGGCGATCGGCCGGGCCGCCGCGCGGATGATCGCGCCGGGCCAGATCGCCTTCATCGACGGCGGTACGACTGCTGTCCAGCTGGCGCGCCATCTCCCCGCCGACCTGCGCGCGACGATCGTGACGCACAGTCCGAGCGTCGCGGTGGAACTCGCGGCGCACGAGGCGCTGGAGGTTGTGATCATCGGCGGGCGGCTGTTCCGTCATTCGATGGTGACAGTCGGCGCGGCCGCGATCGAAGCGCTCGGCCACATTCGCGCCGATCTCTATTTCATGGGTGTAACGGGCGTTCATCCCGAGGCAGGGTTGAGCACAGGGGATCTCGAAGAGGCTTACGTGAAGCGCGCGCTGGTGGCGCGCGCGGCAGAGACAGTCGTGCTCGCGTCGTCGGAGAAGTTGAATGCCGCGTCGGCATACATGATTGCGGGCATCGACGCAGCGAGCACGATCATCGTCGAGAAGGGCGCGTCCGCGTCGACCACCGCGCCATTCGAAGCGCTCGGCGTGACGATCGTGCGCGCGTGAGTCCAGCGGACTCTATTGCTGCTCGAGAAAGCGCTTCAGTTCAGCGAGATCGCGTCCAACCCACTGCGCGTCCGCGGCGAATTGCGCGTCGCTCATGCCTGCTGTCCGGAACAGCGTAAACAACACTTCGCAGCCTTCGCGATTCGCAATCACGCGCATCGGTATATAGATCTCGTCGCCCTGTCCGGTGCTCACATAGTGATCGAGCACGCCATATGGATTGCGCGGCGTGAAGCGCACATCGACGGGCTTGCCGTCCGCGCTTTCGAATGTCCATTGGGCGCCTTTGCCGCGCAATGGCTTGCCCAGCCCCGACGCCCACTGCGCGAATGACAGTGGATGCTCCATGAACGCGTAGACCTCCCGCCAGTCACGCGCGATCGCCACGCTGATCGTTTTCGATTCGCTGATGCCGGCCATTGATCTCTCCGTGTTGACTGCCTCGACGGGTGTGTCTCAAGTTTCACGCGCGTCGTGCCGATATGAGATAGAGCGGTTTTATGACGCGTGGTTTAAAAGACAGTCGATAGGGTAGGGATCTACCCGCCAACCACCGAAAATTACCGCGATTAAACATTTTGTATCAGAGTGTTCGCGCGCCGCGTTTTCCGGTGGCTGCACTTTACAATGCGGCTTTGATTAAGAAGGCTATTCCGACCCCTTTAGCGGAAGATCGCATCAGATGTGACGCGGCTCCCAGCAGGATGACGGAATGGCCCCGGCATGGCGCCGGACGGTTGAGGCCGCAACGAGGCGGCATGCTGCACGCCTCCGTGGGTGTCTTTCGACATCCGCTGATTGGGCGAGCCGCGCGCCTTCGGTCATTGAACGAATCATGCGGGAGAGCATATGTCGAAGAATGGATTCGACAGGACCTGGGCCAGTTTCGCGAGCTTCACGCTCGCCTTGATGTTGGGCGCCTGCGCGCACGTCGGCGATCAGGACGCGAACAAGAACGACGCGGTATCGGTCGCGCAGACGGCAGCCGATCCGGCGCCTGCAGCGCCTGCGCCCCAGTTGGTGGCGCAGCCGGTTCCGCCCGTCGTCTATAAGGTGCGTCGCGGCGATTCGCTGGCGCGCATCGCGCGCAGCCATAACGTGACTGTCAAACAAGTCCTCGCGTGGAATCATCTGAAGCCGTCGTCTCGCTTGCATATCGGGCAGGCGCTGAAGGTATCGTCGCCGGATGCGGTGAAGATGGTCGCTGCTCCGGCTGCTCCTGTGGGTCCGGCTGCGGCGCAGGGCGCGACACCGCCCGGCGCAAATAGCGCCGCAGCGGCTTCGAACGGTGCGTCGAGCGCCACGGTGGGCAACGCAGCGGCCGGCAACACGAGCGGCAGTTCGAGCGCGACGGCATCGGCGCCCGCCGCAGGTGCCCCCGCGCCGAGCGCCGCCGACGCCCGTGAAGTCAACGCCGAACTGGCGCGTCACGCGAAGGGCGTGGCGCTGATCTGGCCGGCGCAAGGTAATGTGGTCGAAGGCTTTCAGGCTGGCGAGACACGCGGCATCGAAATCGGCGGCAAGCCGGGCGACCCGATCCGCGCCGCGGCCGACGGCAAGGTCATGTACGCCGGCATGGGGCTCAACGAGTACGGCAGTCTCATCATCGT
The DNA here is from genome assembly GCF_002902945.1 of Paraburkholderia caribensis. NCBI lineage: Bacteria > Pseudomonadati > Pseudomonadota > Betaproteobacteria > Burkholderiales > Burkholderiaceae > Paraburkholderia > Paraburkholderia caribensis. The sequence continues at coordinate 1,099,570 of NZ_CP026102.1, forward strand.
GCAGCACAACAAGGATTTCCTGACGGCCTACGCGCATAACCGCAAGCTGCTCGTGAAGACGGGTGACATCGTGCGCAAGGGTCAGCAGATCGCCGAGATGGGCAGCGAGAACAATTCGCGCGTGTCCGTGCTGTTCGAACTGCGCCGCGACGGCAAGCCCATCGATCCGATGCCGTTCCTGCCGCATCAACGCGGATAAGGCTCGCGTCGGCCTAACCCGCTGACGCTCGGTCTATCCACCGCAACACAGCGGCGACGATCGCTTCCGGCGCGTCTTCCTGCATCAGATGCCCGGCATTCTGCACCGGCTGAAGACGCGCGTGCGGAATGACGCTGGCCAGATGCCGCCCGCGTTCGATGGGAATCCACTGATCCTCTTCGCCCCATAGAATCTGCGTGCGGCAGCGTATCTGCGGATAGCGCGCTTCGACCTCATCGGTGTAGCGCTGGTCCATTTGCGCGATCTGTCGATAGAACGCCGGTTGTCCCACGTCGCCTAGCCACGGCATGGCATAGGGCGCAAGCTCTTCGTCAGTGAGGGTCCTTGTGACCGCGCCGCGCAGGTACGCTTTGACGACGGCTTCATGGATATACGCGGGTACCCCGGCAAAAGCCGCCGCATGTTCGCGCACATGCCGCACGAACGGCGAGCCCCATGGCGCGACCGCGACGGGATCGATCAGCGTAAGGCTTTTGTAGTCGCAACCGTCGATCAGGTGCGCGCGCAGTGCCGTCGCCCCGCCGAAGTCATGTGCGACGACATCGGGCGCAGCGAGTCCCCAGTGTTCGAGCAGTGCAGCAAGCAAGCCGTTCTGCACGCCGAGCGACACATCCCCGCCTTCGCGCTTCTCCGATTGCCCATAGCCGAGCAGATCGTACACATGAACCTTGCGGTCATGGGCGAGATGCGGCGCGATCCGGTGCCATACCCATGACGAAAACGGCGTGCCGTGTATCAGCACGATGGGCGGACCATCGCCGAAGACCCGATAACGAACGGTTTGATCGCGATACGTGAACTGCTGATCGAGCGTCCAGTGTGTCATGCGTGTTCCACTCCGTTCGATAGTCGTGCGAGCGTGGTTCGTTTTTGAGTCGATAAGAGTACGGGTGTGCTGCGGCGTAGCGTGCGCTCCCGCAGATTCTCACCCTCGCGAATCTGAACCCTGCCGGAATCATTCTGCCGTGCCCGATTCCGCGTTCCACCGCACTTGAAGCGGACTATGCAAAGGTGAGGCAATACAGGAGCCTATGCGAGTTTCCGTTTCTCATACGTCGACTCAAATGCGAAACAAACGAGTCGATTAATCAACCCGCTTCAAGCGCTTTCAATATGGGTGCGATTTGTCCATGCGCATGCAGTATGTCGGGACTGTTCTGCAAAATTTGCCGATAATGCGGCAGGAAAAGGTTGCCTGGCAAATCTCCCGAGAAAAGAGCGGCCACAGATTCAACGGCGCCAATACGATCGGCGCTGGTTGCTTCATCATCATCGAGAATCTCGTCGACATTCGCGATCATTACCGACAACGGATTGAGCCAGCGGAAGCCCGACCCATTGATCAACACCTGCAGGAACGCGGCCGGCGTGACGGGTCCGAACTCCTTCTCATACAAGGCGCGCTCGTGATCGAGTATGGCCTTATGCAGCACGAGTAGCGGCTTGCGAATTTCGCCGAGAAACTGAATGGCGCGCTCGTCGTTGATCTTCATCGTCTAACTCCGGAAGCAGTAATGCATTGAAAGATACTTAAGCTGACTTGCCTCTAAGGCATGGAAGAAAATGCGTATTTCGAATGAAACATTCAATGAACTGCCCAGAGCCGACGCAAAAGAGCAAGCGCAAAATAAACGTTTCGTCGTCTGCCTTCCACATCAGAAACCATGCCGGTTGCTTTTTTATAGGCAACTGAACGATGCTATGCTGGCGACGCCCATTATGACCATTCGCTGAACATGGCAGTCTGTCTGCGTGACGGTGTCCGCTAGTGGAAGCAGCGTCTTCCCGTCAAATCCTACGCACACGTCATCAACCTCTCGGACATGCAAGACGAACACACGGCAACCTTGCTCGACTATTACACGCGACATCAGACTTCTGTGCAATGGCGCGGCTTTCTCACCGCACTCGCCGAAGAGTTCGAGACGCAGATCGACACGTCACAGTTGCGCATGCTGATGTCGCGCATTGGCGCGCGCTTCGCTGCAAAGCGCCCGGCGGGCGAGTGCACGACGCTCGACGATCTCGCGGCGTTTCTCAACAGCATATGGTCCGGGCTCGACTGGGGCTTCGTCCGCCTTGCCGAACGCGACGACTATCTGTCCATCGAACATTCCTGCGCGCCGCTTGCCGCATTCGGCGAACGGGCCGCGCCGTGGGTTTCCGCATTTCTCGAAGGCGCGTATCAGCACTGGCTGCGCGAACTGGGCGCGGGCTCGCTGGCACTGCAGGAATATCAAGGCGTCAACGCGCACACATGCGAATTCAGACTGTTGAAAGCGCCCTGACTAAACTTGAGTCCAACGACGACGTTAACCATATAGTGAAACAGTGGGTGGGCAGCTAACGCTGTCGCAGTACAGGGATGCGCAGGACAAGCACAGGAAACATCATGAGCGTTTCAGACGACGTCGGTAATCTGTTCCGGCGCTTCGGCGGCGACGCCGGGCAATATCAGGAGGTGACGCGGGACGACGACGCGAAGCATGCCGCGCTGCGCTGGCCGTTGCTGAACGCGCTCGACATCGCGCACACCACGCCCGTGCCGGACGCGGGCCGTCCCGTGTCGCCGGCGGCACGCGTCGAGCCGGCCGCTCAGGCGTCGCCCGCAACCGCGGCGCAACCGGCCGCCGCGGCCGCCCGCTCCGAATCCACCGGACCGGCGCGCCCGCCGCTGTTCGCGCGCGGCCATCGCCACGCGTCGATGCCCCCGCCCGTCGCTCCCGCGCAAATGGGCGCGAACCGCTTCAGCGCGCCGCCCTCCGTCGCCGCTGCCGTGGACCGCGGCAATGCCGCCGCCAACGCGCCAGGCACGTCGGCTGTGCCCGCTGCTCAGGCGCACGCAGCCGTCCCGCCTGCACCCACCGTCGACGCCGCGCCGTCGACGAAACCGGCGTCGCCCGATGCCGCGCCACGGCGTGAAGCACAACCCGTCCAGGCCGCCCCTTTTTTCGTGCGCCATCAAACGTTTGCTCGTGCCCCATTTGAAAATCCCCCGCTGGAACCGGCGCGCGCCAGGCCGCCGGCCACCTCGCAACCGCAGGGCGGTTCGATCCTCTCGGGGCTGTTCGGCGGCACGAATGCATCCCAGCCGGCGACACCCGCCAATGCGCCGTCGAAAGACCTGTCATCGCTCTTCGCCCGCCTGTCGCATGGATCGGCGGCGCCTGGTCGTTCGTTGCGCGACACCTTCAGAGCGCGCTTCAAGGCGGATGGTGACGCATGAGAGTCGTTTCGGTTGTTTCGGCTAAAGGCGGTGTCGGCAAGACGACGCTCGCCGCGAATCTCGCCTCGGTGCTGGGCTCGAACGGACGCCGTGTGATTGCCGTCGATTTCGATCCGCAAAACGCGCTGCGTCTGCACTTCGGCATTCCCATCGACAATTACGACGGCGTCTCCCGCGCGACGCTCGCGGGCGCATCGTGGCGCACGGTGATGTTCGACGGCATCGACGGCATTACGGCGCTGCCGCATGGCGCGCTGAACGAAGACGACCGGCGCGTGTTCGAAGCGCAACTCGACGCCGATCCGTATCTGATCCGCGCATCGCTCGAAGCGCTCGCGCTCGACGCCGACGACATCGTGCTGATCGACACGCCCCCGGGCGCGACGGCCTACACGCGCGCCGCGCTGCTGGCTGCGGACTTCGTGCTGAACGTCGTGATCGCCGATGCCGCTTCCTATGCGGCGATTCCGCAGATGGAGCGTCTGATCCAGACCTACGCGTTGCCGCGTCAGGACTTCCTCGGCTACGGCTACGTGATCAACCAGGTCGACCAGAGCCGCAGTCTGACGAAAGACGTCGTCAAGGTGTTGCGCGATGCGCTCGACGACCATCTGTTCCCCGGCGTGATCCATCTCGACCAGGGCGTGAGCGAATCGCTGGCGTACGACACGACCGTGATCCACTACGATCCGCACAGCCAGGCGGCCGCCGACCTGCGCGCCTGCGGCGACTGGCTGGGCACGCGCCTGAACGGTCAGGCCCGGCTGCCGAGGAACGCTGCATGAGCACCGCCCCCGAAGACATTCTCGACGCCGCCGACAACGCGGCGCCGCGCCGCTCGCGTTTCGATCGCCTCGCTTCGCATCTGATCGACGGACGCATTCTGGGCAGCAAGCCCGTCACGATCCTGCTCGTACTGTTCGCGCTGGCGGCGCTGTTCTTCGTGTTCACGGTGCCGCTCGCGTTCGGCGAGCAGCTCACGTTTGCGATCTGCTGCTTTGTCTGCGCGCTGCTGTTTCGCCGCGCGCAAGGGCACTATGCGACGCTCGTGATGATCATGCTGTCGGTGATCGCGACGGGCCGCTACATGTACTGGCGTCTGACGGAGACGACCTACTGGGAACGGCCGCTCGACGCCGTATGGGGTTTGCTGCTGGTGTCGGCGGAAGTGTATGCGGCGCTCGTGCTGATGCTCGGATACTTCCAGACCGCGTGGCCGCTCAGGCGCAAGCCCATGCCGCTGCCTCTGGACCGCAGCGCCTGGCCGACCGTCGATATTTTCATTCCCACTTACAACGAGCCGTTGTCGGTGGTGAAGCCGACCGTCTACGCGGCGATCGCGCTCGACTATCCGAAAGACAAGCTGTCCATTCACGTGCTCGACGACGGCCGCCGCCCCGAGTTCAAGGCGTTCTGCGAGGAAGTGGGCGTGGCGTGGACGATCCGCTCGCACAACCGCCACGCGAAGGCGGGCAACATCAACGAGGCGCTGAAGATCACCGACGGCGAATACTTCGCGATCTTCGACTGCGATCACATTCCGACGCGCTCCTTCCTGCAAGTGGGCCTCGGCTGGTTCCTGCGCGACAGGAAGCTGTCGATGCTGCAGACGCCGCACCATTTCTTCTCCGCCGATCCGTTCGAAAAAAACCTCGGCACGTTCCGCAAGGTGCCGAACGAAGGCGAGCTGTTCTACGGTCTCGTGCAGGACGGCAACGACCTGTGGAACGCGACGTTCTTCTGCGGCTCGTGCGCGCTCCTGCGCCGCACGATGGTCGAGGAAATCGGCGGCATCGCCGTCGAGACCGTGACGGAGGACGCGCACACGGCGCTCAAGCTGCACCGCAAGGGCTACACGACCGCGTACCTGTCGATCCCGCAGGCCGCGGGCCTGGCGACGGAAAGCCTGGGCGGCCACATCGGCCAGCGCATCCGCTGGGCGCGCGGCATGACGCAGATTTTCCGCATCGACAATCCGCTCACGGGGCGCGGCCTGTCGTTCGGCCAGCGGCTGTGCTATCTGAACGCGATGATGCACTTCTTCTACGGCATTCCGCGTCTGGTGTTCCTCACCGCGCCGCTGTCGTTCCTGTTCTTCAACGCGCACATCATCCAGGCGGCGGCGGGCACGATCGCGATCTTCGCGTTGCCGCACATGTTCCACGCGAACATCACGAACTCGCGGATGCAGCAGAAGTTTCGCCATTCGTTCTGGTCCGAAGTCTATGAATCGGTGCTCGCGTCGTACATCACGGCGCCGACGCTGCTCGCGCTGATCAACCCGAAGCTCGGCAAGTTCAACGTGACGGCGAAGGGCGGGCGCATCGACGAGCAATACTTCGACTGGGGCATCTCACGCCCGTATCTGATTCTGCTGGCGCTGAACCTGCTCGGTTTCATCACCGGCTGCGTGCATATCGCGCTCAACGCCAGTTCGCACAGCGAAGTGCAGACGACGGTGCTGAACCTGGCATGGACGGGCTACAACATGCTGATCCTCGGCGCGAGCGTCGCGGCGGCGCGCGAGCAGCGCCAGGTGCGCTCGACGCATCGCGTGGCGATGCGCATTCCGGCGTCGCTGCGCTTCTCGACGGGCCGCACGCTGGTGTGCGAAACCGTCGATTACGCGGAAGGCGGCGTCGCGCTGCAACTGCCTGCCGCGATCCAGGTGCCGTTGCACGAGAGCGTGGTGGTGTCGCTGTTTCGCGGCCACGAAGAGTTCGTGTTTCCCGCCGACGTCACCTACTCGGTGCCGGGCCGCGTCGGCCTGAAGTTCGCGCCGATGACGCGCGAGCAGGAACTCGACTTCGTGCAGAGCACGTTCGCGCGCGCCGACGCCTGGACCGGCTGGGCGGAAGGGCGCGAAGTCGATACGCCGCTCAGGAGCCTGTCGCATGTGATGCGGGTTGGCGTGGGCGGTATCGGCGGGCTGTTCGAACATCTGTACGCCGACCTGCGCACATGGAGCGGCAGACGCAAGACGGCAGCAAACGACACGAAGAACGGAAAATAAGTATGGGGATCTTGCGATACGACGACGCCTGTTCAGCGGCGAAGAGGGCGGGTTTGCGTCGAGCCGCGCGTTCGCTGACGCGCAACGGCTTGCGCTTGCCGCTGCGCGCGACGCTGGCCGCGACGCTGTTCGCGCTGCTGTTCGTGACTACCGTGCCCACTGTGCAGGCCGCATCCGATGCAGCGCCGTCCGCCTCACCGGGCGCGATTCCCGCCACGCGCGCCGAACTGGCGGCGAAGCCGGGAACGACGCCCGCCACGACGCCGCTCGTGCCGTCCGCGCCCGCCAGCAACGGCTTGCCGCCGCTGCCCTCGGCGAAGCCCGTCGATTCGCGCGCCGGGCTGCAGCCCGCGTTCGCCGAGCCGGCGCCGCAACCCTTTGCCGTCGTGCGCGGCGGCCGCGACACGATGCCGACCACGGCCGACAACGGCACGGCCGTATCGGGCGGACGCCGTCAGACCTTCACGTTCGCCCAACTCGGCGCGCTCGATCCGCTGCAACTGCGCGGCGTCGACGGCCAGAACGGCGTGCCGTTCTCGGTACGCGCCGATGAGGTCGTGACAGGCGCGAACCTGCATCTGATCTATAGCTATTCGCCGTCGCTGCTCTCGAACCTGTCGCATCTCAAAGTGCTCGTGAACGGCGAAGTCGCCGCGACCCTGCCGCTGCCGCGCGAGCAGGCGGGCACGCTGCTCGCGCGCGACATTCCGCTCGAACCGCGGCTGATCACCGAGTTCAATCACCTGAACGTCCAGCTGATCGGCCACTACACGCAGGGCTGTGAAGACCCGGCGAGCAGCGCGCTATGGGCGACCGTCAGCAACGCAAGCACGCTCGATCTCACCTTCGCGTCGCTCGCAGCCAAGCCTGATCTCGGCGCGCTGCCGCTGCCTTTCTTCGACCGGCGCGACATCCGCCGCCTCGAACTGCCGTTCGTGTTCTCCGCCAGACCTTCGCCGCAAGCGCTCGAAGCGGCGGGCGCGGTCGCGTCGTGGTTCGGCTCGCTGGCCGGCTATCGCGGCGCGCTGTTTCCCGCGCAACTCGACAACGCGCCGCTGGCGGGTAACGCGGTCGTGTTCGCGACCAACGACGAAAGGCCCGCAGGCGTGACGCTGCCCACCATCAACGGCCCGATGCTCGCGGTCGTCGATCGCGAAGCGCCCGCGCACGGCAAGCTGCTGCTCGTGCTGGGCCGCGACGCGCGCGAGCTGAAGATCGCCGCTAACGCGCTGTCGCTCGGCGAGGCGGCCCTGTCGGGCACCGTGCAGACCATCACGCATGTCGACGCGCCGCGCGCGCGTCAGCCGTACGACGCGCCCGGCTGGCTGCCGACCGATCGCCCCGTGCGCTTCGGCGAACTGGCCGTGCCGAAGGACCTGTCCGTGCGCGGCTATAACGGCGACGTCGTGCGCGTGGATCTGCGCATTGCGCCCGATCTGTTCACGTGGCGCACGAAGGGCGTGCCCATCGACCTGCGCTATCGCTTCACCGTGCGCCCCGCGCCGGACCGCTCGACGCTCAACATCAGCGTCAACAACAACTTCGTGCAGGCGCTGCGGATTCCCGCGCAGTCGTCGTCGATGCTCGATCTCGGCCGCTATCTGAACCGGATGCTGCCCGATCACACGGCGCCCGCATCGAAAGAAATCTACATTCCGCCGCATCTGCTCGCGTCCCAGGCGCAATTGCGCTTCCACTTCTACTACGACATGCCGAAGACGGGCGAATGCCAGGGGCAGGTTCTCGACAACGTGCGCGGCGAGATCGATCCCGATTCGACCATCGACCTGTCGTCGTTCCCGCACTATATGGCGCTGCCCGATCTGGCCGCGTTCGCGAACAGCGGCTGGCCGTTCACGAAGCTTGCCGACCTGTCGCAGACGGCTGTGATCCTGCCCGTCAACGCGAACCCGAGCGACTACAGCCTGTATCTGACGGTGATGGGCCGCATGGGCGCGTCGACGGCGTATCCCGTCACGGCCGTGACCGTCGCGACGTCCGCCGACGTGCAGCGTCTCGCCGACAAGGACCTGCTCGTGATCGGCGCGCCCGGCCAGCAGCCGTTGCTGACCAGCTGGGAAGCGAACATGCCGTTCTCCGCCGCCGACGACTCGCGCCGCATGCAGTTCTCGAACGTGTCGTTCCGCATCGCTAACTGGTGGCACGGCGATCGCGGCGGCGTGCGCACCGCGGGGCGCGCGGATCTGTCGCTGGTGAGCTCGTCGGGCGATGCGATCATCACCGGCTTCCAGTCGCCGCTGGAAAAAGGCCGCAGCGTGGTCGCGCTGATCTCGGCGCCCGGCCAGTCCGACACCGATCTGACCAACGCGCTGCTCGACGCCGATCTCGTCCAGTCGATCCAGGGCGGCTTGACCGTGGTGCGCGGCAGGACGCTCGAAGTCGTGTCGAACGGCGACGTGTATTACGTCGGCCATCTGTCGCCCATCGAGTACATGCGCTGGGCGTTGTCCGTGCATCCGCTGCTGTTGCTGCTCGCCGGGCTGATCGCGGCGCTGATCATCGCGGCCGTGTTCTACCGGCTGTTGCGCGCGGTCGCTGCGCGCCGGCTGAAGGATTGACATGAGGGCATCGTTTTTCTCACGCCCGTTGCGCGCCGCGCTCGCGTGCGCGGGCGTCATGGTCGGCATGTTGGGCGAGGCGCACGCCGCGGCGTGCGACGACTGGTCAGCGTATCGCGCGTTCGTGTCGCGTTTCGTGCAGCAGGACGGGCGCGTCGTCGATTTCTCCACGCCCACGCTGCAGACCACGTCGGAGGGCCAGTCGTACGGCATGTTCTTCGCGCTCGTCGCGAACGACCGCGCGACCTTCGAGCGTGTGCTGCGCTGGACGCGCGCGAACCTGTCGGCGGGACGTTTCGACGGCGACGACGTGAAGCTGCCTGCATGGCAATGGGGCAAGAAACCGGATGGCTCGTACGGCGTGCTCGACCCGAACTCGGCGGCGGACTCGGACCTGTGGATCGCCTACGATCTGTTCGAGGCGGGCCGTCTGTGGCATGAGCCGGCGTATACGAAGCTCGCGTATGCGCTCGTCACGCAGATCGAGAGGCAGGAAGTCGCCGATCTGCGCGGGCTCGGTCCGATGCTGCTGCCCGGTCCGCAAGGTTTCCGCAACGGCAACACGACGCGCCTGAATCCAGGCTACCTGCCGTTGCCGCTGCTGCGCGCGCTCGCCGCGCAGTCGCCCAACGGTCCGTGGGCGCGCGTCGCGGACAATGCTTTCAAGCTCGTCAAGACCACCGCGCCGCTCGGCTTCGCGCCGGACTGGGCCGCTTATCGTGACGGGCAATTCATCGTCGATCCGCAAAAGGGCGATGTGGGCAGCTACGATGCGATTCGCGTCTATCTGTGGGCGGGTTTGACCGCGCCCGCCGATCCGCTCGCCAGGCCGTGGCTCGCTGCATTGCACGGCATGCGCGACCGGATCGCGCAGACGGGCGTGCCGCCCGAGAAAATCGCGACGACCACGGGCAACGCGACGGGGGAAGGCCCGATCGGTTTCTGGGGCGCGCTGTTGCCGTATTTCCGCGCGTTCGGCGACACGCGCGCAGCGGGGCTCGCGCAAACGCATCTGGCCGCGCTCGCCACGCCGACACCCGCGCCTGCACCAGGCGCAGGCCAGGCCACGCAAAACCAGCCTGTCTATTACGACGAGGTGTTGATGCTCTTCGGTACAGGGTCGGCAGACGGCCGCTACCGCTTCGATGAAAACGGCCGTCTCGTGCCGCGTTGGGAGAACACATGCCAATCCGCCAACGCGCGCTCGTAATCGGCGTCGCGCTCACGCTCGGCGCGGGCGCGGCGGCGTCGGCATTCGCGCAGGCGCAGACGAACGATCCGATGAACGTCCTGATCGATCAGGGCAAGTACTGGCAGTCGCACAAGCGCGGCGACCTCGCCGAGCAGGCGTGGCTCAAGGTCTTGCGCATCGATCCGAAGCAGGCCGACGCACTGTACGGCATGGGTATCGTGATGGCTGACCGCAAGGACGGCGCGGGTGCGCAGCAGTATCTGGCGCGCCTGCGCCAGGCCGCGCCGAACTATCCGGACATCGACGAACTCGCGCGGCGTCTCGGGCAGTCGAGTCCCACGGACCAGGCCGTCAACGACGCGCGGCGTCTCGCGCAGGCCGGGCAGCAGGCGTCGGCGGCGCAGGCCTACCGGCAGGCGCTCGGCACGAAGCCGACCAATCCGCAGCTCGCACTGGAGTATTACCAGACGCTCGGTTCGTCGCCGCAAGGCTGGGAAGAGGCACGCCGCGGGCTGGAGCAACTGGCGCGCGAACATCCCGACGATCCGCGCTTCGCGCTCGCCTATGCACAGCATCTGACGTATCGCGAAGCGAATCGGCGCGAGGGTATCGGGCAGCTTGCGCAGTTATCGAAGGATTCCGTTGTCGGCGCGCAGGCGAAGGCGGCCTGGCGCCAGGCGCTGTTGTGGCTCGGCGTGCGTGCCTCCGATGCGCCGCTTTTTCAGGCGTATCTGTCCACTGTTCCCGACGATGCCGCCGTCAAGGCGCGTGCCGATTCGATTGCGGAACAGGACCGGCGCGCAAGCGAGCGCGCGCAGCAGAACGCGGGCGCCGACGCGCGCGGCCGCACCATCGCCGAAGGCTTCACGGCGCTCGATCGCGGCGACCTCGTGACGGCGAAGGCGCGCTTCACGTCGGTGCTCGCCGGTGCGCCGAACGACGGCGACGCGCTCGGCGGCATGGGTGTCGCGTTGCTCAAGCAGGAGCAGTTCGCGCAGGCCCGCGACTATCTGCTGCGCGCATCGCAGGCGGGCGGCGCGGCGCGCTGGCGCGAGGCGCTCAATAGCGCGACGTACTGGATGTACACCAGCGAGGGCCTTGGCGAGCAGAGCAACGGCAATCTCGCGCAAGCGAAGGCGTCGTTCGAGAAAGCGATTGCCGTGAGTCCCGGCGATGTCACGGCGCAAACCGCGCTGGGCGATCTGCTGATGCAAAGCGGCGACCCGCGCGGCGCGGAAGCGGCGTTCCGGATGGCGTTGCGCCGCCAGGCAGATAACCCCGATGCGATACGCGGCCTCGTCGGCGCGCTTGCCGCACAGGGGCGCGGCGACGAAGCGCTCAGCTTCGCGAACCAGTTGACGGATGAGCAGCGCAAGAAAGTGGGCGGCGCGGACCGTCTGCGCGGCGAGGCGCAAGCGGCGCAGGCGCGTGCCGCCGAAGCGCGCGGCGATCTGGGCAATGCGCGCAGCCTGTTCGAGGACGCGCTGCTGAGCAATCCCGACGATCCGTGGCTGAGGCTCGACCTCGCCCGCATCTACGCGAAGCAGGGCGCGTATGCGAATGCGAAAAGCATCATGGATGGCTTGATCGCGTTGCATCCGGACATGCCCGATGCATTCTATGCCAGCGCGCTGCTCGCGGCCGACATGCAGGACTGGCGCTATGGACTGTCGCAACTCGAACGCATTCCGCTCAACAAACGCACCGACGCAATGGCGGTGCTGCAGCATCGGCTGTGGGTTCATCAGCAGTGCGACGAAGCCGTGGCGCTGGCGAAGAGCGGGCGCGTCGCGCAGGCGCGCGGCTTGCTGCAGAACGCGGAGCCCATCGCGGGCACGAATGCCGAACTCATCGGCGCGATCGCGTCGGCCTATGTGAATACGGGCGATACGCCGCGTGCGCTGATGATGGTGCGCAGCGCCGTGGCGCGTTCGCCGAACGATCCAGGGCTGCTGCTCACCGACGCGGGCATTCTGCTGAACGCGGGCCAGGACATCGAACTGGGCGAGGTGATGCGGCGGCTCGCGTCGATGCAATTGACAGGGCAGCAGCGCAGCGACTTCGAGAAGATCAACGTGGCGATCGTCGTGCGGCGCACGGACGCGCTGCGTCAGGCGAACGACCTGGCGAGCGCGTATGACGTGCTGTCGCCATGGCTTGCCGCGCGGCCGAACGATCCGGACATTCTGGCGGCGCTCGCGCGTCTGTACACCGCGAACAACGACAACGCGAATGCCCTCGCGACCTATCGCCTGGCGCTCGCCCAGAATCCGACCGACATGGGCTTGCTGCTGAACGCGGCGGGCGCGGCGACGCAGATTCGCAAGTTCGATTTCGCCGAATCGACGTTGCAGCGGGCGTTGCGCATCGCGCCGAACAATCCGGATGCGCTCGCTGCGATGGGCCGCATGTATCGTGCGCAGGGCAGGAACAGCCTGGCCGCGCAGTATTTCCAGCGTGCGCTGATTGCGCAGAACGCGCCGCTCGCGCGTCCCGGCGCGACGGCCGCGGGCGCCAATGGACAGCCCGTGCCGAGCGGCTGGGATGTGCCGTTGCGCCCGAGAGGGCCGATTCCGTTGCCTGGCACGAATCCTTTTGCGAACCGGGCGTCGGCGGATACGTCGAACAGTGTGCCGTTTCCCGCGCAGAATACCGGTCTCACGACCCAACCGTCTCCGATGTCAGCCATGCCTGCCTACATTCCGCCGACGCAGCCGGTCACCGCGCCTTATGCGCCGTACGTCGCGCCGCAGCCGCAGCCGGCCTCGCAGATCAACTCGCTGGAGACGCTCGCGCCGCAAGCTGCGGCGACGGGCAGCCCGACACCCGGCGCGGACGGCTACGGCCCCGATCAATACGGCTCGTCGCAGTCGGGCGGTGGGCTCGCGCCGGGCCAGGCGTATCCGGCGCAAGGCTATGCACAGCCTTATCAGCAGCCTTATCAGCAGCCGTATCCGCAGGGTTATCAGCAGCCGGCGCCCGCGCAGCAGTATCAGCAGCCGGCGTATGCCCAGCCTAACGACGCGTACGCAAGCACGCCGTGGCCGATGTCGCCGCAGGCGCAGGCCGCCGCTCAGGCCCAGGCGACCCAAGGAATGAACGCGCAGCCGGCGTCGAAGAAGCGCACGACGAAGAATGCGCGTGCGACGAACGGCAATGCGGCGTATGCGCAGCAGCAGGGCGGGTATGTGTCGGGCGGCGCTCCGCAACAGGGTTATGCGCAGCCGTATCCACAACAGCAGGCTTATCAGCAGCAGCCGTATCCACAACAGCCGTATCCCCAGCAGCGCACGTACGCCCAGCAGCCGTACCCGCAGCAGCAGTCGTATCAGCAGCCTTACCAGCCGCAACCGCCGCAGCAGGCATATGCGCAGCAGGCCTACACGAATCAGGGCTACGGTCTTGTGCCGTACGTCCCGCAGCCGCCCGCGCCTTATCCGATGCGTAACACGCAGATGCAAGACGAGCAGACCCGGCAATATCCGCAGCCGGCGCAACTGCAGCCGTTGACCGTCGAGGAAGAACTCGCGCAGATCAACCGCGAGCAGACCAGCACGGTGAGCGGCGGCATCCAGTTCCGCAATCGCGACGGCGAAAACGGCCTGTCGAATCTGACCGATATCGAAGCGCCGCTGCAAGGCCGCATCCGCGCGGGCGACGGCCACGTGACCATCGAGGTCACGCCCGTCACGCTCGATGCGGGGACGCCGGCCAACAGCGTGAACACGCTGGCGCGTTTCGGTTCGGCCCAGGCGTTCGGCACCAGCACGGTGCTGCCCGGCTCGCAGACGGCGAGCGGCGTGGGTGCGGACGTCGGCTATGAGTGGCGCGGTCTGAAGGCAGATATCGGGGCGACGCCGTGGGGTTTCCGCGAGCAGAACATCGTGGGCGGACTGCAGTATCGCGGCAACATCACCGACAAGGTGTCGTACAAGCTGACGGGCGCGCGCCGCGCGGTCACCGACAGTCTCGTGTCCTACGCGGGCGCGCACGATACGGCGATGGACCTCGACTGGGGCGGCGTCACGTCGAACGGACTGCGTGGCGATCTCGGCTGGGACGACGGCACGAACGGCCTTTACGCGAATGCGTCGTGGGACTATCTGACGGGCCGGAATGTCGCGTCGAACAATTCGGTGAAAGGCGGGGGCGGTGTTTATACGCGGCTCGTGAAAGACGCGGACCAGACGTTGACGGTCGGCGTCAATGCGACGCTGATGCACTATGACAAGAACCTGTCGTACTTCACGTTCGGCCAGGGCGGGTATTTCAGCCCGCAGCAATATGCGATTCTGAATCTGCCGATCGAATACACCGGTCGAAACGGGCCGTTCACCTACGATCTGAAAGCGTCGATCGGCGTGCAGCATTATCGTCAGGATGCGTCCGACTACTTCCCGACCAACAGTACCTATCAGCGCGCGGCAGCCAACGCCGCCAAGGTGGCGAACGCGGCAGCGGGCTCGACGGTCGTCGATCCGGACGCCGTCTATCCCGGCCAGAGCAAGACGGGCGTGTCCTACTCGATCGATGCCGTCGGCGAGTACCAGCTCGCGCCGCAACTCGCGGTGGGCGCGGCGGCTTCGTTCGGCAACGCCTATCAGTACCGCGAGTTCGTCGCGGCCGTCTATGTGCGATATGCATTCACGAAGCAGACGGGCCTGAGCATGTTCCCGCCGTCGCCCGTACGGTCGTCGTACCTTCCTGTGAACGACTGAGCGCGTTCTCCGAAGACGCAACGCGGTGAGCCGTGTTGCGTCTCTCCACTCCTTACCGCAAGCATGCCTGCAGCCGTCCGCGATTGTCGCCGACAGCTGCAGGCACTTCGCACGCACGTTTTTTTACCTCCCACTACAATCGACCGACCCGATCCCTGAATGTGCATGCGTAACAGATCGACGCAGCGCGTATGCGCTCGCCGGACGCGCGTGATTAGCGCGCCACGTCTAACAAAGTGCGGTTGTCGAGCGGATTTTGTTGGGCGTCGCGGATAAACAAAAACCCCCCACTTACGGATACGCTCATGGCAACGCTGAACATCAACGGCCAGTCTCATACCATCGACGCGCCGCCCGACATGCCCGTGCTCTGGGCGCTGCGCGATATCGTCGGTCTCACGGGAACGAAGTTCGGCTGCGGCATCGCGCAATGCGGCGCCTGCACCGTGCATCTGGATGGCGTTGCCGTGCGCTCGTGCGTGCTGCCCATCGCAGCTGTCGGCGACAAGAAGATCACGACCATCGAAGCCGTCGGCGACACGCCCGCGGGCAAGAAAGTGCAGGCGGCGTGGCGGCATCTCGACGTCGTGCAATGCGGCTATTGTCAGTCCGGGCAGGTGATGCAGGCGGCGTCGCTGCTCGCGCAGAACCCGAACCCGAGCGATGCCGATATCGACGCGGCGATGGCAGGCAACATTTGCCGCTGCGGCACGTACAACCGCATTCGCGCTGCTGTGAAGCAGGCAGCGAAGGAGGCGTGACATGTCGCAGGGACTGCTCGATGCACAAAACGGCAAGCCGCGCGACGACGATGCTGCGCGAGTCACACGCCGTACGTTTCTGAAATTCAGCGCGAGTGTCGCCGCGACGGCGGGCGGCGGCCTGATGCTGGGCTTCAGCATGCCTGCTCAAAGCCAGGGCGATGTGCGCAAGTCCGTGATCGGCGGCGATGGTGTCGAGACGCCGCAAAGCGGCGTGCTGGCGCCGAACGCTTTCGTGCAGATCGACACGGCGGGCAAGGTCACGCTGATCATCCCGAAGGTCGAGATGGGGCAAGGCGTGTACACGTCGATTCCGATGCTGATTGCGGAAGAGCTCGAAGTGCCGCTAGACAGCGTAACGATCGACCATGCGCCGCCCGACGAATCGCGCTTCACGGACCCGCTGCTCGGCGGCCAGCTGACGGGCGGCTCGACGTCGATCCGCTATGCATGGGAACCGATGCGGCGCGCGGGTGCGACCACGCGCGTGCTGCTGATCAACGCGGCCGCGCAGCAATGGCAGGTCGACCCGGCGTCGTGCCATGCCGAGAACGGCCAGGTGATTCACGCGGACACGAAGCGCAGCATTGCCTACGGCCAACTCGTCGATGCCGCCGCGAAGCTGCCCGTGCCGCAGAACGTGCCGCTGAAGAACCCAAAAGACTTCAAGCTGATCGGCACGCAGGCGAAGCGCCTCGATTCGCCGGAGAAGGTGGACGGCAGCGCGATGTTCGGCCTCGACGTGCGTCTGCCCGACATGGTCTATGCGGCCATCGTCAATTGCCCGGTGTTCGGCGGGACGCTTGCCAGCGTCGACGATACGGCCGCGAAGAAGATTCCCGGCGTGCGGCAGATCGTGAAGATCGACAACGGCGTTGCCGTGATCGGCGATCACACGTGGGCTGCGAAACGCGGCGCATCGGCGTTGAAGATCACATGGAACGAAGGCGCGGGCGCAGCCGTGTCGATGAAGACGATCGTCGACGACATGGAGAAGGCGTCGCAGAACAACGGTGCGGTCGCGCGCAAGGACGGCGACGTGAACAACGCGTTCTCGCAGGCGAAGACACGCGTCGACGCCGTCTATCAACAGCCATTCCTCGCGCACGCAACGATGGAACCCGTCAACTGCACGGTTCACGTGAAGCCCGATAGCTGCGACATCTGGGTCGGCACGCAGGTGCCGACGCGGGCGCGCGATGCGGGCGCGAAGGTGACGGGGCTGCCGCCGGACAAGATCGTCGTGCACAACTTTCTGCTTGGCGGCGGCTTCGGACGCAGGCTCGAATTCGACATGGTCACGCAGGCGGTGAAAGTGGCAAAGCAGCTGAACGTGCCCGTGAAGGTGACGTGGACGCGCGAGGAAGACATCCAGCACGACATGTATCGCCCGTACTACTACGACAAGATCTCTGCGGGGCTCGACGCGAACGGCAAGCCGATTGCGTGGCAGCATCGCATCGTCGGTTCGTCGATTCTGTCGCGGTTCGCGCCGCCTGCCGTGAAGAACGGCGTCGACCCCGATGCCGTCGAAGTGGCTGCCGATCTGCCGTACGACCTGCCCAATCAGCTCATCGATTACGTGCGACAGGAGCCGCACGCGATACCGACTGCGTTCTGGCGCGGTGTGGGTCCGACGCGCGGCACGTTCGTCGTGGAGAGCTTCATCGACGAACTCGCGGCACAGACGAAGACCGATCCCGTGAAGTACCGGCGCGATCTGCTCGGCAAATCGCCGCGCGCGTTGAACGTGTTGAACGTCGCGACGCAGGCGGCGGGCTGGGGCAGCACGGTGCCGAAGGGGCAGGGGCGCGGGGTGTCGGTGATGCACGCGTTCGGCAGTTTCTTTGCGATGGTGGCCGACGTCACGGTCGATCAGGGCGAGGTGCGGCTGAACCGCGTGGTGTGCGCCGTCGACTGCGGGATGGTGGTCAACCCGAACACGGTGGAGGCGCAGATTCAGGGCGGCATTATCTTCGCGATCACGGCGGCGCTGTACAGCGAGATCACGATCGATCGCGGCCGCGTGCAGCAGAGCAACTTCACGGATTACCGGATTCTGCGCATCAACGAAACGCCGACCATCGACGTGCATATCGTGAAGAGCAGCGAGGCGCCGGGCGGCATTGGCGAGCCGGGAACGGCAGCGGCGCAGCCCGCGATCGCCAACGCGATCTACGCGGCGACGGGCAAGCGGTTGCGGCAGTTGCCTGTCGGTAACCAGTTGATGAACGCGTAAGGGGCCGACGATGAAAACGACATTGAAGGCATTGGCGCTGGCTGCTGGATTGACCGTTTCGCTCGCGCTTCCCACGTTGGCTCACGCCGCCGACGACGCGCTCGTCGCACGTGGGGAATATCTGGCGAAGGCGGGCGACTGTATTGCGTGTCACTCTACGCCGCACGGCAAGCCATTCACCGGCGGCCTGAAAATGATGACGCCGATGGGCGCGATCTACTCGACCAATATCACGCCTGATCCGCAGACGGGCATTGGCCAGTACAGCGAGGACGACTTCAAGCGCGCGATGCGCGAGGGCGTTGCGAAGGATGGACACAACCTGTATCCGGCGATGCCCTATCCGTCGTACGCGAAGGTCAACGACGACGACATGCATGCGCTTTACACGTATTTCATGCATGGAGTGGCGCCTGTCAAGCAGGCGAACCGCGAGCCGGATATCCAATGGCCATTGAACATGCGCTGGCCGTTGAAGTTCTGGAACATGGTCTTTCTGGAGAAGGGCGTGTACCAGGACAAGACGGGCAAGGACGTCGCATGGAATCGCGGCGCGTATCTGATTCAGGGGCTTGGGCACTGTGGTTCGTGTCATACGCCGCGGGGCATTGCGTTTCAGGAGAAGGCGCTCGATGAGAGTGGGACGCTGTATCTGTCGGGCAGCCCGATCGACAACTGGTTTGCGTCGAACCTGACGGGCGAGCATAACGTTGGTCTGGGTCGCTGGTCCGAGGCGGATGTCGCGCAGTTTCTGAAGACGGGGGCGAATCAGCACGCGTCGGCGTTTGGTTCGATGACGGATGTGATCAACAACAGCACGCAGGCGCTGACGGATGTCGACGTTGCTGCGATGTCGCGGTATCTGAAGTCGCTGCCGGCGGCGGGCGGCTCAGGCGGGGCGGCTTATGCGTATGACGCGAAGGCGACCAAGGTTTCGCTGACGCGGCCTGCTAATGATGCTGGTGCGCGGGTTTATACCGCGTTCTGCATGCATTGTCATGGGGTGGATGGGCGTGGGTTTGCGCCTATGCTGGCGCCGCTGGCTGGGAATCCTAATGTGCTCGAGAAAAATGCTGCTTCGTTGATCAATGTCACGCTTAATGGTACGGGCGATCTCGTGATTGGTGGGGTTCCGGCTGCTTATCCTATGCCCAAGTATGGGCCTGTGCTGAATGATCAGCAGATCGCTGATGTGCTTACTTTTATTCGGGCCGGATGGAATAATGGGGCGCCTGCTGTCGGCGCTGGGGATGTGGCTAAGGTTAGGAAAGCTACGCAGTAAAAGGGCTTTTTTGTCTGCGACGCTGGGTGGTTTGCTTCGGTTTTGTGCTGGCATCCGCGTTTTGTTAGCGTGCTTCAGGCGTCGTGGTTTGGTGTATTGGCCTTTGTGCTGGCATCCGCGTTACGTTATCTAGCTTCAGGCGTCGCCCCTGTGCGGGGCGGCACCTACTTTTCTTTGCCGCCGCAAAGAAAAGTAGGCAAAAGAAAGCGGCTCACACCGCCAGCGCTAATTCTTGCCTGAGGGCCCCCAAAGGTTCTTACGCTTCACACGGCAATCACGTGACCCACGTTCGTTGCCAGCGCTCTGAATGAGCGCCTCACCCGCTTCATATCCCCGCGTTTCAGCATGCCGCGCCAGGCAGTCCGCCGCCGCCTAGGTGGCAAACTGTGTGTCGGCTTTCGCGCCATACGCGCACCACTCCGGACCGATAGCGCATGCGTCCCACCCTGTAAGAGCGCCAAGCTATACGACGCGACAACCTACACACAGTTTGCCACCTGGGCGGCCCATACCATTCGCTGCCGCTGGCTCATGTACGGGTGTTTGAAGTGGGTGAGGCGCTCATTCAGCGCGTTGGCAACGCACACGAACAAGGGCGTTGCCGTGTGAAGGGTGGGGACGTTGGGGGCCCGTGGACAAACGTCAAGCACTGGCGGTGTGAGCCGCTTTCTTTTGCCTACTTTTCTTTGCGGCGGCAAAGAAAAGTAGGTGCCGCCCCGCACAGGGGCGACGCCTGAAGCACGCTAACGAATCGCGGATGCCAGCACAAACGCTAAAACACCAAACCGCGACGCCTGAAGCACGCTAACGAATCGCGGATGCCAGCACAAACGCTAAAACACCAAACCGCGACGCCTGAAGCACGCTAACGAATCGCGGATGCCAGCACAAACGCTAAAACACCAAACCGCGACGCCTGAGGCACGCTAACGAATCGCGGATGCCAGCACAAACGCTAAAACACCAAACCGCGACGCCTGAAGCACGCTAACAAATCGCGGATGCCCGCACAAAGGCCAATACACGCCAACGACGAGGCACAAAGCCCCCCAGCGTCGCAGACAAAAAACCCACTACCTCTGCTGCGCTATCTTCTGCCGCCGCTCCAAAACCCGCGCATACCACGTAAGTGGAAAACACATCGCAAAGTACAGCAACGCGACCATCCCATAGATAGGAAATGGCCTGAACGCCGCATTAGTAATCATGGTCCCGGTCTTGGTGAGCTCGGTGAACCCGATAATAGAAGTGAGAGCAGTGCTCTTAACAACTTGAACGAGAAACCCAACAGTAGGCGCAACAGCAATTTTCAGGGCCTGCGGCCAGACAATAAACCTCAACTGCTGAGAAAACGTCATCCCGAGACTTGCGCCTGCGGCCCACTGCCCACGGGGCACAGCCTCAACGCATCCACGCCAGATATCCGCAAGATACGCACTCGTATAAAGCGTCAACGTAACAGTAGCCGCGACCCAGGGCGACACATCAACCCCCATCAACGGCAACCCAAAAAACGCGAGAAACAGTTGCATCAGCAAAGGCGTGCCCTGAAACAACTCGACATAAAGCACGACCACACGCCTGAGCCAAGGCAAAGGAGACACACGCATGGCGAGCAACACCAACCCGACAACCCCGCCCCCAACAAACGCAATCAACGACAACAACACCGTCCACCGCGCCGCGAGCAGCAGATTGCGCGCAATATCCCAAAGCGTGAATTCGATCATGACGAGCGCTCCGTCGTCGGTGCGGTGCGTGCGCCGCGAATCGCAAAGAGCGTACGCAACAACCCGCGCGGAGCATCGGACGACCGCGCCGCACGCCCCGCGAAAAGGCCCTTGCCGAGCCGGTTCAGCACTTGCCGCAATACCACCGACAGCACCAGATACGTCGCGGTAATAATCACGTACGCCTCGAACGAACGGAAGTTACGCGACTGGATATAGTTCGCCGCGTAAGTCAGATCGGGCACCGAGATCTGCGACACCACCGCCGAGCCAAGCATCACGATCAACACCTGGCTCAACAAGGCAGGAAACACGTTGGCCACCGCCTGCGGCAACACGACATGTCGAAACACCTGGCGTTGCTGAAGCCCAAGCGCCTGCGCCGCCTGGATCTGGCCGCGCGGAATCGAGTCGATGCCGGCACGCACGATCTCGATTGCGTATGCACCAAGATTGACCGTCATCGCGAATATCGCGGCCTGGATTTCGTCGATGTGAATGCCGAGGCTAGGCAGCCCGAAAAATACAAAGAACAACTGCACCAGAAACGGCGTATTACGGATCAACTCGACATATGTCGCGATCAGCCCGCGTGCCCATTTCGGCCCGGACACGGCCACCACCGCGCCGCCGATGCCAACCAGCCCGCCCAGCACGGTCGATACGGCCGTCAACCCGAGCGTCACGCCGACGCCACGCACGAGCATCCCCGCATACATGTCGAAACTGCTGAAATCGAACGTATAACTCATCGCATGCGGCTCATCGTGACATCGGCTGATCAAAAGAACTGGCTTAGAGGTTTTCCGGCAGCGGCGCGCGCAGCCACTTCTGCGAAATCGCGTTCATCGTGCCGTCCTTGCGGGAACGCGCGATGGTCTCGTCGACTTTCTTCAGGAGGCGCGGCTCGTTCTTGTTCAGGCCGACGTGATCGGGCGAACTGAACAGCGAGAACTTCTGCTCCGGGTCATTGGCGGGATGGCGCGCGAGGATCGTCGCGCCCACATCGTTACCGACCACCATCAACTGTACCTGACCAGAAAGAAATGCAGAAATAGCGCCGTTCGGATCATCGAACCGTTTGATGTTCGCCGACGGCGGCGCGATCTTCGTCACGCTCAGGTCCTCCAGCGTGCCGCGCGCAACGGAAATGCTCTTGCCCGCGAGATCGTTCGCGTCCTTCACCTTCAGCGACTTCGGGCCGAACACGGCAAGGTAGTAGGGCGCATAAGGCTGCGAGAAATCGATCACCTTCTCGCGCTCGGGCGTCTGGCCGACGGAGAGCAGCATGTCCGCCTTGTGGTCGGCGAGGTAGGCCATGCGGTTGTCGCCCGTCACGGCCACCAGCTCCACCTTCACGCCGAGCGACTTGCCGATCAGGTTCGCGACGTCGATGTCATAGCCTTGCGGCTTCATGTCCGGGCCAATCGAGCCGAACGGCGGATAGTCCATGAACACGCCGACGCGCACGACGCCCGCCTTCGTGATCGTGTCGAGCGCGTCCGCGTGCGCGAGCGGCGCGAACGCCGACAGCGCGACGCCCGCGAAGGCGAGCGAGGCGAACCCTTTGCAGAAGCGGCGACGGAGGAGAGCGGCGGTGGTCATGGGTGCGTCCTTTTTGAATGTTGAGACAGTGATGAAAGCCACTCTAGGTATGCAAAAAACCTGGAACAACCGAAATCTGCGCATGGAAGCCATGCGTTACGCTCATGCCGTAAGGGTTCTCCCGGCCACGATCGCGCATGAGTCTGGCGCATGACGGCACGATCCGCGGAATTTTGGATCGCGTATGCTTTGGGATTGTCACGCGTGTGACCGGAGAGCAAAGCGGCACGCGCGATGAATTTTCCTGATGCGATCCACCCCCATGCGACGACTTCCGCCCCTGAATGCCTTGCAGATCTTCGAGACCGTGGCGCGCCATCGCAGCTTCACGCGCGCGGCGGAGCATCTGTGCCTGACACAAGGCGCCGTGAGCCGGCAGATTCTCGCGCTCGAGGACTACTATCAGTTCCCGCTCTTCAAGCGCCACGCGAAGGGCCTCACGCTGACCGCGGAAGGCGAATTGCTGCTGCCCGCCGTCAAGGAGAGCTTTGCGCGCATCGAAGAGATTTCGCTGCGCCTCACGCGCCAGCGCACCGATCTCGCGCTCAAGGTGCCGACCTGCGTGATGCGCTGGATACTGCCCAAGATCATGCAGTTCCAGGCGGAATATCCTGATCTGCACGTGCAGATCACGACGACCTGGCAGCACGATGTCGACTTTCAGGTCGAACCGTTCGATGCCGCGATCGTCTATGGCACGTCAGCGGGCGCGGATGTGCAGGCGGTGCCGCTCTTCGAGGAACGCCTCACGCCCGTCTGCGCGCCCCAGTTGCTGCACGACAAGCCGCTCGGCAAGGCCGCCGACCTTTCGCGCCACACGCTGCTGCACCCTACGCGCGATCATCGCGACTGGAAAATGTGGCTTGAATACGTGGAAGCGCGCGATGTCGACGCGAATCACGGTCCCAGCTTCGATACGCTCGATCTCGCCACGAACGCAGCGCTCCAGGGCTTCGGCGTGGCGATCAGCGATCTTGCGCTGATCGACGAGGACGTCGCCGCGCAACGGCTCGTGCGGCCGTTCGAGGCCGTGCTCACGACGGGCGCGCGCTACTACTTCGTGTACCCGGACAGCGTCGCGCATCAGCAGAAGGTCAATCTGTTCCGCGACTGGATCGACCGGCACTGGGCGCAGTGAACGGCGCTCAGGGCGCGAACGAGAGAAACAGATACGCGGCGAACAGCGACAGGTGCACGGCACCTTGCAGGATCGTGGTGCGCCCGGTGCCGAGCGTCATCGCGCTGATCAGCAACGTCAGCGTGAGCAGCACCGTGTCCTTGCCGTCGATGCCGAGCACGAGCGGACGCCCCGTCCAGATGAACACCAGCGCGACGGTCGGAATCGTCAAGCCGATGCTCGCGAGCGCCGAGCCGAGCGCGAGGTTGAGACTGGTCTGCAGACGGTCGGCGCGCGCCGCGCGCACGGCGGCGAGTCCTTCGGGCAGCAGCACGAGCGCCGCGATCACGATGCCGACCACGGCTTCAGGCGCGCCTGCTTCGAGCACCGCGCGCTCGACGACGGGCGACAGCACCTTCGCGAGTAGCACGACGGCGACGAGACTCACCACCAGCAACGCGCCGCTCGTCAATGCGACGCGCGAACTGGGCGGGGCAGCGTGCGCGTCTTCGTTGGCGGCATGGGCGTCGGCGAGAAAATAGTCGCGGTGACGCACGGTCTGCACGAATACGAACACGCCATACAGCACCAGCGACGACACCCCCGCGAACGCCAGCTGCGAGTCGCTGAGCGCGGGGCCGAGCTTGACACTCGTGTAGTTGGGCATCACCAGCGACAGCACGGAGAGCGACGCCAGCACGGCCAGCGCCGCGTTGGCGCCACGGAGCTGGAAGTCCTGCTCGCGATGGCGCAATCCACCCACCAGCAGACAGATCCCGACAATCCCGTTGCACACGATCATGACGGCGGCGAACACGGTGTCGCGCGCCAGCCCCGCCTTTTCCGGCCCCGCCGACAGCATCACCGATACGATCAGCGCCACTTCGATCACCGTCACGGCCACGGCCAGCACGAGCGTGCCGAAGGGCTCGCCGACGCGATGCGCGACCACTTCGGCGTGATGCACGCCCGCGAACACCGAGCCCGCCAGCGCAAGCGCGGCAACGGCGGTCAGCAGCCCGTTGCCGGGCAGCGCGTAGGCGGCGCCCAGCACGATCCACGCGAGCAAGGGGGCTGCGATCGTCCAGCGGGGCAATACGGGCGATGTCGATGCCATGTGATCAGTCCGTCAGTTGTTGTTGGTGTGTGGTTCGCGACAGGACGCCGCTACATCGGCTTGCGGGCGGCTCGCATAGCCGTGAGATTAAACCAGCCGGTCGTACAGGCGGTATGACGGCACGACAAAAATGCGCGTTGCAAAGAAAAACACCGCTCTTCGCGACGAAGAGCGGTGCGTTGTCCAACCTGGCGCCCGCGCGCGGGCGCCAGCAGGCGATGCGCGGTTTACTGGCCGACCGGGCGGATCGTCAGTGCGTTCTTCACCGACGTCACGCCTGCCACGCCTTGCGCGACTTCCGTCGCCTTGTCGACTTGCGGCTGCTCCGGCACCGAGCCCTGCAGCGTCACAGCACCGCTACGTGCGCGAACCGTGATGTTGGCGACGCTGAGGTCCTTTGCCTTCGCCAGTGCGCCGCGAACCTTGCGCGCCAGCGCGCGGTCAGCCGACTTGGCTGCCTTTGCGGTTTGCTTGGCGCTCGGTTGAGCGGTCATGTCGGCATCGCTTGCCTGCGCGTATGCGTTGATCGACGCGAGCACCACAAATGCGCCAGCTGCCATCTTGATTGCCTGAATCGCCTTCATTCACTTTCTCCTGTTGTCATGATTTGCGACGGTGTCGCGCCTGAAACGCGCCCGGCTAGCGGGCTCTTCACGCGTGATACCACTGCACTACCACTTCTTTGCTTCGGGATGAAAACGGTTGCGGGTTGTCCATACGCCGCGCGGCTGGCCGACCGGACGGGCCTGCCTGGGTCGCCGATGCGGCTAGCCGGACAGTAACGATACCTCAATTGGTTCCATGGTGAAGATAAGGGTCCGCCGGATGCGGCATTGCTACAACGGATCGATGCCGCCCGAGCCATCCGGCTTGCGCCGTGCATCGAACCGCACCGCGCGTCATCATGCTGCAAACTGCGTGGCTCACGCGGACGGCCACAGTTCATTCCGGCGCATCATCGCATGAAGAAGACGACGCTTTCCCTCTGTCCTCTACACCGCAACGATCTCCCCATCGATACGGTTGACCTCGCGCGCTTCCTGCTGGGTAAATACCTGGTCCACGACCTGGACGAGGGGCGGGCAGCGGGGCGGATCGTCGACACCGAGGCGTATCCCATCGGCGATTCGACCAATCATGCGTATCCGGGGCGGCGTGCGTACAACGGCTCGATGTTCCTCGAACACGGGCATGCTTATGTGCGGCTCACGTACGGCATCTACAACGTGATCAACGTGGTCAGTGAACGGGAAGGCACGGGCGCTGCCGCGTTGATTCGCGCGCTCGAGCCGGTCGAGGGCATCGAACAGATGCAGGCGCGCCGGCCGGACGCAAAGCTGCGCGATCTGGCGCGTGGCCCGGGACGGCTGGCGCTCGCGCTGGGCATCGATCTGAGCTTCGACGGCGCCGACCTTTGCACCGGGCGCGGGCTATGGCTCGGCGCGGCGGGCAACGCGCACACGCCGATCGCCGTGACGACGCGCATCGGGATCGCGCGGGAGACGCATCGGCTGCTGCGCTTCTATGTGCCGGGTAGTCCGTTCGTCAGCGGGCCGCGCAGGTTGCTGTCGGCAGAAACGCTGCCGCCCGCGTGAGGTCGCGTGCTGCGACGAGTCCTGGGGCGCAGCGTCGAACCCGTTCATGCGTGTGGCATCCATCGCGTTTGCCACATATTGAGATGCGCCGATCCGCCCCGACATTATTACGTGTCGCCGCGCGCCAATTGACATCCGGCTTGCAAAGCGCGCGGACTCTTTCACTCAGTGCAATTAAGTATCTCCGGAATAGGGGTTTTCCCTTGGTGTGCCGATGGCTACACTGTTCTCACTGGCTTCACACACGGTTGTGTGAAGCGGCTGACAAAACAACTTTCGGAGGTAGTTACCATGAAATCGCTGATCAAGGCTGTCGCCATCGCTGCTGTTCTCGCCATCCCCGCCGTCTCGTTCGCCCAGTCGAACCAGCCCGTGACCCGCGCGCAAGTCCGCGCCGAACTGGTCCAGCTGGAAAAAGCGGGCTACAACCCGGCAACGGCTGTCGATTCGACCTATCCGGCCGACATCCAGGCTGCTGAAGCACGCGTTCAGGCGCAAAACGGTGCGGTTGCGCAAGCGCCTGTCGCCGACACGGGCTACGGCGCGTCGACGAACGGTTCGTCGCAATCGGGCGCGGCCAAAACGCTGAGCCCGGCGCAAGACGTCTACTTCGGTCATTGATTCCGGAGTGCAAGCCGGACGGCTGCATCGGTCCGGCGGGCGCGCCTTCACTGCAGATGTGAGGCGCGCAACCAGAATATCGACGGCGGCGTGGCGGTGTCCGGGCACGGTCGTCGCGCGTCCGTCCAAGAAAGCATGAACCTCCGCCGCCGTAAGGTGGCTTAGCCCAACCTCGCGGATTGGGCTTTTTTTGCTGGCTCTCGCGGCAGGCGCAGCAGGGCGCACCGCAGGCGCAGCGGCGAAAACGCCATTGCAGCGGCGCGACGCTCAGCTGCTATGGATGTAATGTTCGAGCTGCTGGATGGTGAACTGCTGCTCGGCGATGATGGTTTTCACGAGGTCGCCGATCGACACCATGCCGATCAACTGTTCTTCGTTGTCGAGCACAGGCAGGTGACGCATGCGGCGCTCGGTCATCAACGCCATGCATTCGTCCGTGGTCTGGTCCGGGCGCACGAAGCGCACGGCGCTGCTCATGATGTCGCGCACGGGCGTCGTCTTCGACGAGCGATCCATCAGCACGATCTTGCGCGCATAGTCGCGTTCGGTGACGATCCCCGCGATCGCCCCGTTTTCCTTGACGATCAATGCACCGATCTGTTTTTCGGCCATCAGCTTGATGGCGTTGTAGACGGAATCGGATGCCTCGATCGTGTGGACCTCTTGAGTCGGCTTCGATTTGAGGACTTGTGCGACGCTAGTCATGGAGCGGCTCCGTTTGCAGTGCAGCACGCCTGGCCACGGCGCGCTGGGGTGAAGGAGAGGCACGTCAAGCGCAGAACAGGCGCAAATCAAGTATAGGCGTCGACAACGCGCGCGGCGACGCTCGCTTCGCCTGGTTTCGTGGGAACCATCACGCATGTCATGCGATTTGCGGCAATGAGCATGCTGCGTTTCTCGTCGCGCATGCGCGCAGTGATGCACCGCGATGGTCCGCCGAGATGGTCCGTATGGGGCTGCCCGCGCACCAGCGCAGAGCGGCTGCCAGGTACAATTCGACGTTTAGCGGTAAACTCCGCTTCTGTACTTTATCCCCGGTAGCTCACGGGTTCATGTCCGCAATTCCGCTAACGCCATGCCCATGTCTCACGATCCGTCGCTCGCTGACGGCGCAATCACCGGCGAATGCGTCACACTCGACGCCTGCGCCACGCTTCCCACCCGCTACGGCACCTTCGAATCTTATGTGTTCCGCGTGAACGACTCGGGCGCCGAGCATTTCGCGCTCGTGATGGGCGATGTCGAGAATAAACAGTCGGTGCTCACGCGCCTGCATTCGGAGTGTCTGACGGGCGACGTGCTCGGTTCATACCGTTGCGACTGCGGCGAGCAACTGGACCTCGCGCTGCGCTACATCGCGGCGGAGGGCTGTGGCGTGCTGCTGTATCTGCGTGGCCACGAAGGGCGCGGCATCGGCCTGTCGAACAAGATCCGCGCGTATGCGCTGCAGCAGCAGGGCCGCGACACCGTCGAGGCGAATCTCGATCTCGGCCTGCCCGACGACTCGCGCGAGTACGATTCGGCGGCCGCGATTCTGCGCCTGCTGAAGGTGACGTCGGTGCGTCTGATGAGCAACAACCCGAAGAAGTTCGACTCACTGTCGAAGCACGGTATCCCCGTTTGCGAACGTGTCGCACTCGCCATTCCGATGCGCGAAGAAAACGAGCGTTATATCCGCACCAAGCAGGTGAAGTTCGGGCATTACTTCGAGGAAAACGAATAGTGAGAATTCCCGATCTGTCTGTCGTCTTCCAGAGAGAGCTAAAATAACCCGCAAGTGATTGAAAATAAAATGGAAACTGTCGATGTTGGCCGTCCGGGTCGGCACAATGACGCTTGTCTCCATACGTCTGAACTCGTGATCCCGGCGTAGGTTTCACGAGGGGGGAGATTGTCGCTATGGAGAGCAACCGAGATCGCCGACGAAAGCGATGGTCTTTGGTGGACGATTCCCAAACGAAAGACGAAGGGGCTTCATAACGAGAAAGCAACGGATCTGCGCGTGCCGCTCGTGGGCCGCGCAGAAGTAATTGTGCGGCGACGCCTCGATCAGGCCAAAGGGACGGTACTGTTTCGTTCGTCGCGTGGGGAAGCGATGGATCAGACCGTGGTCCAGCACGGCATCTATTATCATCAGCCTTACTGCAAAATTGCACCGAACCATGATCGTCTGCGGTTGCCCGTGACTCATTGGTCCGCCCACGATCTTCGACAGACAACACGCACGCTGCTTGCAACGCTTTGTTATCCGAACGAAATCACCGAGGCAGTGCTTGGCCATGTTCAGCCTGGAATAATCGGCGTCTATAACCGACATACCTACGACAGAGAGCGGCGTCAGTGGCTCGCGCAACTGTCACATCGCCTCGAAGATATTGCAGCTACATATCCGCCGAAAAAATAGCAACGTGAAGTTGATACGTGTGCACGGCGCCCGGCCACGTCGTGTGGTACTCGCTGCTTGCGGCCTCAACGTCAGCCTTTGGTGTAGTGTGGCCACACATCAGACCCCATGGCTTTGATCGTTCTTATTCGGGAGACACTGACGAATCCCGCGCACATTCGGATACTCGTTCCGTGAGTCCTTCCGCGTCAAGCTTCAGGTCTTCGAGCATGAGTTCGCGGATCACGACAGCGGAGCCGTCCAGCCGCGCCGCAACCATCCGGTTACCGAGCATCGGCGACAGATGTCGCGCGCCTTCCAGAACGCGCTTCGCGTTGTCTGGTGGCATGCTCGCGTCGTCCTGTCGAGGCGCCTCAGAACCAACGGCTTCCTTGATGTCGACGACCGGCGCGACGGCACGCTTGACGCGATTGCGCGCACTGGTTGGGAACGCTTCGCACGCCTCCTCAATACTGCCCGGATGATGCTCACCTAGAAAGCCGATGACAAGGGCAGCCTGCTGCAGATCCTCGATGGACTTCGTGCTGTCGTTCGTGCGTAACTGGGAGACGAGCAGCTTGTACGCGGCAAACCGGTTGGCGTCAGGCACGCGTACCGGCACTGCACCGTGGCGCGAGAGCAGCACGCCGTTCTGCGAAGTTCCAAGGACGTAGCCGAGGTATGGGAGGCCGACGGCATGCGCTTTAAGTTCGGGTACTGGGCGGATCGTAAAATTCTCGTACTGAGCTCATGAACATGCGTCCATGAGTTCGCCCCACGCGAAATCGACCTGATCGGGAAACATCGGTACGACCCCCGCGCCAGGTGTGAAAGTCAGTTCGCCAAAAAACAGCGCATTGTCCGGGGCATAGAGATCGACGCGCACGTAATCGAAATCCCGCGAGAGTTTGTCCGCTGCTACAAGGATCTCGGACAGGTTGGGCGGCGGCGGTTCGGGTGTCGCGCTGCGCGCATAGTCTCCAATCGTGACGTCGAGATAATTCCAGTCGACGTCATACACGTTGCCACGCGGAAACGGGCCGAAGCGGTCGGAGATCTGCACGATGTACATCACGGGACGCATGCCCTTGCGTCGGAAGACATGCACCTTGTAATCGGCGGGCACCTGGCCCGACCTGTCGAGCAGCAGTTTTTCGAAGAACAGTCTCGGCTGGATTTCCTTGTAATGGCGCTCGCGCGACACATGGTAGAACTCCGTTGTCAGCCAGCGGTCTGCGAGACCCGCCAGATGTTCGTACGTCACCTCCGATTTGTCGCGCACGATTTCGACGAACGTGCTGCCGTGATTTGCCTTCATGACGAACGATTGCGGCAGGGAGTTGAAAACCTCGCGAGTGAATTCGCCTGGAACCGCAATCAGCGGGATAAGATAAGACTCGCCGAGCGTGCGCGCGACGTAATCGCGCACAGCGATCTTGTCGGTCAAGGCGGCATAGCGCGGATCGGGCTTAAGGCTCCGCATGAGAATATGTTCGTTGAACGTGCGCGGCCGTCGAAGGTTGGGGTAGCGGCCCACGAGTTTCCGATGCAATAGCGAGAGAAATAGCAGATCGGGCAATAACGTCTTCATCTGCTCTTTCAGGCGCCAGGCCGCACGGTTCGCTATTCCATCGACAGCGCTAGGTGTTTCGGCTCCTCCCGACCGCATCGCGTCGGCGCGCGGATAAGCGAGAACATCGCTCGAATGTCGTAGCCTACGGGACATTGGTGTGGCCTCCATAATCTCCATCAATACGGTGCGTCCGTAGGCGCGCGGCTGCGCGCAGGAGACACAATGTAAGCCGGTTCAGTGGACAGCTCGACGCGGATCTCGCCGACGCTGATCACGGCCCCTTGGGGCGCATTCGGCCCGTTGACCCGTTCGAGCGTCACGTAGTAGTCGCGCGACGCGCCATTTCCCGACTTCAGCAACGAAGCCGTGGCGGGATAGTCGAGCATGACCATGCCGTGATGCGATGCCCCGGCGATTTCGAACGCGCCGAACGTGCCTAGAAGGTTTTGCTGGCGCGCCGTATCGGTGTCGAACCTGTCGGGCAGATTCAGATAGACGTTGTAGTAATAGCCGCCCGCCGCGCCCGCTTGCGTCAACGAGATGTCGTCGAACACGATCCGCACCGAACGGTATCGTCCGGCTGCTGCTCCGTTGACAGACGCAGCCGAGGAGCGATCGCCGTGTTCAGCGGCCGCGAGCGGCGCGGCTGTGGCGGATAGCAGCTGCTGAACAGGCGCCGTCGATGCGGCCTCGCCGGTGACGCGCGCCGTCGTCGACTGTTCGCGCAGCGTGACGCCTTTCACGCCGCCGATCGAGCGCACGCCCGTGTCGATGTTGCGAGCAGCCGTGGCGGGGAAGGAGCCGGTTGCCGGGCGACTGCGCGAAAGGCCAATGCTTGCCTGCACGCGAATGATGCGCCCCACCTGTGCCTGCGGCGGCATGGTCGTCGGACGCGACGCTCTGTCGTAGTCGTAACCCAGACGGGTACGTGCCGAGTAGGTCTGCTCCTTGAGGATCGTCAGGCCGCTTGCGTAAGTGAACGTGCCCGCCCAGTACGGATCGCTTGGCACGGGCATCGTTCGACCGTCGGGGAGCGCCCATGCATGCCACAGACGGTCGACGTTCGCGTGATGCAGATAAAAGATCGGATCGCGAGGCGACTGCATTGTGGCCATCGCATTGCCAATGATGTTGTGCACCGGGTTGTGCGGCGCCGTCTCGAACTTTTCTTCGAACGAGTTGACGGTGCCGCGCTGGAAATTCACGGTACTGGATGCCCAGGGTGAAAGATCGAGCGCGCTATAGACATTGGTGTTCAGGCGAGGACAGTAAAGCGGATTGCCACTCGCCTGATCCGTGAATTCGGCGGGCACATGTGGATTCGTGAACCAGTCCCAATACGGCAGAGTAAAGCCCACATCGCCCGAAACGAGCCTTATCTGGCGCTCGAGGTAATACAGATAACCGCGATGCCACGCGAGAAAGTACGGCTGCTTGTGCGGACAATAATTGGCGTGAACGTTAGTCCAGTATTGCCAGGAATTCGGGTCCGCCGCGTTCGTATTCGCCTGCATGGTCCGGACTGCGTTGAGAAACGGCGCGTAATGCGGTGTCGTTACGAATGTCTGCCATTCGACACGAATCAGGTTAGTCGTGGTGGCAGCGCGTGCGTAAAAGGGTAATGTAGCCCACGTAATGGCCGATGCAGCCCCGCCTAGAAACGCTCTCCGATTGATTCGATACGACATGATTCCTCCACTTGTTCGGGGCGCTAATGCGTACGCTCGGTGATGCGTACATGGAAACGATGTTTCCCGGCGCCTTTGTTTTGGTGCTTGAGGCAGGTATCGCAACTGAGATCGAAAGAACGAATTACGTGCAAGCGGATTCAGACAAGAACCTTTCGACGTCATGCTACTAGACGAATGCCGAATGCTTAATCTTTTTACTTCGTCAATTGGCGACAGCCTGGCTGAAAAAGCTGACGAGGTCGGTACATCGCGCATTGACTATCAAGGTGACGCCTATCTGCGAACCCTGCTATTTCAGGGCGCACGCTCCGCGGTCCTGACGGCGCACCGACGCAACGACCGGCTATCGCGCTGGATCGTCCAGTTGCAGGCACGCGTGGGCTATAGCAAGACACTGGTCGCCGTGGCCAACATGCACGCACGCATCCTTTAGCCGGTGTTCGCTAGGGGCGAACGATTCGATCCGTCCCGGCCGCTGTTCCGTGTTCCTGTTGGTCTCCTCCGAACTGGCAATGCAGGAGCTTAACGAATGACCCACTAAACCACGGCTTGCAAAAACGGGGAGGTCCTTATAGAGGGGTAAGACTGGAAGCCCGTCGATTCCGATTGTGGCGATGCGGCGCATTTACTTCATGGAGTGGTTTTGGTCTGTCAGATCCGGCGTTGCAAGAGGCGCTTTATGACGTGCCGCTATATCGTGATCTTGCGGGGCTGGACGATGACGTGCCGATGCGCGTCGACCAGGCTCACGGGGCAACTGACAAAACCGATCGACTGGGCCACGCGTGCAATGTGTGCATCACTCACTGACAGTCAGCTGCCGCAGGGCACTAATTCGTTCCGTTCGGAATCTGCTTTGACGCCGCAAGGCAAACTCGCCGATACCCGTGCAAGCCGGAAATGCCGCTTTGATTTCATCGTGATGGTGGTGAAGGCGTGATCGCGAATCGGAGCGCAGCTTCACGTCGCCATGGCGCACGTGTCCGGTGGCGACGGCCGCTCGAGACGAATACGCGGATGTGCGCTTCCGAGAAAAAAAGGGCGAGAATCGAGGCTCGCCCTCAGAGATCACGGGGTCACCGTACGTGGAGCGTGCGACCCGCTGCCGGTCATTAATGCAACGCCGGGTTTACTGCGTTTTCGCGGCATCGACCTTGGCGTCGGCGGCCTTTTTGTTTGCGTCGCCTTGAGCCTCGACCTTCTTCTTGTCGGCCTTCGCTTGGGCCACATTTGCATCCTGGGCGGCTTCGTGTTTCTTCTTGTCAGCCTTGGCCTGCGCGTCGTGCTTCTTCTTGTCGGCCCGGGCCTGCGCCTTCATGGCGTCTCCGCGCGCGTCAGACGCTTCCTTCGGTGTTGTTGCCTTTTCCATCTTCGCGGCCTTTTTGTCAGCGTCGGCTTGAGCAGAGGCCTTGTCCTCGTTCGCCGTCGCCTGAGCCTTGTCGGCGTCGCTCTGGGCCTCAGCCTTCTTCTTGTTGGCGGTAGCCTGTGCTTCGCTCTTCTCGCTGTTTGCCTTCATTTGTGCCTTGCCGGCGTCCGAGGGCGCGGGGGTCTGTGCGAATGCCGTGGTAACGAGTAGGACGGATGCGAGTGCTGCGACGATCTTCTTCATGGTTTTCTCCCTTGGAAGTGCACTGCGCTGGACAGTGCTGGCTGTATAAACGTCCATTGAGTCGCTAACGTTGACTCTTATCTCGTGACAAACGGTAAGCAGACGAGACGAAATGCAACGCCAAAGTGCGACCAAGGTCCGCCATAGCATCGCCTCGTGCCAGCTGAACAATTCCGACGGCAATGGAAGCAAGACCGCCCAGAACCAGAAGCTGCAAGGCAACCATCGAGCCGCCTGTCGTGTGGTATCGACGATTTGCGTTCCGTTCAGCACGCACGACCGTTCTTGAGATCAAGCCACCTTCGCGCGCTACCACTCGGCACATGCAGGGTTTCATCAGCATGGCTATAGAGAAGTAAAACGTACACATCCATCGCGCTACGCGGCAAAACATACCGAGGCCTGCGCTCTGTTGGGTCGTCCCAATGTTCCACAGTAGATGCACCGATTCTCTTTCTGGCGGTTGTCGGGCACAGTCGATTGCTGGCAGATAAGCTCACGTCATTTTTTGCAGTGCATGATCCCATCGCAGTACCGCAATCTGCGACTGCCCACATGATGGTTGCCCGGCCAACAAATAGAAGAAGCACAAAAAAAAGCTGGGTCATGCAGGCAGAACTCCAACAAGCAAAAACCTCTTATTTGTGACGGATGAGGCAGATATGGAAACTTCCGCAGTCGAGCTACCGCATCAGTCCAACGATCGATTTGTCCAGGTGGCTGCTGCGCTTCGCGCGCTGCGGCGTGGCGACATGTCCTGTCGTTTGCCGGATGCGTGGGAGGGCGAGGCGGGCAAGGTTGCGTCAGAGTTCAACATGTTGGCCGCTGTCACGGGCCGCATTTCGCACGAGGTCGCGCAGGTGTCGCGAGGCGCTTCGGGCAATAGCGCGATGCCGACGGAATTCGCCGTTAGCGGCGAAGCGCTGGCGGGTGCCTGGCTCGACAACGTGGGGCATATCAACGCACTCGTCGAAACAGTCAGGACGGGACACGACTGCACGAAGACGATACTGTCGGCGTTGATCGCGCTGCAGAAAGGGCAACCCGCGACACTTCCGCTGGACTGGACGGGCGTACATGGGAAGCTCGCGCAAGTATTCAACGAGGTGGTCGAGCAGAACCTGCGGATGTCCGAGGAACTGGGAAGACTTAGCCGCGTGGTCGGCAAGGAAGGCCGTCTGAAGGAGCGCGCGGCGCTGCCCTACGCAAGGGGTTTCTGGAGCGAGTCTATAGACGCGGTCAACTCGCTGATAGCCGATCTGGTTCATCCGACCAGCGAGGTGGCGCGCGTGATCGGCGCGGTTGCGCAAGGCGACCTGTCGAAGAGCATGGCGCTCGAAGCGGAAGGCAGAGCATTGCAGGGCGAGTTTCTGCGCACCGCGAAGACGATCAACACAATGGTGGACCAGCTCGGCACGTTCGCCGTCGAAGTCACGCGTGTCGCCCGCGAAGTCGGCACGGAGGGCAAGCTCGGCGGCCAGGCCGATGTGCAGGGTGTCGCGGGCACATGGAAGGACCTGACCGACTCGGTCAACTCGATGGCAGGCAATCTGACCAGCCAGGTCCGCAACATCGCCGAGGTGACGAAGGCCGTCGCGGCCGGTGATCTGTCGAAGAAGATCACGGTGGACGTGAAGGGTGAGATTCTCGAACTGAAGAACACCATCAACACGATGGTCGACCAGTTGCGCTCGTTCGCGTCCGAAGTGACACGCGTCGCGCGTGAAGTCGGCACGGAGGGCAAGCTCGGCGGGCAGGCGGACGTGCGGGGCGTCGCGGGCACATGGAAGGATCTGACCGACAACGTGAACTTCATGGCAGGCAATCTGACGAGCCAGGTGCGCAACATTGCCGAAGTGACGAAGGCCGTGGCAGCGGGCGACCTGTCGAAGAAGATCACCGTCGATGTGAAGGGCGAAATTCTCGAACTGAAGAACACCATCAACACGATGGTCGACCAGTTGCGCTCGTTCGCATCGGAAGTGACACGCGTCGCACGTGAAGTCGGCACGGAAGGCAAGCTCGGCGGCCAGGCCGATGTGCAGGGCGTTGCGGGTACGTGGAAAGACCTGACCGACTCGGTGAACTCGATGGGCAGTAACCTGACGGGGCAGGTGCGCAACATCGCGGACGTGACGACGGCCGTTGCAGCGGGCGATCTGTCGAAGAAGATCACTGTCGATGTGAAGGGCGAAATCCTTGAACTGAAGAACACCATCAACACCATGGTCGACCAGTTACGCTCGTTCGCATCGGAAGTGACGCGCGTCGCGCGCGAAGTCGGCACGGAAGGGAAACTCGGTGGACAGGCCGATGTGCAGGGCGTCGCGGGTACATGGAAAGACCTGACCGACTCGGTGAACTCGATGGGCAGCAATCTGACCGCACAGGTGCGCAATATCGCAGAAGTCACGACAGCCGTGGCGGCAGGCGACCTGTCCAAGAAGATCACCGTAGACGTCAAGGGAGAAATTCTCGAGCTGAAGAACACGATCAATACGATGGTGGATCAGCTCAGCTCGTTCGCGTCAGAAGTGACGCGCGTTGCTCGCGAAGTGGGCACGGAAGGCAAGCTCGGCGGGCAGGCCGACGTGCAGGGCGTCGCGGGCACATGGAAGGATCTGACCGACTCGGTCAATTCCATGGGCAGCAATCTCACCGCCCAGGTCCGCAACATCGCGGACGTCACGACGGCGGTTGCGGCTGGCGACCTGTCGAAGAAGATCACGGTGGACGTGAAGGGCGAAATCCTTGAACTGAAGAACACCATCAACACCATGGTCGATCAGTTGCGGTCGTTCGCATCGGAAGTGACGCGCGTCGCGCGCGAAGTGGGCACGGAGGGCAAGCTCGGCGGGCAGGCAGATGTGCAGGGCGTCGCGGGTACGTGGAAGGATCTGACTGACAACGTGAACTTCATGGCGGGCAATCTGACGAGCCAGGTGCGCAACATCGCCGACGTGACGAAAGCGGTGGCGGCGGGCGACCTGTCCAAGAAGATCACTGTGGACGTGAAAGGCGAAATTCTCGAACTGAAGAACACGATCAACACGATGGTCGATCAGCTTGGTTCATTCGCTTCAGAAGTGACACGCGTTGCGCGTGAAGTAGGCACAGAGGGCAAGCTCGGCGGGCAGGCCGATGTGCAGGGCGTCGCAGGTACGTGGAAGGATCTGACTGACAACGTGAACTTCATGGCGGGCAATCTGACGAGCCAGGTACGCAACATCGCGGACGTGACGAAAGCCGTGGCGGCGGGCGACCTGTCGAAGAAGATCACGGTCGACGTGAAGGGCGAGATTCTCGAACTGAAGAACACGATCAACACGATGGTCGATCAGTTGCGCTCGTTCGCGTCTGAAGTAACGCGTGTGGCGCGCGAGGTGGGCACGGAGGGCAAGCTTGGAGGACAAGCCTATGTGCAGGGCGTTGCCGGTACATGGAAGGATCTGACCGACAACGTGAACTTCATGGCGGGCAACCTGACCGGCCAGGTGCGCGGCATCGCAAAGGTGGTGACGGCCGTCGCGAACGGCGACCTCGCGCGCAAGCTGACCGTCGAGGCAAAGGGCGAAATCGCGGCCCTCGCCGACACCATCAACAGCATGACGGATACGCTTGCGACCTTCGCCGACCAGGTGACGACCGTGGCGCGCGAAGTGGGCGTCGAGGGCAAGCTGGGCGGTCAGGCGAAAGTACCCGGGGCATCGGGCACGTGGAAAGGGCTCACCGAGAACGTGAACCAGCTCGCGGCAAATCTGACTACCCAGGTGCGCGCAATTGCGGAGGTCGCGACCGCGGTCACGCAGGGCGACCTCACGCGTTCGATCACTGTCGAAGCGCTCGGCGAGGTCGCGGCGCTGAAGGATACGATCAACGAGATGATCCGTAACCTGAAGGACACGACACAGGTGAACACTGAGCAGGACTGGCTGAAGACGAACCTCGCGAAGTTTAGCCGCATGCTGCAAGGGCAGAAGGATCTGGTTGCTGTCGGCCAGCTGATCCTTTCCGAGCTTGCACCCGTGGTCGGAGTTCAACAGGCGGAGTTCTTCGTGCTCGATTCGACGGCCGACTCGGCGTCGCTGCGGCTGAGAGCAAGCTACGCTTCGAGCGGTCATCCTTCGCACGGCAAGCGTGTGCAACCCGGCGAAGGATTGATCGGGCAATGTGCGGTGGAGCGGCGCAAGATCCTGCTCGAGCCAACGAAGGACGACGGCTTTCACATCACGTCTGGCCTCATCAGAGTCGTGCCGCACAATGTGCTCGTGCTGCCGATCGTCTTTGAAGGGCAGGTCAAGGGCGTCATTGAGCTTGCGTCAACGGAGCGCTTTAATCCGACGCACCTCGCGTTCCTTGACCAGTTGACCGAAAGTATCGGCATTGTGATCAATACGATCGAAGCGAATACGCGCACGGAAGACCTGCTCAAGCAGTCGCAGTCGCTTGCGCATGAGCTGCAAAGCCGCCAGGAAGAGCTGCAACAGACCAATCAGGAATTGCAGGAAAAAGCGCGACTTCTCGCCCACCAGAATCAGGAAGTGGAGCGCAAGAACGAGGAAGTCGAGCAGGCGCGCCAGGCGCTGGAAGAGAAGGCCAAACAGCTTGCGTTGACGTCGAAGTACAAGTCGGAGTTTCTGGCGAACATGTCGCACGAGCTGCGCACGCCGCTCAACAGCTTGCTGATTCTGTCGGACCAGTTATGCAAGAATCCCGAAGGCAACCTGTCGCAGAAGCAGATCGAGTTCTCGCGCACGATCCATTCGTCCGGCAACGAACTGCTGATGCTGATCAACGACATTCTCGACCTGTCGAAGATTGAGTCAGGCACCGTCGCAATGGATTTCGCCGAGCATCGGCTTGCCGATCTCACGTCGTATGTGGAGCGCACATTCCGGCATGTAGCCGAGGCGCGCAGCGTGGAGTTCGCGATTCACGTTGGCAAGCGTCTGCCACCATCGATTCGTTCCGACATCAAGCGATTGCAGCAGATTCTGAAGAACCTGTTGTCGAATGCATTCAAGTTTACGCTCCGGGGGCATGTGACGTTGTCAATCGAAGAAGTGTTCGGCGGATGGACCGTCGATAACGAAAGCCTCAACCGCGCGCAGGACGTGATTGCGTTCTCGGTGTCTGATACGGGCATCGGCATTCCGGTCGACAAGCAGCAGATCATCTTCGAGGCGTTCCAGCAGGCTGACGGCAGCACTAGCCGTAAATACGGCGGTACAGGCCTGGGGCTCGCGATCAGCCGTGAACTGTCGAAGCTGCTGGGCGGCGAGATACGTCTTGTCAGCTCGCCGAACAAAGGAAGCACATTCACACTGTATCTGCCGCTGTTG
Organism: Paraburkholderia caribensis; assembly: GCF_002902945.1. Taxonomy (NCBI): domain Bacteria; kingdom Pseudomonadati; phylum Pseudomonadota; class Betaproteobacteria; order Burkholderiales; family Burkholderiaceae; genus Paraburkholderia; species Paraburkholderia caribensis. Next base: position 1,139,183 of record NZ_CP026102.1, read on the forward strand.
GGCGAGATGGGCCGTGTCGCCCGCAAGACGGTTGCGATGACCGACGGCGATACCGCTGTCCCGCCGGTGGCAGGCAGTGTGCCGATCAGCGAGGCCGACGCGCTCGCCGCGCACGAGTTCGTCGATTTGGTGATGAGCGACACACGTGAATTGCAGGCCGCGCCGGAAGACGACCGCCTCGCTATCATGCCGGGCGAGCGTGTGCTGCTGATCGTCGAGAACGATCTCGCATTCGCGCATTTCCTGCTCGATGCGGCGCGCGAGCGGGGCTTCAAGGGGCTTGTCACGCCACTCGGCGCGTCCGCGCTGACGCTCGCCAACCAGTTCAAACCCGATGTGATCACGCTAGATCTGTTCCTGCCGGGCATGGACGGTTGGCGCGTTCTCGCGAGGCTCAAGCACGACCTCGCGACGCGTCATCTGCCCGTCTGCGTGATCTCGACCGACGAATCACGCGAGCGGGCGCTGCAATCGGGTGCATTCGCGTTTCTCGGGAAACCGATTCAATCACGAGAAATATTGGACGATGCGCTCGTCGCGCTAGCACACTACGTCGACGGGACACCGCGCAAGCTCGTAGTGGCGCTGCCCGAGTCGGCCGCACGCGAGCAGTTCATCGCGTTCATCGCGAGCGAGCGTCTCGCGCCCGTGCTGGTGTCATCGCCCGAGCAACTGTTGACCACGCTGACCGACGACAGTCCATATGCGATCGTGCTCGACGCGCAGCTGTTTGCCTCATGCTCGCACGAGATCGAAGAGATTCTGGCGAACCGCAAGCGGCTCGCTCCAGTTCAAGTGATCGTCTATGCGCCAGGCGATGATTCGAACGTGGCGGCGCATACGGCTGAGCATTTCACACTTCATATCGCTTCCGACGTGAACCGTCTTCTGGACGCGACGATCGCGTCGCTGCACATCGACTGGCAATGGCTGGCCGATCCTGCGCGCGAGGCGATCGACAGCCTGCGTGGACGAAGCGCCGCTCTGTCAGGACGCAAGGCGTTGATCGTCGATGACGACATGCGCAATATCTTCGCGCTCGCAACGGTGCTCGAGGACCACGGTATGCGCCATGTGTGGGCGGACAACGGCAGGGACGCAATCCGGCTGGTCGAAGCGGACGGCGAAATCGACATCGTGCTGATGGACATCATGATGCCGGAGATGGATGGTCTCGCGACGATGCGGGAAATCCGCAAGCGTCCCGTCGGACGCACATTGCCGATCATCGCTGTGACGGCCAAAGCGATGAAGGGTGATCGCGAACGCTGCATCGAGGCAGGCGCGTGGGACTATCTGTCGAAGCCTGTGAACCGCGAGGGCCTGCTCGCGGTGCTTTACGCGTGGTTGCACCGCTAGGAGACCGCGATGGGGCCTGTGTCTGCAATCGCGCAGCAGCCAGTCAACATCCTGGTCGTGGACGATTTGCCTGCGCAGCAGGTCGTGATGCGGACAATTCTCGAAGAACTCGGCGAGAACGTGATCGGTGTCTGCTCGGGGCGCGATGCGCTGAAGGCGGTGCTGGAACGCGACTTCGCCGTCATCCTGCTTGACGTCAACATGCCGGGGATGGACGGTCTGGAGACGGCATCATTGCTGCGGACCTATCGGCGCACAGCCAGCACGCCGATCATCTTCGTCACCGCGTATGTCGACGATCATGAGATGAAACACGGCTATTCACTCGGCGCAGTCGACTATATCTCAGCGCCCGTCGTGCCAGAGATCTTGCGCTCGAAGGTCAGGGTGTTCGTCGAAATGCATCGGATGCATCGCGAGCTGTTGCTGCGAGCAGCGGAACGTGAGGCGTTTGTGCGCGCCGAAGCGGACAGGGCGGTGGCGGTGAGGGCGCGCCAGCGCGCCGATTTTCTGGCCAATGCGAGTCATGTGCTAACGCGATCGCTTGAAGTCGATATGACATTGCAGCGCATCGTCGAGCTGGCGTCAGCAGGCATGGCGGACATCGCTTTCGTTGCGGCGAGAGGTATCGGGGACGCAGCGGGCGGGTTCGGCACCCGATCGGCGAGACGCGATCAGCAGCCTGCTCCTGATCTCGCATCATTCTGCGCCGGGACACTCGCGAACGCTTTCCCCGAAGTCGATGGCTTCGTACAACGGCTGCTCAATGAAGAGACTGCAGACAGCGAGATCGCTGCCATCGAATTCGTTACCCAGCGTGCGCCAGAAGGTGCGACTGCGGAAGGAATCACGCGCGTGAGCGCGTTCCCGTTGCTGACAGGCCGACAGCGCGGTGTGATCGTACTGTGTTCTTTCGATGGCGCGTTGCCGGTTGAGCAGGCGACGCTTGCCCAGGAATTCGCGGGCCGCGCCGCGATTGCACTAGAAAACGCGGTGCTGTTCTCCACAATCATCGAAGGCGATCGCCGAAAGAACGAGTTTCTCGCGATGTTGGCGCACGAACTGCGCAATCCGCTTGCACCGATTGCGAATGCCGTCGCGGTGATGGGCAGCGCAAAAGAGGGCGACCGGGACGTGCTGCGCTGGGCATGCGAAATCATCGGAACTCAGGTAGAACATATGGTACGTATCGTTGAGGATCTGCTCGACGTGTCGCGTATCGCAAGAGGAACGGTCGCGCTTCGCACGGCGCCCGTGTCGTTGTCGGTCGTGATCGGGCGCGCAGTGGAGACGAGCCGTCCTCATTTCATTCGTCGCTCCCAAACTCTGGTGTGCGATGAAGGCGCTGTCGACACCGTGGTCGAAGGCGACGTCGTGCGGCTTGCACAGATCGTGTCGAACCTGCTGAACAACGCGTCGAAGTTCACACCACAAGGCGGACATATTTCGCTATCGACGCGATTTGTCGACGGTGTTGCGTCGATCACGGTTGCAGACGACGGACTTGGGATCGATGCCGCGTTTCTACCGCATGTGTTCGATCTGTTCGCTCAGGCCGATGCGTCGTTGCATCGCTCGCTCGGCGGGCTTGGGATCGGTCTGACGCTGGTCCGGCATCTGACGCAACTGCACGGTGGCTCGGTCGAATGCCACAGCTCAGGGCTTGGAAAGGGTGCCGAGTTTGTCGTGCGCTTGCCAGGAACGACGGCTGAGCGCACGTCGCCCGCGCTCGCTCCCGTGGTGCATCTAAACCGCAGGCTGGCGACGCGGGTGCTCGTTGTCGACGACCTCGTCGCCTCCGCGGAGAGTCTCGAAGCGCTGCTCACAATACACGGCTATGTCGTCAAGTGCGCATATGACGGCAAGTCTGCATTGCGGCTGGCCGAGTCGATGACACCTGATGTCGTCGTACTCGATATCGGCCTGCCCGATATGACGGGCTACGAACTCGCGCGCTCATTGCGTGAGACGAGTGCATGCGCACAATCAATGTTGATCGCGCTGAGCGGCTACGGGCACGACGAGCATATCCGTCGCGCCATGGACGCAGGTATCGATCACTACCTCGTCAAGCCTGCGGATCTTTCCGTGCTGCTGAACCTGATAACGACGGCGAGTCCAGAAGTCGATGGTGACGGAATGGCGGCCGCCAAGTAAGAACGTACACGCGGTACATCGCGCGCGCGAGGCTTGGTAAGCATTGCTGTCTGCACCCCGTGCATCTCGTTCTCGAGATCTGCGGTGGCGTCCGCTTGGTGATTCGTGTCGTTTAGCAGCGTAATCGCTGATCCGGGGTCGATCTTGTAGCCTTACTCGCGGAGTACGCCCGGAAAGTCAGTCAGGAAGACAGCCCGACGCAGAGGCGTCGCCGGGGTTTTCGCTTCCGTGGTTGTTCAAAAGCGACACTGATTTACGAAAGAGTTACGATGTAATTCCGGCGTAGGCTTTGGCGTAGGTTTGCAGCCGAAATACCGCTATGAAAGGCTGCGTCACTACTTCGAGGAAAACGAATAACTTCTGTTGCCTGGACTTGCCGGGCAATGTGAGCAACGTGCAATGGCCTCGCGACAACGCGAGGCCATTTGCTTTACGGCGTCAGAAGATCATGGAGTCGTCATTGCTGTCCGGGATCGCGCTCAGCAGTTGCTCCAGCCGGTGCCAGCCGAGTCGCGCGGCAAGGGTCGTCACGAGCTTGTACAGCATGCCCGCCAGGTCTGAAGGGCGCGCGTGACGATGTTCGATCGCGCGTATGAAAGAGCAGCACTGCATGCCATGCTCCTCTCATGCGTTGATCGTCGACACGAGCGCTGCAATAACGTCGCGTAATTCAGTCGTGCCGAAGCGCCGCTCAGTGCCCGCTTCGGCATCGATGCGCCCCGAGTTCTGCGCGTCGTACAGATCGACGATCAGCTTTGCGTGATTCGCATCGAGGCCCGCGCGCAGCAGCGTCGCCGTCCATTGGTCGCGCGGCAGCGCGTGCGCAACGATGTCGCGTCCACCTGCCTCGCCGAGCGCGCGTGCGACATCGTTGGCGTCGTAACGGCGCGGACCTTCCACGCTCACGACTCGAACGCCTTCTTCATTCAACCCGTCGCTCAGCAATTTCGCGGCGACGCTGCCGACGTCGCGCGCGGACACTGTCGGAAAGGGCCTGTCGAGCGGATGATGCAGGCTCGGCAGCTGGCCCGTTGCGAGCGCGACAGGCACCACGCGCGCCCAGTTCTGCATGTGTTCCGCCGAACGCAGCAGCGTGAGGCGCGGCGCAGCCTCCGTGAGCGCTGCTTCGAGGTGATGAAACAGCAGCGTGATGCCCGTGCCTGCATCGAGCTCGGCGCCATAGTCGGACAGCGCAACGACATGCAGATGCGGATGCGCGCGCAGCGCACGCGCGGCCGTCTCGATCATGCGATGCATCGCTCCCGCTGGATCGGGATCACGGTGCGGCAGTGGACAGAGCATCTGTACGGCCTGCGCACCGTCGAGCGCGCGGTGAATCGACGCCTCGTCGTTCAGGTCGCCGGTGACGACTTCGCAGCCGATGCGCGTCAGCGTTTCGCCTTGCGCCGGATTTCGCACGACGGCGCGCACGGCGTGCCCCTCGTGTCTGAGCGCTGCCGCCGTCGACTGTCCCACTTTGCCCGTTGCGCCAAAAATCACATGCATCGTCTGTCTCCGCTGGTTTCATGGGAACCGAGCGTACGCGGCGGCGCATCGGGAATCGCGCATGGAAGGATGACGGGCAGCAGATCCGGATGACGATCCGCGCGCGCAGCCGTGCCCCGGAGCAACGGCCAGCACGCAAGCGCAAAACGCAGCACAATGCGGCAATCGGACGATGGAACGAGGTGCAAGCGATGAATGCAGTCCACCCTGCGTTGGTGCCGCACTCCGGCGCGCGCGCGAGCCTGCTGTCGAGCGCGTCGCTCGGCTGGTCGGGTTTCGGCGCGGAAATGCTCGGAATCGCGGCGGGCGCGCATCGCATTCCGGCGATCGAGCATCATCGCGTCGGCGTGCATGTCGGCGCGCCCGTGAGAGCGGTCTGCCGATGCAACGGCCAGCGCGCGTCGCGCATCCAGGCGCACGGCGATGCCGACGTGATTCCAGCGGGCCTCGACGGCGAATGGTCGGACGACGGCAACTGCACGATCCTGCGCATCTGGTTCGCCGAAGACTTCGCGCGCCATACGTTCGATCAGCTCGGCCTGCGCGCTGCCGATGCGCAGATTCGCCCGCAGTTCCAGTTGCGCGACGCGCGCTTCCAGCATCTGGCGTGGGCGATGCGCGCGGAACTGGAAGCCGAGGACGCATCCGATCCGCTCTACGCCGAAAGCCTGTGCACCGCGATGATCGTGCGGCTCGCGGGCGCTTCGATATCATCCGACGACAAACGACGCACGCTGTCGGCGCGCGCGGCGGCGCGCGTGATCGACTATATCGAGGCGCATCTCGACGAACGCCTGACACTGAGCGAACTGGCCGCGCTCGTCGAGTTGAGCGTGCCGCATTTCAAGGTGCTGTTTCGCGAGACGATGGGCGTGCCCGTGCATCGGCATGTCGTGCAGCGGCGTGTCGAGCGCGCGAAGGTGTTGTTGCTGCAAGGGCGATTGAGCACGAGCCAGGTCGCGCTCGAAGTCGGCTTCTCGCATCAGAGCCACATGGCGCACTGGATGAAGCGGCTGCTCGGCGTGACGCCGCGCGACATCGCGCGCAACGATGCGCTGCGGCTGTTCGTTACGCGCTAACATGCGCGTAGTGCGCGTTGTGCGCGTTGTGTGCTTCAGCTTTTGATACGGGCGGAAGCGGGATCGTAGGGCGCTTTCAGATGCAGCGTCGCGGGCAGCCATTCTCCGGCGACGTCGATCTGATAGCGGCCGTTCGTGAGCCAGGCGGCGTCGAGCGCGGCGCCGTCGTCGCGCTTCACATAGCCCATCGCGACGGGACAGCCGAGCGTATGCCCGAACGCCGCCGAACTCACGAAGCCGACCGCCTTGCCGTCACGCAGGATCGCTTCGCCGCCCCACAGCATGCGGTCGCTCGCGCCCTGCGCGGTGAACACGACGAGGCGTCGCTGTAGCGGTTCGTCGCGCAGCCTCACGAGCGCATCGCGGCCAATGAACGGCATGTCCTTGTCGAGCTTGCAAGCGAACGCGAGGCCCGCTTCGAACGGATTCGTATCCGGCGACAGCTCGCGTCCCCACGCACGATAACCTTTCTCGATCCGCAGCGACTCGAGCGCATAATACCCCGCGTTTTTAAGGCCAAAACGCTTGCCCGCCGCGTGCAGCGTTTCGTACACGCCGACCGCGAACTCGACGGGCACATACAGTTCCCAGCCCAGCTCGCCGACATATGAGAGGCGTGTCGCACGCACGGTTGCGTAGCCGATATCCACCTCGCGGCTCTGCCCGAACGCGAATCCCTCGTTGCTCCAGTCGGCCTTCGACACACTCGCGAGCAGATCGCGTGCACGCGGCCCCATCACGGCGAGCACCGCATACTGGCTCGTCACGTCGACGAGCATGCAATGGCTATCGGGCGGAATGTGTTTGTCTAGCGTGTCGAAATCGCGCGTGGTTTGCGCGGAGCCCGTGACGAGCAGGTATTGATCGTCGGTGAGGCGCGTGAGCGTGAAGTCCGACTCGTAGCCGCCGCGCTCGTTGAGCATGCCCGTATAGACCGTGGTGCCCGGCGGCACGGCCACATCGTTCGCGACGATCCGTTGCAGCACGGCTTGCGCGTCGCGTCCCTTGACGAGAAACTTGGAGAAGGACGTCATATCGAACAGCGCGACGCCTTCGCGGCACGCGCGATGTTCTTCGCCGCTCCACGTCTGCCAGTTCTGCTGGCCGAACGCATAGTCGATGCGTGCCTCGTCCTTTGACGGCGCGAAGAAATTCGGCCGTTCCCAACCCATCTTGCTGCCGAAGCACGCGCCTTCGTCGCGCAGCAGCGCATAGAGCGGCGAGCGGCGGAAGGGCCGCGCGCTATCGAGTTCGCGGTTCGGCCAGGGCATCGCGTAGTGCAGGCCGAGCGTTTCCTTCACCCGGTCGTGCAGCCAGGTATCGTTGCCGTTGAAGCGCGCGAAGCGGCGGATGTCCACCGGCCACAGGTCCATCGTCGGCTCGCCCGCGACGATCCACTCGGCGAGCGCCATGCCCGCGCCGCCCGCCGACGCAATGCCCATCGAGTTGAAGCCCGCGCCGACATAGAAGTTGCGCAGTTCGGGTGCTTCGCCCAGCATGAAGTTGTTGTCGGGCGTGAACGATTCGGGCCCGTTGTAGAACTGGCGCACCTGGGCTGTCTCCAGCGCAGGCACGCGTTGCAGCGCGTTTTCCATCAGGATCTGAAATTGATCCCAGTCGTCGGGCAATAGCTGGAACTCGAAATTGTCGGGGATGCCGTTCATGCCCCATGGTTTCGCGTCAGGTTCGAAGCCGCCCATCACGAGTCCGCCCACTTCTTCCTTGAAATAGATGTAGCCGTCGGGGTCGCGCATCACGGGCAGATCGGGATGCACGCCTGCTATGCGTTCCGTGACGATGTAGTAGTGCTCGGCCGAATGCAGCGGCACCGTGACGCCGCACAGACGGCCGACGGTTTTGGCCCATTGCCCCGCGCAATTGACCACGATCTGCGCGTCGATCGCGCCTTCGTTGCCGTCCTCGTCGCGCCATGCGACACCGCTGGCTTCGCGGCCCTTCGACGCAGCCCGCGTGTGGATCGCGGTAACGCGCGTGTTCTCGACGATGCGCGCGCCGCGCTGACGGGCGCCGCGTGCAAGCGCCTGCGTGAGATCGGTCGGATTCGCCTTGCCGTCGCCGGGCAGCCAGACTGCGCCGTGCAGGTCGTCGGTGCGCATGGGCGGCCACAGTTCGCCGGCTTCCTTCGGTCCGATCACCTCGCAACTCACGCCATAAGCACGCGCGACGGCGGCTGTGCGTTTGAGTTGCGTCATCCGTTCGGCCGTGCGCGCGACCGACAGCGAGCCGCATTGCTTCCAGCCTGTCGCCAGGCCCGTGTCGGCCTCGAGTTCGGCGTAGAGCGCCGTCGAATAGCGGATCAGCTTCGTCATGCTCTCCTGCGCGCGCAACTGGCCGACGAGACCGGCCGCATGCCATGTCGTCCCGCACGACAGCTGTCCCTGTTCGAGCAGCACGACATCCGTCCACCCCAGCTTCGTGAGGTGATACGCGACCGAACATCCGATGATGCCGCCGCCGATGACGACGACGCGCGCCTGCGTCGGAAGGTGGGTTGACATGAGGAGGCTCGCGGAAAGTTGTGGAAATGATTGGAAATATGTGGGAACGCGTTGCTGCGTACTTTGCCGCAAAAGTGCTTGAAATGCAACGTTGCCCGACAACTATGAGGCGGCGGACAGTGGGGGCGCATGTGGGATTGCGTGGATTCGTGTTGGAGCCGGGCGGGCAGGTTTGCTAGACTGGCGCCAATTTCCAGACCCCGTCCACGATGTTCGCCACTCACCGACAGAACGAGATCCTGCGGCTGGTCCGCGCGCAACAAACCTGCACGATCACCGATCTGGCCAACACCTTCGCGGTATCCGACGAAACGATCCGCCGCGATCTCAAGCCGCTCGTGGCCGAGGGGCTGCTTGTCAAGGTGCATGGCGGCATCATGCTGCCGGCGCAACTGGACGAGCCGCCGTTCCGGCGCCGCATGGTGGAGCAGCGCGACGCCAAGCGTGCGATCGCCGCGCGCGTCGCGCAACTGGTTCGCGACGGCGATTCGCTGATGCTCGACGGCGGCACGACCTGCGTGCATATCGCGCAGGCGCTCGAGGCGCACGCGCGTCTCACGGTCGTGACCAATTCGGCCGAGGTCGCGCGCCTGCTTGCGCCGCGCAACGAGAACCGCGTGATGATGGCGGGCGGCGAGCTGCGCGCGGACGATGCGTCCGCCGTTGGCGAGAGCGCGCTTGCGTTCTTCCGGCAATTCCATGTGCGCCACGCGATCGTATCGGTGACGGCCATCGACGCCAAAGGGCGCTTCATGGACGCCCAGCCCGCCGACGCCGAGCTCGCGCGCGCGGCGTTCTCGCAAGCCGAGCGCCGCATCGTCGCTGTCGATCACACGAAGTTCGGCCATAACGCGCTCGTGCATGTGTTCGGCGCGGACGGCCTCGACATCCTGGTCACGGATGCGGCGCCGCCATCGGGACTGTCCAGGGTGCTGACGGGCGCTGGCGTCGATGTGATCTGCGCGTTGCCCGCTGCGGACGACACGAATGAGGAAGTCGTCTGATCGCGCGTTAAAGATTTGCGCCGCGCGTCGTCTATCGTGCATGGGTGTATCGATATGCGGGCCTCACGAGGTTGCGCCGGGCCCTAAAGTGCAGTGCGGCAAAAGCCGCTAACCGAATTGAGTGCAGTGCTTTCGACCGCGAATTGCCCATATGGCACCGATAAGTCCGTTATCGGTATCATCGGTCCGATTTAACGAAATGACTGTGTCGCCACATAAAAATGGCAAGATTAATTGACTGATTCAATTCGTTCTAATAATCTTCACCCCGATTTAAATCGAATGCGTCAGCGGTGACGCACGAATTGTTAAATCGCACGAATATTGGCACGAAATTTTATTCCAATGTGTGGAATCGGACACACAAAACGGACGTTTGTGATGTAGCGCCTCGTGTATCGGCAGCGTGATCTGTCGATCAGCTTTCAGTCGTAGCCAGATCATTTCCAGCCGCAAAAAAGAAGTGCCACGTACGTCCCCCAGGCGCGTGCCGTCATGTTCTTGCAGCATGGCGCGCGACACGCTCCGGCGGACGATGCGGGCAGTAAAACGCAAGAAAAAAATTCCGCTTGTACTGCGCGGTCAAAAGAAGTGGGTTGTGCGCCTGTTTAATTGTGGTTGTTCCATTGTCGCAATGAGGCGTGCAGGCATTAAGGCAATATCGGGCTATCGAGGCGTTGTCTGGCAATCTGAACCAATTTGCCGGCATTCGGTGTAGGGCGTGAAGAACAGAGCGTATGTGGATTTCAAATGTCATATTCGCGAGTCGTCATCCCTTCATCGGCGATTACCCGGTCGGACGGAAACAACGAATTAGCGTTGCGGGGTTTTATGAGAATTGCAGTTCTGGAGGAGACTCAGGCGCAAGCCGACTTTGTGTGCAGGACCTTGTCGGCGGCGGGACACACATGTCATGCATTCGACGACGGCCGGGCACTCGTCGGACAGTTGCGCAGCCAGCCATTCGATCTGCTCGTGCTGGATCGCCATACGCCGGGATTGTCGGGCGACGAGGTGCTGCACTGGATCCGGCAGAATCTCACGGAGCGTTTGCCCGTGCTGTTCATGACCCGCGCGAGCGATGGCGTGCATCGCGACATCGACGCTGACGATCATCTGGTCAAGCCGGTGAGCGCGGCGGCGCTGCTCGCGCGCGTCGGCATGCTGTTGCGCGGCGCGTTTCATCGCGAGCCCATGGCGGAGAAAGAAGTGTTCGGCGAATACGAATTCGAGCCGGGCGCGAAGCGCGTGCATGTGCGCGGCAATGCCGTCACGCTGACGCACAAGGAGTTCGAGCTCGCGCTATTGCTGTTCAAGCATCTGAGCCGGCCGCTGTCGCGCTCGCACATCCTCGACGCCATCTGGAAGCAGGCCGCGACCATTCCTTCGCGCACGATGGACACGCACGTATCGATGCTGCGCTCGAAGCTCGGTCTGCGGCCCGAGAACGGATATCGTCTGATGCCGATTTACGGCTACGGCTACCGGCTGGAACGCATCGAGAAGGGCGAGGCCTGAGCAGGCCTCGAAACCGCCGTTTAAAACGGCTTCAAACGCGCGCTAGACCCTCTGACCGGCGCCGCCTTCCGGCTGCGCTTCCTTGCACGCGGAAGGCTCCTCGGGCCACCTGTTGTCGAACACGCACGCGCCCAGCGGCTTGCGTGCCGCCCAGCCCTCGGTTTCGAGCATCGGCTCCGGATAGAAACGCTCAACATGCCCAAGGCACAGCAGCGCGACGGGCCGCGCGCCCGGCGGCATGCCGAGCAGCGCGCCCACTTCACCGGCGTCGAACAGCGACACCCAGCCCATGCCGAGGCCTTCGGCGCGCGCGGCGAGCCACATGTTCTGGATCGCGCACGCAACCGACGCGAGGTCCATCTCCGGCAGTGTGCGCCGTCCGAAGACGTGTTTCTCGCGGCCGTCCATCAGCGCCATCACCAGCAGCTCGCCGCACTCGAGCATGCCTTCCACCTTGAGCTTCATGAACTCGTCGCGCCGCTTGCCGAGCGCGTCCGCCGTCAGCAGCCTTTCGCGCTCGACGGCGTCATGCAGTTGCGCGCGCAGCGCGGGATCGGTGATGCGCCCGATCCGCCACGGCTGCATGTAGCCGACGCTCGGCGCATGATGCGCGGCGTCGATGAGACGCGCGAGCACGGCGGGATCGACGGGCGCAGGCACGAAGTGGCGCATGTCGCGCCGTTCGTAGATCGCGCGGTAGACGGCGGCGCGTTCGGCGTCGTCAAAAGGCTCGGCCATGGAAGAGAGCAGCCGCGAAGGCTGGATTGGACGGCCAGTAGCCGTGCATGTAAGTGGCGACGATCGAACCCCGGCGATAGACCGCTTCGCCGGGTGCGTCGGACTGGGCGCGCGTCGCATGGCCGACAGGGGCGAGCGGCGTGCTCACGCGCGAATAGTGGAACGTGTGACCCGTCAGCATGCCGTGCACGCCGTCGTCCATCTGCTGCATGCCGAGCGCCGTGAAGCGCGTCTGCATGGCCGCGCTGCCCGGCAGCAGGCCGAGCATCGGCGTGGCGACGCCTTGCGTGTCGGTGACGCTGTCGAGCAGATAAAGCATGCCGCCGCATTCCGCGACGACGGGACGGTTCGCCTCCGCATGTGCGCGGATCGATGCCGCAGCGCGCGCGTTGGCCGCAAGCGCGCTGGCGTGCAGTTCGGGATAGCCGCCGGGCAGATAGAGCGCGCTCGCATCGGCGGGAGCGGTTTCGTCGGCAAGCGGCGAGAAATAGGTGAGACGCGCGCCGAGCGCTTCGAGTAGCTGCACATTCGCCGGGTAGATGAACGAAAACGCGGCGTCGCGCGCAATCGCGATGTGCATGCCGGCGAGCAGTCGCGGCAAGGGCGCGTTGCCGGCGTCGTCTTCGAACGTGACGGCAGGCGGCAACTGCGCGAGCGCGGTCGACGCAAGTGCATCCGCCGCGCGATCGAGGCGCGCATCGAGGTCGTCGATCTCCCCGGCCTGCAGCAGGCCGAGATGACGATCGGGCAATCCGATCGCCTCGGTGCTCGACAGATGGCCGAGCATGGTCAGGTCGGACGGCAACGCTTCTTCGAGCATCTGCGCGTGACGCGCCGAGCCGACCCGGTTCGCGAACACGCCATGAAACGGCACGTCATCACGAAAGCGCGCGAGACCGAAGGCGATCGCGCCGAACGTCTGCGCCATTGCTTTTGCCGAGATCACGGCGGCAACGGGCACCCTGAACTTCGCGGCGAGGTCGGCGCTGCTCGGCGTGCCGTCGAACAGGCCCATCACGCCTTCGATCAGAATCAGATCGGCTTCGCGTGCGGCCTGCGCGAGCAGCGCACGGCACGCGCGTTCGCCGACCATCCACAGGTCGAGCGACAAAACGGGCGCGCCGCTCGCGTGCGCGAGGATCATCGGGTCGAGGAAATCCGGGCCCGTCTTGAACACGCGCACTTCACGCCCCATCCGCCGGTGATGCCGCGCAAGCGCGGCCGTCACCGTCGTCTTGCCCTGGCCCGACGCCGGCGCGCTGATGAAGAGAGCGGGGCACGCGGGCATCGTTCAGAACTCCACGCCGCGTTGCGCTTTCACATGCTGCTCGCGGTACGGATGCTTGACGAGGCGCATCTCGGTGACGAGATCGGCGGCGTCGACCAGCGCGTCGGGCGCGTGGCGGCCCGTGATGACGACATGCAGCATCTGCGGCCGCGCGTTCACTACGTCGAGCACTTCTTCGAGCGGAAGATATTCGTACTTCAGCACGGTATTCAGCTCGTCGAGAATCACCATCTGGTATTCGCCGCTTTCGATCATGCGGCGTGCCTCGTTCCAGCCCTTGCGCGCCGTCGCCATGTCGGCTTCGCGGTCCTGCGTGTTCCAGGTATAGCCGTCGCCCATCGTGACGAAATCGCAATTCGCCTGCGCGCCGAGAAAATCGCGCTCGGATGTATGCAGCGCGCCCTTGATGAACTGCACGACGCCGAGTTTCATGCCGTGGCCGAGCACGCGCACGGCCATGCCGAAGGCCGCCGTCGATTTGCCCTTGCCCGTGCCCGTGTTGACGATCAGCAGCCCCTTCTCGACGTTGGCCTGCGCCTGCTTCTTTTCGTGGCCTTCGCGGCGGCGCTGCGTCATGCGTGCATGCGATTCGGGATCGGTCTTCATCGATGTTCCTTGATTCTGGTTGTGTCGGTGGAATGAGGGTGTGCGGCAGCGCACGCGATGGCGACAGTCACGCCGTCGCTGGTCTGTTTGCGCACGAGCAGTTCGCCGCCTGGCGCGGCGAGCAGCGCGCACGGCTCGCAAACGCCGTCGACGCCGAGATGCGCGCGCACATGCGGCGATGGGGCGACCGGTGCATCGAGCGCGGCGATGGCCGCGCGCGTGAAGGTTTGCAACGGCAGCGCGTGCCGTGCGCAGAATGCGATGAGTCCGGGCTCGCCGGCTTTCGTATCGACGGAAGCAACCGCTGTCAGCGCCGCGAACGGCAGCGTGCCGCCAAGCGCGTCGCGCACGGCGGCTTCGATCTGTTCGGCCGATACGCCGCGCCGGCAACCGATGCCCGCGATCAGCGCCTTCATGGCTTGAGCACGGCATCGACGGGCGCCGCGAGCGACGCGACGCCGCCGATCACGACGATCGACGGTGAACCGAGCTGCGCCTGCGCGACGCGCTGCACGAACTCGCTCAACGTCGCGCGGACATGGCGTTGCTCGGGGCGCGTCGCCGATTCGATGGCGGCGCAGGGCGTGTCGGGCGGCATGCCGGCGCGCAGCAGCGCGTCGACGATCTCGTTGAGCCGCCGCATGCCCATGTAGATGACGAGCGTCATGTGGGTGGCGGCGAGCGCGCGCCAGTCCGCCTCGTGCTCGCCCGCGCCGTGGCCGGTGACGAAGATCACGCCCTGCGCGTGGTCGCGATGCGTGACGGGAATGCCGACGGCAGCGGGCGCGGCGATGCCCGCCGTGATTCCGCTGATGATTTCGACGTGAATCCCTGCGGCCTGCAGCGCCTGTTGCTCTTCGCCGCCGCGGCCGAACACGAATGGGTCGCCGCCCTTGAGCCGCGCGACGCTGCGGCCCGCGCGCAGATGATCGAGCATCATCGCGACGATTTCGGATTGGGGTGTGGATTGCTGTCCGCCGCGCTTGCCGACATGGACGATCTGCGCGTCGTCGCGCGCGAACTGCAGGACCTCGGGATTGACGAGATCGTCGACCAGCACGACGTCGGCCAGCGCGAGCGTGCGCGCGGCTTTGAGCGTCAGCAGTTCGACGTCGCCGGGGCCGGCGCCGATCAGCCAGGCGCGGCTCATGGCGAGGAGGGCGCCGCTGCACGGGCAGGCGCTTGAATGTGACAGGTCATGCGATGTTGCTTGTGACGCGCGACGGCTGCTCGAGCCGGTGCCGCGCGTGGGCGCTGGTATCCGTTTCCCGCGGTTCCAGCGAATGGCGATGAGATTCTCGCCCCCTTGCAACTGGCCGGTATCCGGGCTGGCGGCTCATCGCGTTCGCCTTCCCACCTGCGGATGGCAGGCAGTGGCCTTGAACGCACTGCGCGAAACATGCTTCATTCCGCTCGCCGCGTGACCGTTGCGGGGACAGCACAGGCTTGGCGGCTTCATGTTTCGCGTGGTTCGCCCGTGTTGCGGCCGCGATGTGAAGGCGCTTCCCTGTTTCCCGTTTAACCCCGCCGGCCTTCGAGCCAGCGCGGGGCACCAGATGCGCCGATACGATAGCACACACGCCCTGCCGGCGGGCGGCGCGGGACCGTGCGACGGGCTCGCCCGACGACGATTCTCACCGTGTTCCAAGAAGTTCGAAAACTGTTTTCAAGTGTTGTCGGTAGTAAATCCTAAGGGTGGTCATTTATAGTGACCGGAAGTGGAATGACCGTTTTTCCGGTATCAAATATCGGATACCTAATTAAATTTCACGCCAATCCGGATTGGCGGTGCCGGGCACCGCTTTTGACTGCATCTGCCGTCGAACCGGCAGATTAACTTTAGGGAGAAAATCAACATGAAAATAACAGCGATTGCGTCGGTATTGCTGGCGGCCATGCTCACGGCGACCTCAGTGCAAGCCGCAGACTCGCTCGCACGGGACGCGGATAAGCTCGTGGAAGCGGCGCCGCCCGTGCACCTGAAGGCGCGCATCATCGCCATCGACGCAGGCGCCCGCGCAGTCACGCTGAAGGGCGAGGACGGCATCGAGGTCACGATGCTGGTGGACGGCAAGATGCCCGGGTTCGACAAGCTGCGCGTAGGTGACAAGGTCGACGTGCTGTACAAGAATGCACTGCTCGTCCAGGCCGAAAAGGTCGACCCCGCCGGCAAGGGCATCCGTGAGCGTGTCGATGCGCAGGTGACGGTGCGCGGCTCGGACGGCCGGGACTCGCTGCATCAGGTCGAAACGCTGTCCACCGTGCAGAAGATCGACCCGGCGAAACGCCTGCTCACACTGCGCGGTGTCTACGAGACGCAGGTCATCAAGGTCACGCCGGATTTCGACCTCAAGGATCTGCACGTCGGCGACACGATCCACGCGGTTTTCGTGTCGGCGACGGCTATCGAAGTCACGCCGCAAGCTACTGCGCACTAATTTCACACTCAGTCTCCACTGAGTCGTGCCTCTCCACGGCTGTCGCAGGGCGGCAGCCGGCGGACCCTCTCTATTGCGATCCACGCAACCGAACGACGGCATCGGCCAACCCTGATGTCGTCGTCTCACCTTGACGCTACCTGCCGCCGGGCCTAAACTCGCACGCACTCTGGTGCTCGCGTGCGCTCTCTGCGCGCGCAGTTAAACGGGAAATAGCGGGCCGTGCGCACAGCCGCCGGCCAAACTATGCTGCTCCCCGCAACGGTAGGTGAAGGCATCGCGCAGACGATGCAGAGCCGGCCTCGCTGCATGTGCGTCCAATAGCGGCCCATGCAGACAATCCACTGCGCGAAAACGCTCGCGCGGGAAGGAGAGGCGGCGCTTTCATCAGCCCGGATACCGGCCCGAGAAAACGACGCCATGCTGCGGGGATGCGGCACCGTGTCGACTGTTCCTCATGTGTCGCAGTGTGCTTGCGCGTCCCGTCGTTCGGGTGGCGCGACGCGCATGCGGCGCCGTTTTCGTCCCCATGTATCACTGAAGCCTCGCAAAAGCGCATGCCGGACGGCGCGCAATGCGGAGGTCACTCGAACCTGTTTCGAGCAGCGGAGCCATCATGCAGACACAGATGCGCAAGATTCCGGTGACGATCGTCACGGGCTTTCTCGGCAGCGGCAAAACGACGTTGATGCGTCACATTCTTCAGCACGCGGGCGGCCTGCGCATCGCGGTGATCGTCAACGAGTTCGGCGAGCTGGGCATCGACGGGGAGATTCTCAAGGGCTGTGGCATCGGTTGCGATGAAAACGGCAACGAAACGGAAGGCCAGCTATACGAGCTTGCCAACGGCTGCCTGTGCTGCACCGTGCAGGAAGAGTTCTTCCCCGTCATGGAGCAACTGGTGGAGCGGCGCGACCAGATCGATCACGTGCTGATTGAAACGTCGGGCCTCGCGCTGCCGAAGCCGCTCGTACAGGCCTTCAACTGGCCGTCCATCAAGAACAGCTTCACCGTCGATGCCGTCGTGACGGTCGTGGACGGTCCGGCTGTGGCCAGCGGTCAATTCGCCGAAGACCCCGTCGCCGTCGATCAATTGCGCAAGGCCGATCCGAATCTCGACCATGAATCGCCACTGCATGAACTGTTCGAAGACCAGTTGTCGGCCGCCGATCTCGTGATTCTCAACAAGACCGATCTGCTCGACGAAGCGCAGCAGGCGAGCGTCGAAGCCGTCATCCGCGAAGAGATTCCGCCGCAGGTCAAGGTGGTGCGCGCGCACATGGGCCAACTCGATCTGCATGCGCTGCTCGGGCTCGAATCGGCTTCGGAAGACACGATTCATCTGCGCCACGATCATCACGGTTCCGCCGACGATCCCGAGCACGCCGACCATCACCACGACGAATTCGACTCCGTCGTCGTCACGGCGCGCGCGCCTACGCGCGAGGCGATGATCGCGGCGCTGCAGCGGGTGGTCGAAGGCCACACGATCTATCGCGTGAAAGGCTTTGCCGCGTTGCAGGACGCGGCGATGCGTCTCGTGATTCAGGGCGTGGGCGGGCGCTTCGACAGCTATTTCGACCGGCGCTGGCAGGCGGGCGAACTCGATGCGTCGCCGCTGAGCCGCTTCGTGCTGATCGGCGCAGACCTCGATCAGCCTGTGCTGCAACGCGCGCTCGACGCAGCCTTGAGCGCTCAGGCGCAACAGGCTTAAGTCACCTTAAGGCACCTGAAGGCACCGCGATGCATCTGCTGCGCACCGTCCCTGGCGGTTTCGTCGACGATACGAAGGGCGTGATCCGTATCGACCAGAAGCCGGCCGATATCGTGATCCTCAGTTCCGCCGACACCACGCTGTCGCTGCTTGCGAGCGTCGTGCCGCGCCTGGGCGACGGCTTTCCGAGCGTGCGCCTCGCGAACGTCACGTATCTGCGGCAGCCGGCTTCGGTGGACTTTTACCTCGACGACGTGTTGCAGCATGCGCGCGTCGTCGTCGTCGATCATCTGGGCGGCGAGGCATATTGGCCGTATGGGATCGAACAGGTCGTGGCGCTGGCGCAGCGCAGGCAGCAGACGCTCGCGATGTTTTCCGGCGACTTGCAGGAGGACCCCAACCTGCTCGCGCGCAGCACGGCCGACGCGGACCTGTGCCATCAGTTGTGGCGCTATCTGCGCGAAGGCGGCGCGCATAACGCCGAATCGTTCTTGCGCTGCATTGCGTGGCGCGGGTTCGGCTGGGGCAAGGAGCCTGCGCCGCCGAGTCCGTTGCCGGCTGCCGCGCTGTATCACCCGGCGCGTGATATTGCCACGATTGAAGACTGGCAGGCGCGCTGGAAGCCCGACGCGCCCGTCGTGGCGATCCTATTCTATAAAGCGCATTTGCAGGCGGCCAACACGGCCGTATTCGATGCGTTGATCGACGCGCTCGAAGCACGCGGGATGAACCCGTTGCCCGTCGCGATCACGTCGCTGAAAGACACGATCAGCCGCGATGTCGTGCAGCAACTCGCCGCGCAGCATCGTATCGCGCTGGTGCTGAATACGACGGCATTCGCCGCCTCCGCCATCGACGACCCCGAGCCGCTCGCATTGGCGGGCGACGCGCCCGTGATGCAGGTGATTCTGAGCGGCGGCAATCGCGAAGACTGGGTGAACGACAATCACGGCCTCAATTCGCGCGACATCGCGATGCACGTGGCGCTGCCCGAAGTGGATGGCCGCATCATTACGCGCGCGATAAGCTTTAAAGGGCTCGCGTATCGCTGCCCGCATACGGAAGTGGATGTGGTCCGTTATCAGCCGGATCACGAACGCGTTGAGTTTGTCGCGGAGTTGAGCGAGCGCTGGTGCAGGTTGCGCGTCAAGTCGAATGCGGACAAGAAGCTCGCGCTGATCCTCGCGAACTATCCGATGAGCGAAGGGCGTATCGGTAATGGCGTCGGGCTCGATACGCCAGCCTCCGTCGTGAACATTCTGAAGATGCTGCGCGACGAAGGGTATCGCATCGACGACGTGCCTTCGAGCGGCGGCGCGTTGATGAACGCCTTGACGCAAGGCGTGACCAACGATCCCGTCGTCCGCGATCTGCGGCCCGCTTTGCAAAGCCTTGCGTTGAGCGATTACATGCAACAGTTCGCGCGCTTGCCGCAGTCTCTGCGCGACGCGTTGAACGCGAAGTGGGGCGCGCCTGAGCAAGATCCTACTGTGCGGCGCGGTCGCTTCATGATTGCGGGCTGGCGATGCGGGCACGTGTTCATCGGCATCCAGCCGCCGCGTTCGCGAGAGCAGAACGACTACGCGAGCTATCACGACGCCGAACTGGTGCCGCCGCACGCGTATCTTGCGTTCTATTTCTGGCTGCGTTATCAGTTCAATATCGATGCCGTCGTGCATGTCGGCAAGCACGGCAATCTCGAATGGTTGCCGGGCAAGAGCGTCGCGCTGAGCGATGCGTGCTGGCCCGATGCGATACTCGGGCCGCTGCCGCATCTGTATCCGTTTATCGTCAACGATCCGGGCGAAGGCAGCCAGGCGAAGCGGCGTACACAAGCCGTGATCGTCGATCATCTGATGCCGCCGCTGACGCGCGCGGAGAACTACGGGCCGTTGCAGGATCTCGAACGCCAGGTCGACGAATACTATGACGCGTTGATGGTCGATCCGCGCCGCGCGAAGCTGTTGCGGCGGACTATCCTCGACACGATCGTCAAGCATCGGCTCCATGAAGAGTTGAGTCTCGAAGCGCCGAGCGATGCCGACGCGGAAGACTCGTTGCTGACGCGTGTCGATGCATGGCTATGTGAGCTGAAGGAAGCGCAGATTCGTGACGGCCTGCACACCTTCGGGCAGTCGCCTGAAGGTATCCAGCGGCGCGACACGTTGCTCGCGCTCGGGCGCTTTCCCGTAGGCGATGGGCAGGGTGCGAAGGCGGGCATTATCGACGCGCTGGCGCGCGATCTGAATGTGGATCATCTGTTCGATCCGTTGTCGGCGGATTGGTCGGCGGTGTGGGATGGCCCACGTCCTGTGCTGCTGCAACGGGTCAGCGACGCACCTTGGCGACACAACGGCGACACGCGCGAACGGCTCGAACTGCTCGCAGCTTCGTTGCTCGACGACATGTGCGCAATGTCGCCTGACGCGCTCGCAACCATAAAAGAACTGCCGCAAGCCGCGCGTGTGCTCGAACGCCTGCGCGACGATATCCTGCCGCGTCTGGACGCATGCGGTCCGCACGAACTGATGCACCTGAAGCGCGGACTCGAAGGGCGTTTCGTGCCGCCGGGCCCGAGCGGCTCGCCGTCGCGCGGGCGTCCCGACGTGCTGCCCACGGGCCGCAACTTCTATTCCGTCGATACCCGCGCCATTCCGACCCAAGCCGCGTGGTCGCTGGGACTCAAGTCCGCGCAGACGCTGATCGAACGGCACGTGCAGGAGCATGGCGACTATCCGCGCGCGATCGGTCTTTCCGTGTGGGGCACGGCGACGATGCGCACGGGCGGCGACGATATCGCGCAGGCGCTCGCGCTGCTAGGCGTGCGGCCGAAGTGGGCGCCGGGCAGTCATCGCGTGACGGACTTCGAGATCATGCCGATTGCGGCGTTCGATCGTCCGCGTATCGACGTCACGTTGCGGGTGTCGGGGTTCTTCCGTGACGCGTTTGCGAACGTGATGCATCTGTTCGATGCCGCCGTGCAAGCCGTTGCCGAACTCGACGAGCCCCAGGACGTGAACCCGATTCGCGCGCGCGTGCTGCGCGAGCGCGATGCGTGGATCGCGCGCGGCGTCGCGCCCGACGAAGCCCGCCGGCGCGCGGGCTTTCGCGTGTTCAGCGCGCGTCCGGGTGCCTATGGCGCGGGCTTGCAGCAGATGATCGACACGCAGCAATGGCAAACGGATGCCGATCTCGCGGACGCGTATCTGTCGTGGGGCGGTTATGCGTACACGCAGAAAAGCGCCGGCGAAGAGGCGCGGCACGCATTTGGCACGCGTCTCGCGGCCATGGATGTCGTATTGCAGAACCAGGACAACCGCGAGCACGACCTGCTCGATTCGAACGATTACTACCAGTTTCAAGGCGGCATGACGGCGGCCGTGCGGCATCTCGCGGGCAGTCAGCCGCATGTGTATCACGCCGACCACAGCAACCCCGATGCGCCGCGCGTTCGTACGCTGCATGAAGAAATTGCGCGCGTGATCCGTTCGCGGGTGGTGAATCCCAAGTGGCTGGATGGCGTGAAGCGTCACGGATACAAAGGCGCGGCGGAGATCGCTGCAACCGTCGACTATCTGTACGGCTACGACGCGACGGCGCGCGTGGTCGCCGATCATCAATACGCGCTCGTCGCGGATGCGTATCTGAACGACGCCGATACGCGCGAGTTCATGCGCGAGCACAATCCGTATGCGCTGCATGGCGTCTGCGAGCGCTTGCTCGAAGCGATGCAGCGTGGACTATGGCAACAGCCGGGCGAGTATCGCGCGCAGGTCGAACAGCATCTGCTGGATAGCGAACAGCACATCGAAGGATCACGATCATGAGTGAAGCCAGCGCGCGGCGTGCGGCGTTTCCGTTTTCTGCGCTGATCGGTCAGGCGCCGCTTCAGCAGGCGCTGCTGCTGGCGGCCGTCGATCCCGGCATCGGCGGCGTGCTGGTCAGCGGTCCGCGCGGGACGGCGAAATCGACGGCGGCGCGCGCGCTGGCCGAGTTGTTGCCCGAAGGCCAGTTCGTGACGCTGCCGCTCGGCGCGAGCGAGGACCGTCTGATCGGCACGCTCGATATCGAATCGGCGTTGCGCGATGCGTCGGTGCGTTTTTCGCCGGGATTGCTCGCGAAGGCGCATCGCGGCGTGCTGTATGTCGATGAAGTGAACCTGCTGCCCGATGGGCTCGTCGACGCGCTGCTCGATGCGGCAGCGAGCGGCGTGAACACGGTCGAGCGCGATGGCGTCTCGCATACGCATGATGCGAGTTTCGTGCTGATCGGCACGATGAATCCGGAAGAGGGTGAGCTGCGTCCGCAACTGACGGACCGCTTCGGTTTGATGGTCGAACTGGCGAACTGTTACGAAGCGCAGACGCGTCAGGCCATCGTCAAGGCGCGGCTTGCGTTCGATCTCGATCCGGTTGCATTTCGTGCGTCACGTGCGGCGGAGCAGGATGCGTATGTCGCGCGGCTTCGGAATGCACGGGCCGCGTTGCCGAGCCTTTCGTTCGACGATGAAGTGCATGCGCATGTCAGTGCGCTGTGCATTGCAGCTGGTGTGGACGGACTACGCGCCGATCTCGTGATGCTGCGCGCGGCGCGTGCACTGGCCGCGCTCGAACAGGCCGATGCTGTGACGGTTGCGCATGTCGACCGGGTGTCTGAGTCGGTGTTGGTGCATCGGCGCCGTCTGCAAGACGATGCTGAGCAGCCGGAGGGGGTGTCTTCCGCGTCTTCCGCTTCATCTCACGAAGCTACCTCGACCGATAGCGCGAGTACTTCGTCAGAAACCGACTACGGCTACCTTCCGCCTGAACCGACAGGTATCACGCGCGTGAAAGGCGTCATTCCCCTCAACGCAAAAAAACGCTGAGCCATCGAAAGAGCGCGGCCGCGCGCGCGATGCGCAGCGGTTTTCGATGGCGGCAAGGCGCTGGCGATGCGACGCGAGGCGGTTCGGCCGGCGCGCGACGCATTGCATGGCCACGCACGCTCGCGGCGAAGCGCAATGCTTCGTTACAGCCCGAACACCTACGGTTCGTGCACGAAGAGGCACGCGGCGGCGTGCTGCATTGCTTCGTCCTTGATTGCTCCCATTCGATGCTGGCGGGTCAACGGTTGGCGCTCGCCAAAGGACTGCTCGTCGCGCTGTTCGATCAGGCGCGCGCGACTCGCGCGGAGGTTGCGCTGGTGTGTTTTGGCGGCGTTGGGGCGGAGGTGCGCTTCGGTCCTGCCGTGCCGCGCTGGTGGAACGAGCGGTGGCTCGCGACTGTAGGTGGCGGTGGCGGCACGCCTTTCGTGCTGGGTATCGAAACGGCGTCTGCGCTGCTCGAACGGGCGGCGCGCAAGCATCCGGCACAGCAACGCTGTCTATGGATTTTCTCGGATGGCCGCAGCAGCGGTTCGCCCATGCGCCCAGCGGCGGCCGACCGTGTCCAGTTCGTCGACTTCGAGCATGACAGCGGGGTGCGCACCGGGCGCTGCGCGCGGCTTGCCGACGCGTGGGGCGGCGAGTGCATCAGCCCGCACGAGTTGCTCAGCTAGACATGCGGCGCCGCCGTGCGTCGGCATTGCCGGTTTTAACCATTCCCAATTTGCCAATCTGAAGCTTGCCTGAGAGCGGTCCGATTTGACCGCCTGGACAACGCGATCGCCTCGCAGCACTTATTTCACGCCTGATATTTCACTGTTGGATGGCTGTTAAATGATGTCATTAGTAATCCAGATTACTAAAGTCGACATCGTACGATTTTTGAAGGATAGCGCCTACATCAAATGGAGATTTGTAGGGATGTATGTAGGCTTTCTTCGATATTTGATTTCGAACGTTCCTATTGGGATTGATCCTATTTCCGTCGATTAGTCGTCTCCCATACCGTTCGTCACCGGCGAATTGACTGTCTTCAATTGATCTGAAATTCAATCAGTTGGTCGCGCAATTCCCGTTTGTTGCACGACTAAGCACCGTGGATTTTTCCTTTGTCGTCACCGGGTGACGGCAAACGGAGAATCCTCGTCCGATGCAATGAGTGCTTCGCTGTGAAGGCCACACGGTTGTAGACGGGTGTATGGGAAATATCTTTAATAAAATAAGGATGACGAATGAATAAGGTGTACCGGTCAGTATGGAATGAGTCGACGCAAACATGGGTTGCTGCTCACGAGAATGCGACTGCGACGACAAAGGGCGGCTCGAAAAGGGATGGCGCTGCCGAACTGCCGCGGTCGTTCCGGGTAGGGGTTGTTGCGGGAGCCTGTCTCTCGGCATTTTCGCTATCCGCTTCTGCGAGTGTCCTGTGTCTCAGCGATCAGGTTGGGATACGGACCTACGGAGCGGCGTCGTCGAGTTGGACCGGTTGCGGAAGCTGGGTTACGGGTCTCAGCGGTACCTATGCCGTGCTTGACTCCGGACAGACAACGGGCGCGCAATCGTCGTCGGCACTGGTGTTGACGTCGGGGAAAGCAACGTTCTATCTCAATAATAGCAAGCAGACGACATCGAACGTGATGACGGCTACGGCGTCGAACGGCAACGTGCTGCTCACCGGCCTGGATCGCGGCGCAGTTACGTCGGGCAGCCTGGACGCGATCAATGGTTCGCAGCTGTACGCGACCAATCAGAATGTGTCCAACCTCAGCAATGTCGTCAATAACATTGGGGGCGCCAACGGCGTCAAGTATTTCCACGCCAATTCGACGCAGACCGATTCTTTGGCATCGGGCACGGAGAGTATTGCCGTGGGCGTAGCGGCCGTATCTTCGGGTGCCGCGTCGATTGCACAGGGCGCCATGGCGAGCGCATCGGGCAATAATTCGGTCGCGCTCGGCACAGGCGCGAGCGCGACGGGTTCGAACTCGGTTGCGCTGGGATCGAACTCCGTCGCGAGATCGTCCACGCTTGGATCGGCGGGCTTCAACGCTGGCAGCGCCGCTTTGTCCGCGGCAACCGCGAGCGGCGAACTGTCGATCGGCGGCGTGGGAACGGAGCGCCGGATCACCAACGTGGCGGCAGGCTATAGCGCGACGGATGCGGTGAACGTCAGCCAGCTGATGTCGGAAAACGCGAAGGTCAACCAGATGGGCGCGAACACTGCCGCAGCAATGGGCGGCAATTCGAGCTTCAATTCGACGACGGGCGCGATCACGAATCCGACGTACGTCGTCGCCAAGGGCACATATAACAGCGTCGGCGCGGCGCTGACGGCGCTCGACAATTCGAAGGGCGGAGATAACCCCCTTGCCGTCGCCTACGACGATACGTCGAAGAACCAGATCACGCTGCAGGGCGCGAACGGCGCGACGAAGATCGCCAATCTCACGGCCGGCACGTCGCCGAACGATGCCGTCAACGTGTCGCAACTGAGCGGCGTGACGGCGGCGCTGGGCGGCGGTGCAGCGGTGAATGCGGACGGCTCGGTCAAGCCGCCGTCGTACACCGTGTATGGCAATACGTTCTCGAACGTGGGTGATGCGCTGTCGAATATTTCGAGCAGCACGGCGAACCTTGTTCAGAACGTGAAGTACATCAAGTTTGGCGATAGCATTGCTGACCAGGCGCAGGCGTCGGGTAACAATTCGATTGCGCTCGGCGGCGACGCATTCGCAAATGCGGACAACTCGATAGCAATCGGCACGGGCGCGCGCGCGATGGCGGCGAACTCGGTCGCATTGGGCGTTGGTTCGACCACGAATGCTGCCAATACGGTTTCCGTTGGAACGGTGACCGCTCAACGCCGGATCGTGAACATGGCCGACGGTGTTGGCGATAGCGATGCGGCAACCGTCGGTCAGATGAACCAGAGCGATGCTGCACTCCAGGCGCAGATCTCGGCTCTGGCGACCCCCAAGCTCCTTAAGTCGTCTGCACTGCTCGGTGCGACGAGCGATAGTGATCCCGCTACAGTCGGGCAGCTGAAGGGTGTGGCGAACGCGCTTGGCGGGGGGGCAACCGTGGCAACAGATGGTTCCGTCAGTGCGCCAGCCTACGTTGTGCGCGGTGCAACGTACTCGAACGTGGGCGATGCGGTCGCCAATGTCGCGAAGGTCACGGACAAAATAGCCTTTGGGCCTGCATCGGGCAATTATGCGCAAGCATCGGGCACGGATTCAATCGCGGTTGGCGGTGGTTCTTTTGCGACGAGTAACGGCGCTGTTGCGATGGGCCTCGGCGCACGTGCGATGGCGCCTGGCTCGGTGGCGATCGGTTACGGTTCGGCGGCTACCGTTGCCAACACCTTCGCTGTGGGCAGCAGCACTGCGGGACGCAGGATCGTAAACGTTGCAGACGGCATCAACGACACCGACGCCGCAACGGTCGGCCAGGTGACATCCGATATCCAGGCAGCCATCTCCAACCTGCAGGCTTCGACTGTACAAAATCCGACGCTGCTCAAATCGGCGATGCTGCAGTCGCCGCAGCTGCTCGGCCAGACGTCGAGCCTGACACCTGACCAGATGCTGATGGCCGGTCCGACACAAAAGGGCGGCGGGATTCAGGCAACGGGCACGGATTCGGTCGCAATTGGTTTGAGCGCCAAGGCGACGGCGGATAGCGCACTGGCCATCGGCTCGGTGGTCACAGTGACCGATAACATGGGCGTCGGTATCGGCCAGAACATAGCCGCCAAGGGGACGAACACCGTTGTAATCGGTTCGAACACTTCCGCGCTGGGTTCAGGCGTGATCGCGATCGGTAACAACTACACGGCAGTCGACGGCGACGGCGCAGTCGGTATTGGTAACAACGTCAACGTAGGCGCGCTAAATTCCGTTGCTATCGGCACAAACACGGTCGCGTCGGGAACCAACAGCGTGACCCTCGGTTATGCCAGTACGGATGGCGGACGCGCAAACGTCATTTCCGTCGGCAATACGAAAACGGGCGGCCAACGCCAGATCATCAACGTAGCAGCCGGCACGCAGAAGACCGACGCCGTGAACGTATCGCAGCTCACGGGCGTAACGGCTGCACTCGGCGGCGGCGCAACCGTGAACACGGACGGCTCGATCAAGCCGCCGACGTACAACGTGCAGAACACGGCAGCAACCGACGTCGGCACGGCCATCGCCAAGCTCGACGGCGCAGTCACGGGTCTGGGCAACAACCTGACGACGCTGAACACCACCGTCAACAACATTCTGAACGGCGGCGGCATCAAGTACTTCCACGCGAATTCCGCCCTGGGCGATTCGTCGGCGAGCGGTGCGGAATCGGTGGCGATCGGCGGCGGCGCAGTCGCGACGACAGCCAATTCGGTTGCGCTGGGTTCGAACTCGGTGGCTAGCTCCGGTACGCTCGGAGCGTCCGGCTTTGCTCCGGGCGGCGCAACGCTGACGGCTGCAACGGCCTTCGGCGAAGTGTCGGTAGGCGCATCGGGCAAAGAACGCCGCATCACGAACGTGGCAGCGGGCTATGCCGCGACGGATGCCGTGAACGTGAGCCAGTTAATGGCTGAAGACCAGAAGGTCAACAACGTCAGCGCCAACGTCAGCAACCTGAGCGACACGGTCAACAACATCAAAAAGGGCGGCGGCAGCCTGACGTATTTCCACGCGAACTCGTCGCTGACGGACTCAACGGCATCGGGCGTGAACTCGATTTCGGTGGGACCGCAAGCAACGGCAGCGGGCACCAACGCAATTGCGGTCGGCTATAACGCGAGCGCAACGGCTGCCGATTCGGTGGCGCTCGGCTCGAATGCGACAACGACGGCGAACCTGTCGGCGACGGCCTACAACCCGGGTAACAGCACGTTGTCGGGCACGACGGCGTCGGGCGAAGTGTCGGTGGGCAATGGCAGCTTCAACCGCCGCATCACCAACGTTGCGGCCGGCTCGGCGGCAACGGATGCAGTGAACGTCAGCCAGTTGATGTCGGAAAACGCGAAGGTCGACGCGCAAGGCGCAGCGACGGCAGCGGCGCTGGGCGGCGGCTCGAGCTATACGCCGACGACGGGCAACATCAGCGCGCCGACGTACATCGCGGGCGGCACCACGTACAACAACGTGGCTGGCGCGATCACGAACATCGATGGTCGTCTGGCGAACGTGACGGGCGGCACCGGCGACGGTATCAAGTACTTCCACGCGAACTCGTCGCTGGCTGATTCGTCGGCAGCGGGCAAGGACAGCGTGGCGATCGGCGGCGCGGCAACGGCATCGACGTCGAACTCGGTGGCGCTGGGCTCGAACTCGCTGGCGAATTCGACGACGCTCGGCTCGGCTGGCTTTGCACCGGGCGGCGCAACGCTGTCGGCTGCAACGGCATTCGGCGAAGTGTCGGTGGGCGCAGTGGGCAAGGAACGTCGCATCACGAACGTGGCAGCGGGCTACGCTGCAACGGACGCGGTGAACGTGAGCCAGTTGATGGCTGAGGACGGCAAGGTCAACAACGTGTCGAACAACGTCACGTACCTGAACAACCTGGTGCAGAACTTCAGCAACAACATCTACAACGGCGAAGGCGTCAAGTACTTCCACGCGAACTCGTCACTGGCAGATTCGTCGGCAGCGGGCAAGGACAGCGTGGCAATCGGCGGCGCGGCGACGGCATCGACGGCGAACTCGGTGGCGCTCGGTTCGAACTCGACCGCGAATTCGACGACGCTCGGCTCGGCTGGCTTTGCACCGGGCGGCGCAACGCTGTCGGCTGCAACGGCCTTCGGCGAAGTGTCGGTGGGTGCAGCGGGCAAGGAACGTCGCATCACGAACGTGGCAGCAGGCTACGCTGTAACGGACGCGGTGAACGTGAGCCAGTTGATGGCGGAAGATGCAAAGGTCAACAACGTCAGCAACAACGTCAGCGATCTGAACAACGCCGTCAACAACATCCAGGCTGGCGGCGCCAACATGAAGTACTTCAAGGTGAACTCGTCGCTGGCGGATGCATCGGCAGGCGGCGTCAACAGCGTTGCGGCCGGCCCGAATGCTTCGGCGACGGCCTCGAATGCGGTGGCGCTGGGCGCGAACGCCGTGGCTGACCGTGCTAACACGGTATCGGTTGGCACGTCGGACTCGCAGCGTCAGGTCGTCAACGTGGCAGCAGGTACGAACGCCAACGATGCGGTCACCGTGAAGCAGTTGTCGGGTGTGACGGCGGCACTGGGTTCCGGGGCCTCGGTGAATGCAGACGGCTCGATCAAGGCGCCTGCATACGCCGTGCTTGGCAACACGTACTCGAACGTTGGCGATGCGCTCTCCGGCATCATGAGTGCATCGAGCAATCTGCAAACCGCCATCAAGTACATCAACTTCGGACCTTCGACGGCCGGGCAGGCGCAGGCTCAGGGCGCCGATGCTGTCGCAATCGGCGGCGATGCATTCGCAAACGGCAACGGAACGCTGGCAATCGGCGCCGGTGCACGCGCAATGGCGCCGAACTCGGTCGCGCTCGGTGTCGGTTCGGTGACCAGCGCAGCGAACTCGGTCGCAGTCGGCAGCGCGACCGCCAAGCGCCGCATCGTCAACCTGGCGGATGGTGTGGACGATTCGGACGCCGCAACCGTTGGCCAGATGACGACGGACATCGCATCGGCGATCGCCGGTTTGCAGAGCTCGCTTCAGACCAAGCCCGTGCTGAAGTCGTCTTCTCTGCAGTCGCCGCAACTGCTCGGCCAGACGTCGAGCCTGACGCCTGACCAGATGCTCATGGCCGGTCCGACCGTGAAGGGTGGTGGGATTCAGGCTACGGGTACGGACTCCGTCGCAATCGGTCTGAGCGCGAAAGCCACGGCTGACAGTGCGTTGGCAATCGGCTCGGTAGTGACCGTCACCGACATGCAGGGCGTGGGTATCGGCCAGAACATCGCGGCCAAGGGAGTGGGAGCGGTCGTCATCGGTTCGACGATTTCGGGGCTGGGTTCGAATGTCATTGCAATCGGCAACAACTACACCTCGGTCGAGGCCGACAACGCGATCGGTATTGGTAACAACCTGAATATCGGCGCAGTCAACGGCGTTGCGATTGGTAAGGACATCATCGCTACGGGCAGCAACAGCGTCACGCTCGGCTATGCCAGCAACGACGGCGGCCGCGCCAATGTCCTCTCGGTCGGCAACACCAAATCCGGCGGCCAACGCCAGATCATCAACGTCGCAGCCGGCACGAAGAACACCGACGTCGTGAACGTATCGCAGCTCGCAGGCGTAGCAAGCGCCCTGGGCGGTGGCGCATCCGTCAACCCGACAACGGGTGCAGTCGTAGCACCGGCATACACCCTTGCGGGCAACACCTACGTCAACGTAGCCGCCGCGCTGACCTCGCTGGACACGCGTATCGCTTCGAGCGGCGACCCGCTGGCCGTTGATTACGACACCGCAACGAAGGATCAGATCACGCTGAAGGGCGCAACCGGCACGAAGATCACAGGTCTGACAGCAGGTGCGTTGAGCGCGTCGAGCACGGAGGCCATCAACGGTTCGCAGTTGTTCGCGCAGGGCACGTCGATGGCCAAGGCACTCGGCGGTGGCGCGTCGGTCAACACGGCGACGGGCGAGATCACGGCACCGGCGTACACGTTCGGCGGCGGCACGTACACCAACGTGGCGGATGCCTTGACGGCGCTCAACAACGCCGCGGGTTCGGGCAATGCACTCGGTGTCGTGTACGACAGCGACGCCAAGTCCCAGATCACGCTGGCAGGCGCAACCGGCACGAAGATCACCAAGGTGGCAGCGGGCGACGTGAACGCATCGAGCACCGACGCGATGAACGGCGCGCAGCTGTACAACGTGGCGGCATCGACGGCTGATGCAATCGGCGGCGGTTCGACGTTCGATCCTTCGACGGGCAAGATCACGAACCCGACGTTCAACATCGGCGGCAAGACGATCACGAACATCGCCGGGGCGATCACGAACCTCGACGACCGTGTGTATGCGAACGCGACCGACATCACGAACCTGCAAACGCAGATCAACGAAGGCGGCATCGGTCTCGTGACTCAGGACGCAACGAGCAAGAACATTCTCGTAGCATCGCAGACGGACGGTTCGATCGTCGACTTCGCGGGAACGAAGGGCGCGCGCAGGCTCACGGGCGTGGCGGCAGGCAACGTGAACGCATCGAGCTTCGACGCGGTGAACGGCACGCAGCTGTATAACGTGGCGGCATCGACGGCTAATGCGATCGGCGGCGGTTCGACGGTGAAGACGGACGGCACGATCAGCAACCCGACGTACATCGTGGGGGGCTCGACGGTCACGACGATCGGCGGCGCGATCACGAACCTCGACGCACGCGTGTATGCGAACAGCACCGACATCACGAACCTGCAGACGCAGATCAATGAAGGCGGTATTGGTCTCGTGACGCAGAATCAGTCGAGCAGGAACATCACGGTCGCATCGCAGACAGACGGTTCGATCGTCGACTTCACGAACAGTACGAAGGGCGCGCGTGTTCTCACGGGCGTCGCCGCAGGTACGGGCGACTTCGACGCTGTCAATGTCGCGCAGTTGAAGGCGGCGGGCATCATCAACCCCGATGGCGTGACCAAGGCGGCCGTAACGTACGACACGACCACCGACAACACCGGCAAGACGGTGACCAACTACAGCAGCATCACGCTGGGTGACGGTTCGTCGGGTGCTGCGCCGGTGACGATCCACAACGTTGCAGCGGGCGAGAAGGACACCGACGCGGTGAACTACTCGCAGTACGCGGATCTGTTGTCGAAGGTCAACAGCATCAGCAACGCGGGCACGGGTGTCGATACGTTGTTCGTCGGCGATGGCGACCGCAACACGGAACAGGCGAAGGCAGGCGGCACGCACGCCACGGCAATGGGCGCGCTGTCGGTCGCGAACGGTCTGCAATCGGTCGCAACGGGCTACGCATCGAACGCATCGGGCAGTAACGCCGTTGCAATCGGCGCGAACTCCACGGCCAGCGGCAACAACTCGGTTGCGCTCGGCGCAGGCTCGGTCGCCACGGAAGACAACACCGTGTCCGTCGGTTCCGCAAGCCAGCAGCGTCGCGTCACGAACGTCGCAGCGGGCACGGCAACCACCGACGCAGTCAACGTCGGCCAGTTGAACGACGCGATCACGAACGCCAGCAACAACACGGTGAACCAGGCGGTCCAGCAGTCGAACTCGTACACCGACAGCCAGTTCAACAAGATGAACGACAAGATGAACTCGCTGGGTGCAGCCGCGATGGCAGCGACTTCGTTGATCCCGAATGCGCGCGCGGAAGGCAACTTCCAGATGTCGGCGGCAGCCGGCACCTATGGCGGGGCGGCAGCCGTCGCCGTGGGCGCGAATTACTGGGTCAACGATCGTTTCCTCGTGAACGCACACGTGACGCGCGCCACGGGCAACGGCGCAAGCACCGGCGCGTCGGCAGGCGTGACGATCGGCTTCTGATGGCCTGATACGTCCGCCGCGCGACAAGCGCGGCGGACGTGGAGAAATCTATGAGAAAACCAACATTACGCGGAACAGTGCGCTCCCGGTTTGCTGTGACGCTCGCCGCAACGCTTGCGGCGGCGTTCGCCGCACCCGCCGCGTTTGCTCTCCCCGCCAGCATCAAGAGCCAGGCTGAGGCGCTGATGCCTGCCGCGCAGAAGATTGCAGATCCCTACCGTCGCGGTGTGGCGGAAGGCTTCCTCGAAATCGCCGGGCGGCAGGACAGCCACGTTCTCGTTTCGCGCGTCTACAACAATGCCGCGCAACGGGCATTGGGCAACGCGCGCTACCTGATCGACCAGAGCACGCCGTGGGAGCCGCTGTATACGGCGAAGAACTGGCCGACGCGCGACAAGTGGGTGCAGGCGATCCGCGCTATCGAAGCCACCAACGCGCGGGTATCGGCATCGGCATGTAAAGGCGAGTCGGCGGGCCGCCTGCTGGCGCTCACCGACGAAGTCTGGAAGGAGCAGGACGAGACGCACGGCACGCACTGGGTGCACGGCTGGGACGCGATCGAGCGCGCGCAGAAGTTGAGCGTGCAGGTGAATCAGGAACTCGATCACTGCGCGCCGCCACCGCCGCCTCCGCCACCCATCGTCGATGCCGCCACACCGATCGCGTTGTCGGCCGATGCGCTGTTCGATTTCGACAGCGCGAAGCTCAAGGCGGAGGGCACCACCGCGATAGACGCGCTCGCCACGGATCTGAAGCGCGCGCAATCGATCGATGTCGTCACGGTGATCGGCTACACGGACCGCTTCGGTTCGGTCACGCACAACCGCGACCTGTCGCGGCGCCGTGCGCAGGCCGTAGCGGACGCGCTGAAGGAACGCGGGCTGAACCCCGCGCGCTTCGACGTGCGTGGTGCGGGATCGACTGCGCCGATCGCAACCTGCCCGGGACGCAAGTCCGCTGCTGTCATCGCGTGTCTGGCGCCGAATCGCCGCGTCGAGATTCGTGTGAGCGGGCAGTCTGTTTCAGCAGTGACGCCTGCACCCGCTACAGCCGCTGCACCCGCCGTGCCGCAGTCACCAAGGCCGCAGCAGATGAAACAGGAGCAACCGCAACAGCCGTCGCAATCGCAACAGCTCCAGTTGCAGCAGCTTCAACAGCCGCCGCAGCGACAACAGTGGCAGGTGGCGCCGCAATCGCTGCAAAAACCGCCCGCGCAGTAATAGCGGTCACGGGGGCCGCTGCCGTCGAGGCGGCCCACAAGCCAAACGGCCCGGTCATGCAAATGACCGGGCCGTTTTTTTCAGCAAAGGAAAGCAGTGCGGCTTACTTCGGTCCGCTCGTCCAGAAGATCACATCGTCGATCCGGTCGAACACATAGACTTTCAGCGCCATCTGCTCGACCTGGTTGAGCTGGTCGAACTCGATGCCGTGAGTGGCGGGCTCGCTGGGTTTCGAGCCTGGCTGCACGTTGCGGATCGTCGCGGTGGTTTCGATCGGCGTTTCCATGTCCTTCGAGCGCAGCGTGAACGCGACGCGGATGCGCTTGCCGACTTCCCCGACCGTCCACGGCGCGGAAAACGACATGCCCATCGCGCTCACGCTCTGCACGAGGCCGAGGCTTTCGTAGCCCGTGCCTTGCGCTTCGATGCTGAAGCGCAGCGGCAGGCTCGCGCGCACGCGCACCGACTTGCGCTCGCGCAGCCGGCGGACCACGCCCGGTTTCGACAACACGAGATAGTGGAACGGCACCTGGCAGACGGAATCGACGGTGCACACGAAGCGGAACACCGCCTGGCTCGCAATCGCGACGATCTCGACGTTCTCGCCGACGGACAGCAGCATCGGCTTGCCATCGACGAGCGGCGGCGTGACGAACAGCGACTCGTTCGGCGCAAAGCCGATGATGCGCGACGGATGCATCGGCGCGCCCATTCCGACCTGCGAGCGCACGCCGATCAGCGCGCCGATCGTCAGATGCATGTCCTTGAGCGCGAGCGATTCGGCTTCGCCCTGCCTGGCTGCCGCCCGCGCGGCACGTGTGGCGTCGTCGTTCGCGGTGGCCAGATCGCCGCGCTGCGGCTTGAAATGCTGGAACAGAAAGCGGTGTTCATCCGCGCCGATCACGACCGCGCCGCGATCGAACAGCAGCGCGCCATCGCTGTCGAGAATCGGAAACTCGAGCGGCGTACCGACGGGTACGGCATCGGGAGAAAGCTGGCGCGCAGCGGGGACAGGTGCGCTCACGTCTGTATCGACGGTGTCTTCACTGGTTTGCATGGTGGGCGAACGAAGCGGTGGCCGGAGATAATCGTTGTATACGTCGCACTATGGGAAAAGTTTAATTTATTTTTCTTTTGCACAGTTTCAATCTTCCTTTCAGCCGGTTGATTGAATATCAACAACTGGCTGATTCAATTCAATGCAAACGTTAAAATCGCCTCCTATTCATACCAGCGCGGCGTGTAGACCCATTCCCGGCCGCTTCCGGCGGGTTTGAAAGCGCGGGTCGTCGACGAGCCGATTATTACCATCGTCCGCATATCGACATCGGCGGATTTCAATCCGGCGAGCGTCGTTGTTTTCAATGTGGCGCCGGGACGGCCAATATCGCGGCCGAGCACGACGGTCGTCGCGGGCGCGCGATATTCACGCACGATATCGAGTGCCTTGTCGAGCTGCCACGGACGGGCGCGCGAAATCGGGTTGTAGAACGCCATGACCAGATCGGCCTCGGCCGCATGCCGCAGCCGCTTTTCGATGATCGACCACGGTTTCAGATTGTCCGACAGCGACAGCATGCAGAAATCGTGGCCGAGCGGCGCGCCCGCCTGCGCGGCCGTCGCCAGCGCGGCGGACACGCCCGGCACGATTTCCAGTTCGACGGCCGACCATGCCGCGTGTCGTGCTTCTTCGCGCGCGCCGTCCAGCGCTTCGAGCACGGCGGCCGCCATCGCGAACACGCCGGGGTCGCCTGACGACACCATCGCCACATGCCGCCCGGCGCTCGCCAGCTCGAATGCATGGCGGGCGCGCTGCATTTCCTCGCGATTGTCCGTGCCGTGCACGCGCTGGTCCGCGCGGAACGGGCCCGCCATCTTCACGTAGGTTTCGTAGCCGAGGATGTCGGTGGCCTGCGTCAGCGCCGCGCGCGCAGTGGGCACCATCAGCGACGCGTCGCCGGGCCCGAGGCCGATCACGCTCAGCTTGCCGCGCGCGCGGCCGACTGTCGCGGGATCGAGCGGCGCTTGAGCGACGGCGAAAGCGATGGGCGCGTCGCCGGGCGCGTCGAGCGCTTTGTGAGGCACGCGTAAGGTTTGGCTGAGCATCTGGGCCGCGCTATGGTCTGCATCGTGGTCCAGGCTGCTGTCAGTGGTGAAGCGTAGTGCGACCTGCAACTCGTCGGCTGCCTGCCGAAGCGCGGGATCGCCCGTCAGCGTAGCGGGCGCGAGCAGCACCGCCAGCGCTTGCGCCGCCAGCCCATGCGTCTGCGCCGCTTCGCGTATCCGTTGAGGCAACGATCCGGCGCCGGAGCGGGTTGCACGCACGGCGACCACGACACTGCGCGGATGAATCACCAGTTCGTCCGTCGCGCCGTGCCATGCCAGCGGCGTGACGCGGATCGCGCGTTGCGCGTCGTCGGCAAGCGGCAGTTGCACGCCGTCGAGCCACGGCGCGTCGCCTTCGATACGCGTCGCTTCGCCCGCCAGCAGATCCGACACGAAGCGCTTGCCCTGATCGAGGCTCGCGAGCGTGTAGCCGTCGGGCGGGTTCAGCACGCATGCGCCGAAGCGTAACTCGCCGCTCGTCGTGATCGCGGGCGGCACGTCGAGCGCGGCGGCGATTTCGCGCGCCATCGCATTGACGCCCGACAGCCCGCCGAGCAGCGGCACGACGGCACTGCCGTCCTCGGCGACGGCCAGCACGGGCGGCTCGGCGCCCTTGTTCGCGAGCAGCGGCGCGACGCAGCGAATCACGATACCCGCCGCACACAGCGCGATGATCGGCGTGCCGCTCGCGTAAAGCTCGCGCAGATGCGCGTTGAGTTCCGTGTAAGCGACATCGGCATCGGCGACCCGGCCCTGCAGGCCATGCACCTGCGCGCCGTCATACAGCGATTGCACGCGCCGCGCCGTGTCCCGCGCGCCGACGCCGAGTATCACGATCGCGGGCGGTGCTGTCAGCCTTGCCATTTTTCCCCCGGCACGACGAGCAGCGAGAAGTAGGGCGACGCCATCGGGTCGACTTCGGCGAGCGGCACGATGCGCTGGTTCGCCATCGTCGCGCGTTCGACGTATAGCGCGCGCTCCGCGAGCCCCAGTTCGTCGAGCACGCGGCGCACCTTGTCGAAATTGCGGCCGAGCTTCATCACGACGGCGGCGTCGGCGGCGGCGAGACGGCGCTTGAGTTCGTCTTCGGGCAACACGCCTGAAAGCACCGACAAGGTCTGGTTGCGGTACACGAGCGGCTGGCCGAGCACGGCGACGCCGCCGAGCATCGAGCACACGCCCGGCACCACTTCGCCTTCGAAGCGCGGCGCGAGCCGGTTGGCGAGCCGGTCGTGCAGGTACATGTACGAGCCGTAGAAGAACGGGTCGCCTTCGCAGATCACGGCCACGTCGCGCCCGGCGTCGAGATGCTTCGCGACCACTTCGGCGGCCGTGTCGTAGAAGTCGGCGATGATCGCTTCGTACGACAGCGGCGGTTCGAGTGCTTCCGTCGTCACGGGATAGACGAGCGGCAACTGCTCCTGCTCGCTCGACAGATGCGACTCGATGATCGAGAACGCGTTGCCTTTCTTGCCCTTCGCGACGAAATACGCGACCACGTGCGCCGATTTCAGCAGCCGCAGCGCTTTCACCGTGATCAGTTCCGGGTCGCCGGGGCCGACGCCGAGACCATAGAGACGCCCGCGCGTGCTGTTCGCCTGATCGGCCATTATTCGTCCTCCGATGCGAGCGCGTTCACGGCAGCCGCCGCCATCGCGCTGCCGCCGCGCCGGCCCTGCACGGCGACGAACGGCACGCCGCGGCTATTGGCGGCGAGCATCGCCTTCGACTCCGCGGCGCCGATGAAGCCGACCGGGAAGCCGAGAATCAGCGCTGGGCGGGGCGCGCCGCCGTCGAGCATGTCGAGCAGATGAAACAGCGAGGTCGGCGCATTGCCGATCACGACGACGC
Source organism: Paraburkholderia caribensis (assembly GCF_002902945.1). Lineage (NCBI taxonomy): Bacteria > Pseudomonadati > Pseudomonadota > Betaproteobacteria > Burkholderiales > Burkholderiaceae > Paraburkholderia > Paraburkholderia caribensis. The sequence goes on from NZ_CP026102.1 coordinate 1,176,644, forward strand.
TGCCTTGCAGGCGCGGGCGCCACAGTTCGAGCGCCGCCGCCGAGCGGGTGTTGTTCATCTCGCGCGCGAGCCCGGGCACGGACGGATCGGCGAGCGTGCAGATCACGTCGTTGTGCGCGGGAAGCCGCGCGCGCGTGATGCCTTCGGCGACCATGCGCGCGTCGCAGAGGATCGGCGCGCCGCTGGCGAGCGCCTCGCGTCCCGCGCGGCCCGCGCCGTCCGAAAAGCGCAGGTCGCTGGCGATATCGACCATGCCGCACGCGTGGATCACGCGCACGGCGAGCTTTTCGAGGTCGGCGGGAATGCGCGACAGGTCGGTTTCCGCGCGTATCGTCGCGAACGACTGGCGATAAATTTCCTGTCCGTCGCGGATGTAGTCAAGCATCGAATGGCTCATCAGTTGGGGGAAGGGCGGACGCGTTCAGTGCATCCGCCGCTTCGTCGATCGTCAGACCGCGCGCGATGCATCGGCCGAAGCCGTTGGACTCGCGCGGGTCGTGTGTGTGGTACAGGTCGTAATGGCCGTCGGCTGCCGCGAGCAGCGTGTAGGGCGCGCGATGCGCCGCCGCGCATGAACGCGGGCAGCCGCTGAGATGCACTTGCGTATGCTCGGGTACCTGTGCGGCCAGTTTTAGTGCGTCGGCTTTCGTGTCCGCCTGGCTCTTCGCGCAGCCGGCCGAGCCGGCGCATGCGATCACCCGGGTCAGCGGATTGTCAGCGGTGGTGGCGAGACCGAGTGCTTCGAGCTTCCGTAACGTTGCGTCGAGGTTCACCGTGTCGATGTCGGTGAGCAGCACGCTTTGCCACGGCGTCATGCGCAGCGTCGCGCGCGCATTGCCGCCGGCGAGTTCGGCGAGGCCGCGCAACGTCGTGCTGTTCATGCGGCCCAACGCGGGCTGCGCGCCGACATGCCAGCGCTGTCCGTCGTTTTGCCGATGCGCGCCGAGCCGTCGCTCGGCATCGGCGGGTTCCCGGCGCCAGCCTCGGATCGACGCGTCGCGCAGCAGGCTCACACCGCTCCTGCGTTCGGCGTGCCCGATGATGTTCTCGATGGAATGCGCGGCGAGCAGGTCGCGCATGCGGGCATCGTCCGGCGCGGCGAGGTCGAGGAACGTGTGCACGAGCGCTTGCGTGAACGTCGCAAGATCCGCAGCCGTGACGGCGGCCAAAGCGCTGTCATGGTCCGCCGTAACGGGCGGACAGCCAGCGAGTCCGATTGCGAACAGCACGTCCGGACGGTCGCGCTGCAGCATCGCCGAAAACCAGATGTCGTGCGGATGATCGAGCATCATCAGACGCTCGCCGCCGTCGAGCATCAGCGCGAATTTCGGCGAAAGCGCGGCGAACCGTGTGTCACCTTGCAGCAGCGTCAACAGATTGCCAGCTAGCGCGCTCGTGTCGTATAACGCGCTTGCGTCGCGGCCCGCAACCGGGCTGACCATCACATTGCGCACGTCGTCGGCGAATGCATGCTCGGCGTTCTGCGGTCCGAGCCCCGCGTCGAGCAGCGCTGCAACGAGCGCAGCTTCATGGCCGCGCTTCACGCCGCGCAACTGCAGATTCGCGCGATTCGTGATGTCGACGACACCCGACGCGTGTTCGTCGATCGCCCCGGCCATGGCGCGTGCCTGCGTCGCGCTCAATTCGCCGCCCGCCAGCTTCACGCGGCACAGGCCGCCGTCGAGCGCGGGCACGATGCGCAACAGCCCCGGACAAGCCGAAGGGCGCAAGGCGGAAGCGTCGGACGAATCGAAAGCGTGGCTCAAGACATTACGGGGTTTACGTCGCGCGACGGCCCGGGCATCTCGAAGGAGAGCGGCTCGGCATCGGTACACCCCGCCCGATGTTGGCTGGCACGAACTGTTGGCCGGCAGGTCTTCTGACTCACAGGTCGCTGCACACGCCGGGCCTTCCCGGTATCACCAGTGGCGCAAATTGGCGTGGACTCGCTGCATACAGTTGCGGGGGCAGTCACGGTCATCGCAGTGATGTGTGTTCCCTCTTAGGCCCCGAAAGGCACCGGCGAACGGGTATTATGCCTTTTTTCGAACAGCACAACGATGCCGCAGCCTTGAAACACGGCCCGCAGCAGCGTTTTCAGTACAGCAAGCAGATGAGGATCGACGCATGTCAGCGTGGCTGACCGTAGTGGGAATGGGCGATGACGGTTTTGCCGGCCTGGGGAAAACGGCGCGGCGCGCGTTGATCGACGCGTCGGTGATCTATGGCGGCGAGCGGCATCTGGCGATGCTGCCCGTGTGCCTGTCCGCCGCGCGCGAGCCATGGCCGCATCCGTTCGACATCGCGCCCGTGCTGGCGCGGCGCGACACGCCCGTGTGCGTGCTGGCGAGCGGCGATCCGATGTTCTACGGCGTCGGCGCGACGCTCGCGCGCCACGTTCCCGCCGACGAATTGCGCGTGCTGCCCGCGCCGTCGTCGGTGTCGCTTGCGGCGGCGCGCCTTGGCTGGGCGTTGCAGGATGTGGCGACGGTGTCGCTGGTCGGCCGGCCGCTTGCCGCGTTGCAGATGCATCTGCACGATGGCGCGCGCGTGTTCGTGCTGAGCGCGGACGGCGCGACGCCCGCCGCCGTGGCCGCGTGGCTCGTCGAACGCGGCTTCGGCGCGACGCGCATGATCGTGATGGAACATCTGGGTAGCGCGTCCGAACGCATCGTCGACGCGCGCGCGCACGACTGGTCGATTGGAGAGTCGGCGGCGCTGAACCTGATCGCGCTCGACTGCCGGCGCGATGCGCGGGACGCGCCGCGGCTCGCGCTGACCCCCGGGCTGCCCGACGACGCCTATCGTCACGACAGCCAGCTCACCAAGCGCGACGTGCGCGCGCTGACGCTCGGACGCCTCGCGCCAGCGCCTGGCGAACTGCTATGGGACGTCGGCGCGGGCTGTGGATCGATCGGCATCGAATGGATGCGCGCGCACGCCAGTTGCCGCGCGATAGCCATCGAAGCGAACGGCGAACGTCAGCGTTTCATCGAACACAATCGCGACGCGCTCGGCGTGCCGGGGCTGCAACTGGTCGCTGGCAAGGCGCCCGACGCACTGCATGGCCTGCCCGCGCCGGATGCCATTTTCATCGGCGGCGGCGTGACTGCGCAGGGTGTGCTCGACGGCTGCTGGGGCGCGCTGAAACAAGGCGGGCGGCTGATTGCGAACGCCGTCACCCTCGAAGGCGAGGCGGCGCTCGTCGCGTGGCGCGCGCGGCACGGCGGCGCGCTGACGCGCGTCGCCCTGGCCGAAGCGCAGCCGCTGGGCGGCTTCGAGACGTGGCGCGCCGCGCTGCCAATCACGCTACTCGACACCCGCAAACCGTGATGCGCGACGAAACGCCCGAACAGCCCGCGCCGCTGCGCAGCGGCTACACGACGGGAAGCTGCGCGACGGCGACGTCGCTGGCGGCGGCGCGTTTGCTGCTGTCGGGCGTGGCGAGCGATGTCGCGGAAATCGTGCTGCCGAAAGGCCAGCATGTGCCGATGCCACTCGTCTTCTGCCGCCTGATCGACGGCGGCCAAGGCGGCGCCGAAGCGGGCACCGTCAAGGACGCGGGCGACGATCCCGACGTTACGCATGGCGCGGTGGTGTTCGCGCGCGTGCGTCTCGCGGATCAACCCGGCGTGCGTTTTCATGCCGGGCCGGGCGTCGGCACGGTGACGCGCGCGGGCCTCACGCTGCCCGTCGGCGAGCCGGCCATCAACCCGGTGCCGCGTCAGATGATGACCGCGCATCTGAACGAACTGGCCGCCGAGCATGGTTACGCGGGCGGCTTCGAAGTGACGATAGGCGTCGAGAACGGCGAGGCGCTGGCGCAGAAGACGATGAATCCGCGTCTCGGCATTGTCGGCGGGCTGTCGATACTCGGCACGACGGGCATCGTGCGGCCGTTCTCGTGCTCGGCGTATATCGCGTCGATCCATCAGGGCATCGACGTTGCGCGCGCGAACGGCTATCGGCATATCGCCGCGTGCACGGGCAATGCGAGCGAGGACGCCATGCGCGCTTACTACCGGTTGCCCGATATTGCGCTGATCGAAATGGGTGACTTCGCGGGCGCCGTGCTCAAGCATCTGAAGCGCGCGCCCGTCGACAAGCTCAGCATGTGCGGCGGTTTCGGCAAGCTGAGCAAACTCGCGGCGGGGCATCTCGATCTGCACAGCCGCCATTCGAGCATCGACTTACCGCAACTCGCCGCGTGGTCGGCGCAACATGCCGCGAGCGACGCCGCGTTGCAGGCCGCTATCGTCGGCGCGAACACGAGCCAGGAAGCGCTTGCGATGGCGCGGAAAAAAGGCGTGCCGCTCGGCGATATCGTCTGCGCACGCGCGCGCGACGTGGCGCGCGACATCGTGCCCGCGTCGGTCGAAGTCGAGATGTTTGCGATCGACCGGCAGGGCAACATCATCGGTGTGGCGCGATGAAACGTCTGTTATTGCTCGGCGGCACGGGCGACGCATTGCAGATCGCGCGGCAACTCGGGCGGCAGCATGTCTATAGCCTGGCGGGGCTCGGACGTGTGCCGGACGGGCTGGCGTGTGAAGTACGGGTCGGCGGGTTCGGCGGCAGCGAAGGGCTTGCGCGTTTTATCGAAAGCGAAGGCATTGCGCTCGTGATCGACGCGACGCATCCCTATGCCGCGCAAATGAGCGCGAACGCGGCTGTTGCGTGCCGCGAAGCCAGCGTGCCGTGCTGGGCGCTGCGCCGCGTGGGCTGGACGCCGCAAACGGGCGACGACTGGCGCATGGTAAGCGGCTGGAACGAACTGGTCGATGCGATCCGACCGTTTCGGCGCGTGCTGTTCACGTCGGGGCGCGAGCCGCTCGCGCATCTCGACGAGATACCCGCGCATCAGTACTGGATCGTGCGCTGTCTCGACGCGCATCCGGGCAACGGGCGCGCGCGCATCATCGACGCGCGCGGCCCGTTCGATATCGACGGCGAGCGGGCGCTGTTCGCGCTGAATCACATCGATGTGCTGGTGACGAAGAACAGCGGCGGCGCGGCGACGCAGGCGAAGCTCGAGGTCGCGCGGGAACTGAAGGTGCCGGTCGTGATGATGCGGCGTCCTGCGCTGCCCGAGGTCGATCGGGCGTTCGACAGTCCGGCGCAACTGCTGCGCGCATTGAACGAAGAAGATTGGAGTACTGTGAAATGACGGTGTTTTTTATCGGCGCGGGACCGGGTGATCCTGAACTGATCACGGTGAAGGGGCAGCGCCTGGTGCGTACGTGTCCGGTGATTCTCTATGCCGGTTCGCTTGTGCCGGAAGCTGTGTTGAGCGGGAACGTCGCTGAAAAAGTGGTGAACACGGCCGAGCTCGATCTGGATGGGATCATTGGTCTGCTTGCCGAAGCGCATGCGAAGGGGCAGGACGTCGCGCGCGTGCATTCGGGCGATCCGTCGTTGTACGGCGCGATTGGCGAGCAGATTCGCCGCTTGCGCGCGCTTGGGATTCCGTATGAAATCGTGCCCGGTGTGACGGCGACGGCGGCCTGCGCGGCTGCGCTCGGGGTCGAGCTGACGTTGCCTGATGTGTCGCAGACGTTGATCCTGACGAGATATGCGCGGAAGACTTCGATGCCTGAAGGCGAGCAGCTTGCGGATCTTGCGCGGCATCGCGCGTCGATGGCGATTCATCTTGGGGTGCGCCATATTGCGCTGATTGTCGATGAATTGATGCCTCACTATGGGGGCGACTGTCCCGTCGCGGTGGTGTATCGGGCAAGCTGGCCGGATGAGGAGAAAGTTGTCGGGACGCTTGCTGATATTGTTGAAAAGGTGCAAGCGACGGATATAGAGCGTACCGCGTTGATTCTGGTCGGGCGGGTGCTGGAGGCGGAGGATTTCGCGGAGTCGACTTTGTACTCCAAGTAGGGCGCGCGGGGGGCAAACCTACCTGGCTAACGCCGCACCGCTGCCCCCCGAACCCGAAACCCCCGGCGAAGCCCAGAACCAGACCCCGAAATCACACGGCAGCCAGTTGCGCAGCCGCACTCCTCAACGCGCTCCGCAGACCTTCCTCGACAACAGGATGATAAAAAGGCATCGCGAGCATCGCATCGACGGTCAGCCCCATCTGCAGCGCCCACGAAAGCAGATGCGCGATATGCTCGGCATCCGGCCCGATCCATTCGGCACCCAGGAACCGCCGCGTAGCGCGATCCACGTAGACATGCATCAGCCCGCGGTTGCGCAGCATCACGCGGCTGCGGCCCTGGTCTTCGAAGCTGACTTCACCCGTCACAAACGACCCGTCAGCAAGATCCAGAAACCGCGCACCAACCATCGCAATCCCCGGCTCGGAAAACACCACTGAAATCGCCGCCCGCCGCACAAGCGGCTTCACATCGGGATACCGAGCCGCATTCTCGCCCGCAGCGCGGCCTTCATCCGCCGCTTCGTGCAGGAGCGGCAGCACATCATTTGCATCGCCGGCGATGAACACAGGATGCTTGCCCGCCTGCAACGTCAGCGGATCGAACACAGGCACACCGCGCGCATCGAGCTCGATCGTCGTGTTATGCAACGCGAGCTTGTCCATATTCGGCCGACGGCCTGCCGCAACCAGCACATAATCGAACGTGTCTTCGTGCAATTCCCCCGCGCCATCGCGATAGCGCAAACGCACCGTGTCACCTTCCCGCGTCGCCGCTTCCACCTGCGCGTGGGTCTCGAAGTGAAAAGAATCCTTGAACACATCGCGCGCATAATCCTTGATTGCCGGATCGCTCAACGGCCCAACGCGCCCGCGCGCGCCTAGCATCGTCACGTCGACACCGAGCCACGCAAGCGCCTGACCCAGTTCCAGCCCGATCACGCCCGCGCCGATCACGGCAACCTTGCGCGGCAAGTCATCCCAGGCAAACACGTCGTCGTTGACGATCGCGCGCTCGCCCAGCGCCTGGTACATCGCGGGCACGTACGGCGACGAGCCGGTCGCGATCACGACGCGCTTCGCGTGCACGCGGGTGTGCTCGCCCACTTCGAGCACGGTGTCGTCGATGAACCGCGCGTAGCCGATCAGCCGCTCTGCATCGGGAATGCTTTCCGTCGATTCGACGACGAACCCGACGAAGCGGTCGCGCTCGCGCTTGACGCGCGCCATCACTTCGCGGCCGTCGACCCGCACGGCGCCATCGACATGCACGCCGAACGGCGCCATGCTGCGCGCCGCATGGGCGGCTTCGGCGGCGGCGATCAGCAGCTTCGACGGCATACAGCCGACACGCGCACAAGTCGTCCCGTACGCGCCGCCTTCGATCAGCACGACACTCGCGCCGGCGGCCTTCGCGGCGCGGAAGGCGGACAAGCCCGCGCTGCCCGCGCCAATCACTGCGACATCGATATGAAGCGTCTTCATGATGTTCCTCGCTCTGACGGGCGGTGGCGGAATCAGTGTGCTGTGCCGCGCGCGTCGCTGCCGTCCAGTAGAATCGGTTTGCATTGCACGGCTTCACTGTACGGTCCTGCGTGGGCGTTGCTAATCCTCGAACGATTCAAAAACATGCTTAATCGGCTCAACTCGCGGCTCAACTCGCGGCTCAACCGGCGGCTCGAATGGATCTGCTGAGCCGCTTTCTGTCGCTGATGCCCGTGAGCGGGCGTGTCGACGTTCGCTGCCACTTCGGCGCGCCATGGGCGATCGAAGAAGGCCCGGCGGGCGTGCGCGAGATTCCGTATCACGTGCTGCTGTCGGGGCGCGCGGTGCTCGAAGACGGCAACGGGCCGCCCGAGCATCTGGCCGCGGGCGACATCATCGTGTTTCCAACGGGCAGCCCGCACCGTATCCACGACGGCAGCGGCGCGCCGCCCGTGCCCGTCACGGAGCGGCGCAACATCATGCTGAGCGTCGCGGAGAACAGCGGCACGGGCGACACGGTCGACATCCTGTGCGGCCGCTTCCTGCTCGGCGCCGTGCCGGACCGGCTGCTGCGCGATCACTTGCCGTCACGGCTGGTGGTGCGCAGCGGCGCGCGTACCACCAGCAACGGCGACGCCGCCGCCAATGGCGAACAGCCGGGCGGCGTCGCGGGCTCGCGGCTCGCGCGGCTGATTCAACTGATGCGCGAAGAGGCCACGGACGAATGCCCCGGCAGCGAAACCCTCGTCAATCATCTGTCGGCGGCGCTGTTCGCGTTGACGCTGCGCTTCGCGAGCGAGGCCGCGCATCCGCCGCACGGGCTGCTGGCGCTGGCGGGGCGTCCGCGCTTGCAGGCGGCCCTGTCGGCGATGTTCGAGTCGCCCGGCAAGCCCTGGACGCTCGACCAGTTCGCCGCGCTGTGCAACATGTCGCGCGCAACTTTCGTGCGGCAATTCCAGGAAGCGATCGGCCGCTCGGCAACCGACGTGCTCACGGAAGTCCGCATGACGATTGCGGGCCGCATGCTGCTCGAATCGACCACGCCCGTCGGCGATATCGGCGAGACGGTCGGCTATCAGTCGGAAGCGGCGTTCCAGCGCGTGTTCAAGAAGCAGATCGGCGTGACGCCCGCGCGCTGGCGCGCATCGGGCGGACCCATGCAGCCGGCGCAGGAGGCCGCGGCCGCTGACGCTGCGGCTGACGCGGAGCAATAGAGAATTTCATTAATCGCACAGCATGCGCCGGGGCCTCTGCGACCGGCCGCGAGCGTTGCCCGTCAAGCCTTGCCGCACAAGGCGTCGAGCGATCACCCGGAAGCCGCGCATGGCGCTAGCGGCGCGTGCGCCGAAAAGCCGTGAGCCGATCGAGCATGTTCATGAGACGCGCCGACATTAACGGCCATCCGATGCGCGCCTACAGTTGAGCCATCCCGTCGCCGACGGCAACGCTTCTCAAAGGTGCTCAACATGAAACGCGTCTATCAAGCTCTCGTTCTTGCGGCTGCATTGGGTCTGCCGCTCGCAAGCCACGCTGAAACCCAACCGGCGGCCACGCGCACACAGGTTCGCGCCGAGTTGATCGCCGCGCAGCAAGCCGGCCAGTACCCGCAAAGCGACACCCGCTACCCGGAGCCCGCGAACGATCCGGCCGCTGCGCCGCACGTGTTTCATCGCTCGCATGATCTGATCGCGACTTCGTATGGTCCGTCGGCCAGCGGCAGCGCCGGTTCGGGCTTCCGTGCAGCGCGCGCGCATTCGCTGGCAGGCGCATCGTCCGCATTCGACGACATCTATCGCGGCCAGTAACGCGCCGCATTCAATACGCTCAATACGCTCACGGAGATAACCATGTCCGCAATCACGATCTACACGACTCCGACGTGCCCGTACTGTCTCGCCGCGAAGGCGCTGCTCAAGAAGAAAGGTGTGTCGTACGAGGAAGTCAACGTGCAGGGCGACCGCGCCACGGCGCTTGCATTGATGGAACGCACGGGACGCCGTACGGTGCCGCAGATTTTCGTCGGTGAGACCCATGTGGGTGGTTTCGACGATCTCAACGCGCTGGAAACCGCCGGCAATCTCGATCCGCTGCTCGAAGCGAACGCGGTGCGTTGAGCGCAACGCGCGAGCAGGGCAAGACCCAGCCGCGCACGGCATCACGCCGTGCGCGGCTTTTTGCTGTGCGCCGGCGCGTCATGAACCCACGCGCGGCAAATAGCTGCGGGATGGACGGGCTCGCACTCCTTGCGGACTTCGAATTGCATCGAGCCGTTGCCATGGTCGGTTTCCGCCATCTCGGCGATCGTTTCGCCGCCTTTGATGTTGGCTCCTTCTTGTTACAGGGCTTCGCCTATTTGCCTTTTACGCGCGCAATGGTGTTGTGATGCGTGGATGGCTGGATGGCATGGCGCCACGCTGCCGCGCTCATGGACGGCGCTTTTTCCACGCGTAATCGGCGGGCGGATCGGACGCGCCGGGCTTGCCGACCGAGCGCGGGTTCTCGCTGCAGAGCGTGACGAAGCTCACGTCTTCGCCGGCAGCCTGCTGCTTGCGCAGCGTTTCGGTGAATGCGAGCGCCTGGGTCATCTGGTCGGCGGCGAACCGCTCGAAGCGAGCGGTTCCCGTCGACGTGCCTTGTTCCAGCCAATACACGACGAACATGTGTTTCCTTTCATACGGCTTCGCAACGGCATCACGCGAGATCGAGCGCGCCCGTCAGATCGCCGATGGGCGTCAGCCCATTCTGCACGAACGCGCGGTCACGCAGCGCGACGCCATCGAGCGGCGCCAGGCCATGCACGCGGCTGATCAGACGCAGGATGGAGTTGGTGTCGTACACGCTGTGATCGACATAGCCCTTCTTCGCGAGCGGCGAAATGACGAGCGCGGGAATGCGAGAGCCCGGCCCCCAGCGGTCGCCCTTGGGAGGCGCGACGTGATCCCACCAGCCGCCGTTTTCATCGTGCGTGACGACGATCACGGTGTTCTGCCATTGCGGGCCGCGCTGGATATGCTCGATGACGTTCGCGATATGCCGGTCGCCGGACTCGACGTCCGCGTAGCCCGCGTGCATGTTCAGATTGCCCTGCGGCTTGTAGAAGGTCACAGCGGGCAGGCGTCCCGCGTCGACATCGGCGATGAAGCGGTTGGTGGACGCGTCGTCGCCAACGCCGCCGTCGCGCAGATGCCGCGCGCGTGCCGCCGTGCCTGGCGCGAAGTTCGCGAAGTAGTTGAACGGCTGATGGTGATACTGGAAGTCGGGCACGGCACCCGTATCGCGATGATCGAGCGCGTATTGCCAGGCGCCGCTATACCACGCCCAGTCGACGCCCTTGTCGCTCAGCCGGTCGCCGATCGTCGCGTAGCGCTGCGGCGGCAGCACCTTTGGGTCGGCCGGATTGGCGAGCGCGGGGTCGCCGCCCTCGGCGGGCCGCACCATGCTCGGCTGATAGGGCGGCGCCATCGTGTTGACTGCATAGCCGTCGGGCGTGAACAGGCCGTCGCTGACGAACACAGGCGGCCCGTCGAGGGCCGTCTTCGGCGAATTGGGCGCCTGCTTCAGGCGCGTGCCCGTCGGGTCGTCGCCTTCGACGACGGACACGAGTTTCTTCCCCGGGCCGTTGCCGATGTCCGGCACGAGCGGCGCCTGCGCGGAAATCAGAAAGATGTGGTTTAGCCACGAGCCGCCGAACGCCGCCATGAAGAAGTTGTCGCACAGCGTGTACTGCTGCGCGAGCGCCCACAGCTTCAGCGATTCGCCGGAACTGCGGTAATGGCCCATCACGAGGCCGCCCGAATCGCCCCACGCGGCGAATTGATTGTTGCGGCCCGCGTTGATCTGCATCTGGTTCTGATAGAAGCGGTGCACGAGGTCGCGGGTGATCACGCTGTTCGGCAGCGGCGCGCCGTGCGCGTCGGTCAGATGGAATGGCTGGTTCCGCAATCCGGTGATATCGCGCTCGGCAATCATGTAGCGCTTGCCGTCGACCTCCTGCGCTTGCGGCACGAGTCCGCCCCAGATTTTCGGCAACGTGGCGAGCGGCGTGTTGCCGTCGCGGTCCAATTGCACGTAGCGCTCGGGCGTGACGGCGGACAGCGGATACTGTACGCCCGGGAAGTTGCCGTACAGGTTGGCGAAGCTGCGGTTCTCCGCGTAGATCACGACGATGCGCTTGACCTGATCGCGCAACGCGGCGTCAAGCCGGGCGTCGGCCGCGCTGCGCGGCGCGCCCGTCGAGGCGCTGTCGACTGACTGGCAGCCCGCCAGCGCTAGGCCGAGGCCCGCTGCTGCAAGCCCGGTGAGGACGCGGCGGCGGTCGGGATCGTCCGGGCGGTCGTCGGTGGGCAGGTCGGCAGCAGCGGGCGGATTGGGGGCGTCGTGCTCGTTCATCGGTCAGTCTCCTGGCACAGTGAATCGCAAAAATGGGCAAAGCGGGGCAGGGCGCAAGGCGGCGCGCCCTGGCGTCGGCCGCGCGCCAACCGCATCGTCGCATTCGTTCAGGGCGCTTCGCAACCCGTTTAGCGGCCTGGCGGGTGGCTGGTGGGTGCGTGGTCAGGCAAGGGTTTGCGTTCTGGATAGCTTGTCGATCTGACCTGGCTCAGCCATCCGTCGGGCCAGGCCACACGTTGATGGCGCGCCGGCGGTTCGCCGCGATCATGCACGGCAAACCGGTTCGATTCCAGTGGTTACACGCTTCCGTTCAGGTCATCGAGCGGCACGCCGAGTTCGCCCGCGAGGCGCGTCACAAGTGCCTCGAGCCGTTCGACGCGCTCGCTCAGCTCGCGCTGCTGCGCGCGCAGCCCTTCGAGCTCGCCGGGTGGCAGCGGATCGTCGGAGAGTGCCCCGGCGCCGATCTGCTCGGCCGTCGGCTCGCCGCACAGCAGATGCATCCAGCGGCTCTCGCGCTCGCCCGGCGTGCGCGCCAGCTTGACGACGCGCGGCGGCACATTGGCGGCGAGTTCTTCGAGAAACGCCTCGACGGACGACGTATCGGCGAAGCTGTGCAGGCGCGCGGTGGCGAGCCGCAGTTCGGCGGCCGTCTGCGGGCCGCGCAACAACAGCGCGGTCAGCAGCGCCGCCGACTGGCGCGGCAGTCCGAGCACCCGCTCCATGTTGTGCTCGAAGCGCGGCACGCGGCTGCTGCTGCCTTCGAGCACCAGCGAAAGGCGCTTCATGGAGTTGATCGCGTCGAGAATCTCGGATTCGCTGACGTTCATCACGGGCGAGCGCGAGGTCTTCTGATTGCAGCCCGACGCGAGGGAATTGAGCGACAGCGGATAGGTGTCGGGTACGGTGTGCTGCTTCTCGAACAGCACGCCCAGCACGCGGGCTTCGAGCGGCGTCAGGGCGCGCATGGCGGGGCGCGGGGTATCGTCGGTGGTGGAATTCATGGGCAATGGACTCGATAGAAGGCCGCGTGTGCAACGGCGCGAGCACACGGGCTCGCGCGTTAGCATAGTCTATTGCCCCGGCGGCGGGACCGGAAGTGTCCGGCCGTCGCTGCGTTGCGGGCGCTACCGCATGTCGTAGGGGTCGTCGGGCATGTCGAAGACGGTATCGTCCACGTCGAGTTCGATCGAACAGTTGTCCGCTGGATATGAGCGACCAGGATGCCACTGTCCCGTCGAGCACGCGTCACGTCGCGCGCCGTGCGGGCCCGCCGTGCCGATGACAGGCTGTCACAGGCCGCGCGGTACACTGCAGGCTTGCCATTCGTCCATACTGAACGACACACAGGTGCCACCCAAAGGAGAGTCGCATGCGTACCAGCGCCCGTAATCATTTCGCCGGCCAGGTCACGGCCGTCAAGGCCGGCGCCGTCAACGACGAAATCACGCTCCGCACTCAGGACGGACTCGAAATCGTCGCCGTCATCACGCACGGCAGTGCGTCGTCGCTCGGACTCGCGGCGGGCAAGCCGGCGTTCGCGCTCGTCAAGGCGTCGTCGGTGATCGTGATGGTCGATGCCGACAGCAGCAAGGTGTCGGCGCGCAACTGCATCGCGGGCACGGTCGCGTCGGTCACGAAGGGCGCCGTCAACAGCGAGGTCATCATCTCGTCGGCAGGCGGCGCGCAGGTCGCCGCGATTGTCACCAACGACAGCGTCGAGCGTCTCGGCCTTGCCAGCGGCAAGGCGGCCGCCGCGATCTTCAAGGCTTCGAGCGTGATCGTCGGCGTCGACTGAGCGCCAGTCAAGCATCGGATAGGCGCCGACGCGCTGCGGCAGCACGCACGCCTGACGGCCGATCCATTCGACCTGCGCTGCTACACGACGAACCGCTACGACGAAGGCGCGCCCATCCTGTTTTCAGCGGCTGACATTCTGCCCGCGTCGCGTCATGTGAAACGGCTCGGGCTCGTGCTCGAGCTTTGATGCGGTCGCGGTGGCCATCGCCGTGAACGTGAGCATGAGCCGCGGCGCACGGGTGCAAGTGCCGATTGAATTCCAGCATATGGCATCGTGTATGCTTGCGCGCATGAGTCAACGGCGAACAACATGAAGACATCGGCACATCCGAAGCCCGAAGTGCGCTTCAGAATGCGCATTCAGCAGGAAGACACGATCGCGCTGGGACCGGGAAAGGTCGCGCTGCTCGAAGCGGTGCGTGAGCATGGTTCGATTTCGGCGGCGGCGCGCAGCCTGAACATGTCGTATCGGCGCGCCTGGCTGTTGATGGATGAATTGAACCGCTCGCTGAAATCCCCCGCGACGGTATCCGAGCATGGCGGCCAGAGCGGCGGCGGCAGCGCGCTCACGCCCGTCGGTGAGGAGATCATCCGGCTCTATCGCGGCATCGAAGCGCAGGCATACGCCGCCTGTGCCGACGATATCGCCGCGCTCACGAAGATGGTGCGGCGTTGATCGGCGAGTGATTTCGATGTCGCGTGAAGCCTAGCCGTGGCGCAGGCAGAAGCGCGGCGCTCCACCCGATTGGGTGTTCGTCTGCGCATCGGCATTGAGCCGCCCGATCAGTTCGACGAAGCTCGCGACGCTCGCGGTGCGCAGCGGATGCCACGCAATGTGGCTGCGTTCGCAGACTCGCTTGAGCATGTTCATCGAGTCGTGATCGATGCAGTCGAACCCGGCCTTCCGCCCACATACACGATACGCATGCGTTCCAGAATCGCCAGCGAGGCCGAACGCCCGGACGGGTCGTCGCCCGCCGTGGCCTGAAGCGTGCGTTCCAATGCGCTCGCTTCGGCTTGCAGCGTCTTCATGAGCGCGTCCATTTCATCGGGCCGCGCGCGCAACGCGCGGCTTGCGCTTCGTTTGCGAGCATCGACAGCAATTCGCGCAGCGACGCAGAAGAAAGGCCGCCGGCCATCGACGCAGTGTCCCGCGTCGCCGCGAACATCTGCACGAAGCGCGTGACGCTGCTGCGTAGACGCTGGAACGCATCGACTACGTCACGAATCTGCTGCGCGCGCACGTCGGCCGACATCGGCTTGAGCGTGCTGATTTTCCCGGATAGCGCATCCGTTGGCGCATCGCGACGAGTGCTGCCCACCCCGATCTCCGTCAAACGGCGATTCGACCGTTGATTCGATACTCAGCGGCGGCTGATCGCAAGCGCGATGCCGCCGAGTATCGCGGCCGCGCTCAATGCGATTCGCGCGGTCAGCGGTTCGCCGAGCAGCACGATGCCGCCCACGGCGGCGATCAGCGGCACGCTCAGTTGCACGGTTGCGGCCGTGGCGGCCTTGATTTCCTTCAACGCGGCGTACCAGATCACATAGCCGACACCCGACGTCAACGCGCCGGATATCGCCGCGAAAAGCAGACCCGTTCTGTCGATCGATGCGCGCGCAAACATCGCGGCGCTGATCGCCGCCGCGAACGGGATGGCGCGCATGAAATTCCCTGCCGTGGTGGCCGTCGGATCGGCGGCGCGTTTGCCGCGCAGCGAATACGCGCCCCAGGCGACGCCCGCGCACAGCATCAGCAGCGACGCCAGCAGTGGCGGCGCGCTCACGCCGGGCAGCACGAGCCCGACGAGCCCCGCGAGCGCGCATGCGAGACCCGTCCATTGCAGCATGCGCAGATGTTCGCCGCGCCAGAGTGCGTAGCCGATCATCGTCGCCTGCACCGCGCCGAATAGCAGCAGCGCACCCGTTCCCGCCGACAGCGATACATAGGCGAACGAGAACGCCGCCGCGTAGACGAATAGCGCGAAAGCCGAAAGCCAGTTACCGGAGATGGCTTGCGACGGGCTGCGGCTGCGCAGAATGATCCACAACACGATAGCCGCTGACACGATGCGCACGGACGTAAACGTCGCGGGATCGATCGACGTACCCTTCAACGCGATGCGGCATAGCAGCGAATTGCCCGCGAAGGCGAACATGGCGACGATCGTCAGCAAGGCGATGCGCATGCGCGGCATGGTGCGTTGGGCGCGTTGAGCGGAAAAGGAGCGTGATGGGCGTGCACGCTACTTTAGCGTGAGGCGCTGCAGCCGCGCATGACGCGGTGCAATGTGAAGAGAACAGAGGCGTTGAAAAGCAATGCCGGACAGCAACGCCACCACGATTGCTATCCGGCACGTCACACACGCGGCGTTCAGGCCATGGCGGATGGCTTGATGTTCTGGTTATGGCGGAACAGGTTCTGCGGATCGTAACGGTCTTTCACTGCGACGAGCCGCTCGTAGTTCGGACCATAGGCCGCGCCCACGCGCGCGGATTCTTCTTCCGTCATGAAGTTCACGTACACGCTGCCGAGCGCGAACGGCGCCGATGCGTCGAAGAACGCGCGCGACCATGCAATGCAGCGCTCGTCGTCGGCGGCTTCCGTCCAGCGGCCATGCACGTTCATCACGTACTTCGCGTCGCGATTCGAGTAAGCCGTCGCATCGGGCGCCGCGCGCATCGTCTGCCCGCCGATCGCGCCGAAAAAGATCTCGCACTGAGGCGAAGGCAGATTGGCGATGGCATCGACGAACGCGTCGATCAGGCCGTCGTCGAGCGTTGCGAGATTGTGCGACTTCCAGTAGTTGCGCGCGCCCGGCGTCAGTAGCGGATCGAAGGCCTGTTGCCACGCGGTGAACGGCATCGGTCCGAGATGTTCGCCGTAGGGCGTGCCGAACTTGCGCACTTCATCGACCACGGCTGGACCGTTCGCGACAGGGCCCGTGTAGCAGACCGCAAACGCGATGATCGGCTTGCCGTGCACCTCGGCGGGCAGGAAGGGCAGCGGCGGCGCGAAGCGCGCGACGGCCCAGACAGTCAACTCGTCGGGCCAGGTTTCGAACGCAGTGCGGTATTTGACGAGCGCGTCGCGCGCCTGGTCCATTGGCAGCACGACGAGGCCGCCGTAGACCTCGGGTCCCACTTCGTGCAGCTTGAACTCGAACATCGTGACGACGCCGAAATTGCCGCCTCCGCCGCGAATCGCCCAGAACAGATCTTCATGCGAATCGGCGTTGCAGCGGATCAATTCGCCGTTGGCGGTAACGACGTCAGCGGAAATCAGGTTGTCCACCGTCATCCCAAAGCGCCGGCTGATCCAGCCGAACCCGCCGCCGAGCGTGAGGCCCGCGACGCCCGTCGTCGAATTGATGCCGAGCGGCGTGGCGAGCCCGAAGGCTTGCGCTTCGTGATCGAAGTCGCGCAACAGACAGCCCGGCTCGACATAGGCGCGGCGCGCGACGGGATCGATGCGCGCCGACTTCATCTGCGACAGGTCGATCACCATGCCGTCGTCGCATACGGCGCTGCCTGCGATATTGTGGCCGCCGCCGCGCACGGCGAGCAGCAACTTGTTGTCGCGCGCGAAATTGACGGCGCGACGAACATCGGCCGTGCCTGCGCAGCGAACGATGATCGCGGGGCGACGGTCGATCATTCCATTCCAGATGCTGCGTGCTTCATCGAACGTTGGATCGCCGGGCAATACGACCTGGCCCCGCGTGAGAGCTTTGAATTCGTCGATTGCACTGCTGGACAGATTCGCCATGCTACACCTCCGGTACGGACAAACAACGTCCGAACCCCTCGATCATGTCTGATCAAAGTAGTTCGGACGACCTGGCTTTCGTTCAGTAAACGAGGCTGGCCGGCGCGCACAAATTAACGTATACCCGCACGCCTTCGCGTGTCATCCGGGTTCCTTTGAATACGGGCTCGAACGGGTGAAAAGCCCGCAAAACAAGGCACTTTCCGCACGGACTCACGGATGGAGTGCTTCGTAAATAGCGAGTCCGGCTCGCGCCTCACTCACGCCGCGACGTTTCGCCCATGCACCAAATCAACCACGTGAAACCCTAAGCCTGCTGTCTTTTTCATCGCGCGAGAATCGAACGCATGCGATTGACTCGCGCACACGAGGTGCGGATAGCCGGACGGCCCGTTTCGACAGGTCAGACGAACCCGGCAGCTGCTCCAGCCTGTGGTTTGTCTTCTGTTACGCTGACCGCCAACTTTCCATCTGTAAGTAAAACGGCGTCAATGCGTAATAGATTGTTCTACTGGCCGTAAGTACAGTAGATGGCAGTTGTTCACGTTTTGTATGGTTAACCCCGATTTAAACGTAAACGAACAAAAGAGAACATTGTTGCTGTTGTTTTGATTTCCTTTTTGAACATGGGTCGTGTGGCCTGTTTTTGAAGTACCCGAATAAGAAAAGCATCGGGACAATGGATCGACAACGGCTTCTCCGGCGCCCCTGGGCGCTATCCCTTGCCCTGCCTCTCGTCAGCAACCCGGGCCGCGCCTTGCGGCGCCCGGCGTATGCGAACGCCGTATCCGAATCATTGCTGTAGCCGTACCCAAGCATCTGCATTGGCATCGACGCCGCGGTTGAACACAGAACAAGCAGAAGAAGAGCGAAGCTGCAACAGAAGCATCGAACAAAGGAGAGCAATTTGGTTTTGGAACTCGAGCGGGTCACCGTCGTTTCGGGCGGGCTGACGCATCTATACGGCGTCGATCTGCGGCTCGTCCCGGGGGCGATCAATGTGCTGCTGGGTCCCACTCAGGCAGGCAAGACCACGTTGATGCGCGTGATGGCAGGACTCGACAGGCCCACGACGGGGCGCGTGCTGGCCGACGGCCAGGACGTGACGGGCGTGAGCGTGCGTCAGCGCAATCTCGCGATGGTCTATCAGCAGTTCATCAACTATCCCGCGATGACGGTGTTCGACAACATCGCTTCGCCGCTGAAGCTGCAAAAGACGGAAGCGGGTGAGATACGCCGCCGCGTGAACGAGGTCGCGTCGAAGCTGCATATCGAGCATCTGCTCGACCGGCGTCCCGGCGAACTGTCGGGTGGCCAGCAGCAACGTTGCGCATTGGCGCGCGCACTCGTCAAGCGCACGTCGCTGGTGCTGCTCGACGAGCCGCTTGTGAATCTCGACTACAAGTTGCGCGAGGAGTTGCGCGCCGAACTCACGACACTCTTCTCCGACGGCAAGACCACGGTCGTATACGCGACGACCGATCCGCTCGAAGCGTTGCTGCTAGGCGGCTACACGGCCGTCGTCGACAAGGGCCGCGTGCTGCAATTCGGCCCGACGCTCGACGTCTACAACGCACCGGCGAACGTCGATGTGGCCGCCGTTTTCAACGATCCGCCCATGAACATGCTGACGAGCGAACTGCTGGAGAACGGCGACGCGCGTCTGCCCATCGGCATCGACGTGCCCGTGCGCCGCGCGGCGGCGACAGCTGTCGGAACGGGCACTTGCCGGATCGGCATCCGGCCCGGCCACTTGCGTCTTGCGCCGCGCAACGCGCATTCGTTTGCCGTGCCCTGTCTGCTCGAACTCGCCGAACTGAGCGGCTCGGAAACGTACCTTCACTTGCATACGCGTCACGGCGGCATCGATCTCGTCGCGCAGTTGCAAGGCGTGCATCAGATCGCGCTCGGCACGCAGCTCGACGTTTATATCGACCCCGACGAACTGTTCGTGTTCGGCGCGGACGCCAATCTTGTCGCGCGTCCCAAGGTGCAGGAGGTGGCATATGGCGCGCATTGAGTTTCAGAATCTCGGTCACGCGTACCGGCCCAACCCCGCCTCGCTCGACGACTACGCACTGCAGCCGATGAGCATGGTGTGGGAAGACGGCGGCGCTTACGCGCTGCTCGGTCCTTCGGGTTGCGGCAAGTCGACGTTGCTCAATATCGTGTCGGGCCTGTTGACGCCGTCGGAAGGCAAAGTGCTTTTCAATGGACGCGATGTCACCCTGCAAGGCGCGCGCGAACGCAATATCGCCCAGGTCTTCCAGTTTCCGGTGATCTACGACACGATGACCGTGTTCGACAATCTCGCCTTTCCGCTGCGCAATCGCGGGCTGCCTGCCGCCGAAGTCCGCACGCGCGTGCATGAAGTGGCCGACATTCTCGACATGGCGCGTGAGTTGCCGCGCAAGGCAAGCAATCTGTCGGCGGATGCAAAGCAGAAGATTTCGCTTGGACGCGGACTGGTACGCAAGGACGTGGCGGCGATTCTGTTCGACGAACCGCTGACCGTCATCGATCCGCACATGAAATGGATGCTGCGGCGTCAGCTGAAGAAGATCCACCAGCAATTGAAGCTCACGCTGATCTACGTGACGCACGATCAGGTCGAGGCGCTGACATTCGCGGACGAAGTGGTCGTGATGACGAATGGCCGCGTCGTGCAAAAGGGTGGGCCGGAAGCGTTGTTTCTTCGTCCCGATCACGCGTTTGTCGGCTATTTCATCGGTAGTCCAGGGATGAACCTGTGTCCCGTGAGTCTCGATGAAGGCGCGATCAAGCTGGGCTCGCAGCGCGTCACTGTCGACGCGAGTACGCTCGCGACGCTCAAAAGCACGAATGGCGATCTCAAGCTCGGCATTCGGCCCGAGTTCGTGCGTCTTGCCGGCGACGGCGAAGCGGGCGCAGTCCGCGCGCAAGTCACGCGCGCGCAGCAGCTCGGCAACTACCAGCTCGTGACGGCGAACTGCGAAGGTCACGTATTCAACGCGAAGATGGAGCCGGGTTTGCGTGTGATGGATGGCCCCGTGTGGTTGCGCGTCGCTGCGCCCGAAACCGTCTATTTCAGCAACGACGAACGCATTGCGGTGCGAGCCGCAGGAGGCGCGTGATGAACAAGCCGCTCAACCAGAAGGCGTGGCTGCTCGTCGTGCCTGTTTTCATCTGCGTCGCGTTCTCAGCGATCCTGCCGCTGATGACGGTCGTCAACTACTCCGTTCAGGACATCATCAGCCCGACGCAGCATGTGTTCGTCGGTACGGAGTGGTTTCGCAACATCATGACCGATCCCGATCTGCGCGGTGCATTGGGCAGGCAGATCATTTTCTCGGCCTGCGTGCTGCTGTTCGAGATTCCGCTCGGCGTCGGGCTGGCACTCGCGATGCCGGCGTCCGGCTGGCGTGCATCGGCGGCGCTCGTGGTGCTCGCGATGCCGCTGCTGATTCCATGGAATGTGGTCGGCACGATCTGGCAGATCTTCGGCCGGCCCGATATCGGTTTGCTCGGCTATGTGCTCAATCGCATCGGCGTCGACTACAACTACACGGCGAGTCCGACCGACGCGTGGGTCACGGTGCTGGTGATGGATATCTGGCACTGGACGCCGCTCGTTGCATTGCTCTGCTATGCGGGTCTGCGCGCCATTCCCGATGCCTTTTATCAGGCCGCGGAAATCGACGGTGCAAGCCGTTTCGCGGTGTTTCGCTATATCCAGTTGCCGAAGATGCGCGGCGTACTGATGATTGCCGTGCTGTTGCGCTTCATGGACAGCTTCATGATCTATACGGAGCCATTCGTGCTGACGGGCGGCGGCCCGGGCGACTCGACCACATTCCTTAGCCAGTACCTGACGCAAAAGGCCGTCGGTCAATTCGATCTTGGACCCGCGGCGGCTTTCTCGTTGATCTACTTCCTGATCATCCTGTTGCTCTGCTTCATTCTCTACAACTGGATGGAGCGCGTAGGCAAGGGCGGTCCTGCAACGACGGGAGAAGACAATGCGTGACAACCGCCGCTGGATACGCGCGCTGGTCCTGCTCGGCTATATCGCGTTCGCGTTGATTCCTTTGTACTGGATGCTGTCGATATCGCTGCGCACCAACGAGGAAACGATGTCGGCGTTCTCGATCTGGCCGCACCAGGTGACATTCGAGAACTTCAAGGTGATCTTCACCGACCCGTCGTGGTACTGGGGCTACATCAATTCGATCGTTTATGTATTGATGAATACGGTGATGTCGGTGCTGGTCGCATTGCCGGCCGCGTACGCGTTCTCGCGCTATCGCTTTCTCGGTGACAAGCACATGTTCTTCTGGCTGCTCACCAACCGGATGACGCCGCCCGCCGTGTTCCTGTTGCCGTTCTTCCAGCTCTATTCGAGCGTCGGACTGATGGACACGTATGTCGCCGTCGCGCTCGCACACATGCTGTTCAATGTGCCGCTCGCAGTGTGGATACTCGAAGGTTTCATGTCGGGTGTTTCGCGTGAAATCGACGAGACCGCTTATATCGACGGCTATTCATTTCCGGCGTTCTTCATCAAGATTTTTCTTCCCTTGATCAAGTCGGGTGTCGGCGTGACGGCGTTCTTCTGCTTCATGTTCAGCTGGGTCGAACTGCTGCTCGCGCGCACGCTGACCACCGTCAACGCAAAGCCGATTGCCGCCGTGATGACGCGCACGGTATCGGCGGCGGGGATGGATTGGGGCGTGCTGTCCGCGGCGGGCGTGCTGACCATCATTCCCGGCGCGCTCGTCATTTACTTCGTGCGCAACTACATCGCGAAGGGCTTCGCGATGGGGAGAGTGTGATGTTCACGTGGATGTACTGGACACCCGAAGTCGCGATCTTCTTCGGCTGCGTCGTCGCGATGCTCGCGGGCATGACGCTGTGGGAGATGCGTGCGCCGACTATCGAACGCAAAGGCTTTTTGCCGATTGCGACGACGCGTGGCGACAGGCTCTTTATCGGACTGTTGACGGCCGCTTATGTGAATCTCGCGTGGATTGCGATCAGCGGCGAAGGCGCGAGCGCATGGCCGGGCTTTGCGGCGTCTGTCGTCGTGCTGCTCGCCATCATGTGGAAGGGATAAAGCGTCAAGAATAAACCGGTTTCGTTGATGCCCCGGGCGGCAACCGGCTGATGATCCAAAGGGGTGTGGAGACACAGGAGAAGACCATGCAACACAGGAGACGGATCGTCGCGCTCGCGGTGGCAGGAGTGGTCGCGGGGGCTTGTGCGAATCACGCTGCACTGGCAGGCACGCCAGAAGCGCAGAAATGGGTTGATAGCGAATTCCAGCCGAGTACGCTGTCCAAACAGCAGCAGATGGACGAAATGAAATGGTTCATCGACACGGCTGCGAAACTCAAATCGCAAGGCGTCAAGGAAGTGCACGTGGTGTCGGAAACGATCGACACGCACATGTATGAATCGAAGACTCTTGCCAAGGCATTCACGGAAATCACGGGCATTCAGGTCAAGCACGACATCATTCAGGAAGGCGATGTCGTCGAGAAATTGCAGACCTCGATGCAATCCGGTCAAAGCATTTACGACGGCTGGATTTCGGACTCGGATCTGATCGGCACGCACTATCGCTATGGCGTGATCGTGCCGCTGTCCGATTACATGGCGGGCGAGGGCAAGGAGTACACGAATCCGGGCCTCGACCTGAAGGACTTCATTGGCACGAGTTTCACGACCGCGCCGGACAAAAAGCTCTATCAGTTGCCCGACCAGCAGTTCGCCAATCTGTACTGGTTCCGCGCGGACTGGTTTGCGCGCAAGGATCTGCAGGACAAGTTCAAGGCAAAGTATGGCTACGATCTCGGCGTGCCCGTGAACTGGTCCGCGTATGAGGATATCGCCGACTTCTTCACGAACGACGTGAAGACCGTCGACGGTGAAAAGGTCTACGGCCACATGGACTACGGCAAGAAAGATCCGTCGCTTGGATGGCGCTTCACAGACGCATGGCTTTCGATGGCAGGTGAAGCCGATAAAGGCATTCCGAACGGCATACCCGTCGACGAATGGGGCATTCGCGTGACGCCGGACGGTTGTCATCCCGTTGGCGCATCCGTGTCGCGCGGCGGCGGCACGAATAGCCCGGCTGCCGTCTTCGCGACCACCAAGTACGTCGACTGGCTGAAGAAGTATGCGCCGCCCGAAGCATCCGGCATGACGTTCAGCGAAGCCGGCCCGGTTCCCGCGCAGGGCAAGATCGCGCAGCAGATCTTCTGGTACACCGCGTTCACGGCGTCGATGCTCAAGCCCGGCAACGTGACGAATGCGGACGGCACGCCCAAGTGGCGCATGGCGCCGTCGCCGCATGGCCCGTACTGGAAGGACGGCATGCAGAACGGCTATCAGGATGTCGGCTCGTGGACTTTCTTCAAGTCGACGCCCGCGAATCAACGTGCTGCCGCGTGGCTTTACGCGCAATTCGTGACGTCGAAGTCGGTGTCGCTGAAGAAGTCGATTGTCGGTCTCACGTTTATTCGCGACTCGGACATTCATAGCGATTACTTCACGAAGAACGCCGACAAATACGGCGGCCTGATCGAGTTCTATCGCAGCCCGGCGCGTGTCGCGTGGACGCCGACGGGCAACAACGTGCCCGACTATCCGAAGATGGCGCAACTCTGGTGGAAGAACGTCGCGACGGCGGCTGCCGGCGAGAAGACGCCGCAAGCCGCGATGGACAACCTCGCGAAGGAAATGGACCAGGTGCTGGGGCGTTTGCAGCGTGCCGGGATGAAGGTGTGCGCGCCGCAACTGAACGCGGAAAGCGATCCGTCGAAATGGCTTTCGGATCAGCATGCGCCGTGGAAGAAGCTCGCGAACGAAAAGCCGAAGGGTGAAACGGTCAAGTACGACCAGCTGCTCGCAGCGTGGAAGGCGGGCAAGGTTCGGTAGGCATTTGATGTAGAAAAGCGGGAAGGTTGAAGCGGGCGGTGTCGAAAGACGCCGCCCGCTTTTTTATTGGTTTTAATCAGCTTGAAATAAAGATTAAACAAGTACGGCTAATCCATTAATAGAAAGCAATTTGTCATCTGAAAGACTGACGCGCAATGACCACACATGCATTACGGATGATTGCGAACCATTAGCGTTCATGTAATGATACCGATTCTCATTTAGAAGGGCCGGCCGGGGGCAGTTACCGGCGGGGCGGTTCGCGCGAATACGCGAGCCGGACGGGCAGGCACCGCCCGTTGCACCAAGAAAAAATCAGTTACAACGACAGGGAATCGCGATGCTTCGAACCACGCCACTCGCAGCGGCCGTCATGGCCGTCTTTGCGACGCCGCTCTACGCCCAGACGACGACGCCGGCCACACCGGCAGTGCAACTTGCCCAGGCTTCATCGTCCGCTTCTCCCGCCAGCCAGCCCTCCGCCAGCCAGCCTTCCGATAGCAACACACTGCCCGCCGTCAAGGTGACGGGGCAGACCGACAACGCCACCGACTTCCAGCCCGACAAATCCAGTGTCGGCGCCAAGGTCCCGACCGCGCTGCGCGATATTCCGCAGGCTGTCACCGTCATTCCCAAGGCCGTGCTGCAATCGCAGGCTGCGAACTCGTTCTCCGACGCGCTGCGCAATGTGCCCGGCATCACGATCGGCGCAGCCGAAGGCGGCCAGATCGGCAACAACATCAACCTGCGCGGCTTCTCGGCGCGCACCGACATCTACCTCGATGGCTTCCGCGATCGCGGCCAGTACTATCGCGACACGTTCAACCTCGAATCGATCGATGTGCTGTATGGTCCGTCGTCGCTGTATTTCGGACGCGGCTCGACGGGCGGCGTGATCAACCAGGTCAGCAAGGAGCCGACGCTGAAAAAGCGCGCCGACGTCTCCGTGCAGGCGGGCACGCATGACCGTTACCGCACCACGGTCGACCTCGACACGCCGATCACCGACACCTCCGCGTTCCGTATCAACGCATTCGGCCAGAGCCTCGGCTCGTCGCGCGACGTGATGAAGAACAAGGACTACGGCGTCGCGCCCGAAGTGAAGTTCGGTATCGGCACGCCGACGGAAATCACGCTGTCTGCGCTGATCCAGCACAACCGCGATCAGCCCGACTACGGCATTCCGCCGCTGAACGGCCACCCCGCGCCCGTGAATCGCGGCACGTTCTACGGCTACACGGACGACCGCACGATTCAGGATGTGCAGACCTTCAGCGCGCGCATCAAGCATCGCTTCAACGACGACGTGACGGTGCGCAACCAGACGCAGTTCAGCCACTACAGCACGGAAGCGCGCGCGACCAATGCGGCGTCGGTGCTGACGGGGCCGCTCTCGACGTCGACGGCGCTCACCAACGGCAACTTCACGACGATCGATCCTTCGAAGCTGTTCGTGAAGCTGCAGGGCAAGGACCGCAACATCAACGACCATTCGGTCTACAACTCGACCGACGTCGAATGGAAGTTCAACACGGGGCCGGTCAAGCATGACCTGCTCGCCGGCGTCGATCTGAGCCACGAGACGTACAGCAACCAGAGCTTCACGGCGACCTCGCCGGGCATGACGTCGAACACGATCGGCGTGGTGCCGCTGATCGATCCGCCGTACACGCCGCGTCCCGCGAACGTGAAGGAAGTGGCGACCAATCTCGCGGAATCGAGCGCGAATGGCGTGGGCCTGTACTTGAACGACACGATTTCGCTCGGCGAGCACTGGAAAGTGGTGGGCGGCGTGCGCTGGGACCGCTACGAAGCGTCGATCAAGAATACGATCAACCTGCCGCGTTACGCGACGCAGACCAACTACTTCACCAGCGTGCGCGGCGGCATCATTTATCAGCCGGCCGACTGGCAGTCGTACTACGTGTCGTACGGCACGTCGTTCGACCCGTCGCTCGAAGCGCTGACGCTCACCAACGGCCAGCAGAACCTGCCGCCCGAGCACAACAAGTCATACGAAGTCGGCGCGAAGCTGGACCTGCTCGGCGGCGGTCTGTCCGTCACGCAATCGCTGTTCAACATCGAAAAGACCAACGCGCGTACCGCGAACCCCGACGGCAGCTACACGCTCGACGGCGATATCCGCGTGCGCGGCTATCAGCTCGGGCTCGCCGGTCATATCACGGACAAGTGGCAGGTGTTCGGCGGCTACACGTATATGGACGGCACGATCCTGCAGGCGTTTGACGGCACGCAAGGCAAGACGCCCGCGAATACGCCGCGCAATACGCTGACGCTGTGGACGACCTATCTGTTCACGCCGCATTGGGAAATCGGCGGCGGTCCGACGTACATGTCGTCGCGTTACGCGGCGAACAACAACCTCGTGCAGGTTGGCGGCTACACTCGCTGGGATGCGATGGCCGCTTATCACGCGAAGCGTTACGACGTCCAGATCAACGTGTTGAACCTGACCGACAAGAACTACTACGACGCGCTGATTCCGTCCGACGGCGGACGCGCGGTGCCGGGTTACGGCCGTACGTTCCTCGCGACGCTAAACTATCGCTTCTTCTGATCGCACGAAGCGATAGCCCACGGCACGCCGCGCGCCAGGCCGCATGAAGCGATTCATGCTCGAGCGCGCGGCGCTGCCGCTTATGCAGGAACGTTGAACGATGATTGTCTCGATCCCCGACGTACTGAGTCCCGCCGAAGCCGCCGCGATGCGTGCTGCGCTCGAAGCCAGCGATGCATGGGTGGACGGCCGCGCGACGGCCGGCTACCAGGGCGCGCCCGTCAAGCGTAACCAGCAGATCGCGGAAGGCTCGCAGATCGCGCTGGAAATGGGCGACCGGATCGTCGCGTCGCTGGAGCGTCACCCGCTGTTCATCAGCGCCGCGCTGCCGAACAAGGTGTATCCGCCGCTCTTCAACCGCTACGAAGGCGGGATGCACTTCGGCAGTCATGTCGACGGCGCGATCCGGCTGGTGCCGGGCAGCGGCGTGCGCGTGCGCACCGATATTTCGATCACGCTGTTTCTCACGCCGCCTGACGAATACGACGGCGGCGAACTGCTGGTCGAAGATACCTTCGGCGTGCAGGAAGTGAAACTGCCTGCCGGGCATGCAATCGTGTATCCGGGCACGAGCCTGCATCAGGTGCGTCCCGTCACGCGCGGCGCGCGCGTGTCGAGTTTCTTCTGGGCGCAAAGCCTCGTGCGCGACGACACGCAACGCGCGATGCTGTTCGACCTCGACGGCGCGATACAACGCCTCAACGCATCGAACGGCGATGAAGCGGCGCGCCGCACGCTGGTGGGCTGCTACCACAACCTGCTGCGCATGTGGAGCGAGACCTGAACATTACGCGGTACGTCGTGCCACGGTTGCAGTCTTCTGCGGATTACGCCCGCTTTGCAGCAGGAACACGCCGCCAAGAATGCAGGCCATCGCGAGCAGGTCGAGCGGTTGAATGGGTTCGTGCGCGACCAGCACGCCGATTCCCAGCGCAACGACGGGCGGAATATACGTGACGCTCGAAGCCGCGAGCGCGCCGAGCCGCTGCACGATGAAGTAGTACAGGATATACGCGGCGCCCGTGCCGAGCAGTCCCAGCCCGAGCACGATGCCGACGGCGGCGCGCGTGTCGTGCGCGATGCGGGTGATGCCGTCGAACGGCGTCACGCAGGCAATCGTCAACAGCGCGAAGCCGATTTGCCATGTGGACAGCGCGACGGGCGACATGTCGAGCTTCGACAGAAAGCGCCGTGCGTAGACGAATGAGCAGCCCACGCTCAGCGAGCCCGCCGCCATATACGCGACGCCGCTCAGATCGATGCTCGCGACCGCGCCATTCCATGGCCGCGCGATCAACAACACGCCCGCGAAACCACCCACCACGCCGACCAGCGCGCGTGGGCTGGGCCGTTCCGC
The DNA here is from genome assembly GCF_002902945.1 of Paraburkholderia caribensis. NCBI lineage: Bacteria > Pseudomonadati > Pseudomonadota > Betaproteobacteria > Burkholderiales > Burkholderiaceae > Paraburkholderia > Paraburkholderia caribensis. The sequence goes on from NZ_CP026102.1 coordinate 1,204,827, forward strand.
GCGCAATAGCACCCACGCGCAGACGAACGAGAAAAGCGGAATGGCGCCGCTCAACATGCCCGCCACGCTCGACAGCAACAGCGACGCGCCTTTGGCAAACGCATAGTAGTAAACGGTCGTCGCGAGCAGCGACATCACGATGAAATGGTGCGCATGTCGCAGCTGTTTGCACGCGAGCGCCTTCGTCGCGAGCGCATAGACGAGCAGCGGCAGGAACCCGGACAGCACGCGCAAGAACACGATCTGCGCGGGCGTGATCCACAGGCTGGCCCACTTCATGAACAGAAAATTGCTGCCCCAGATCAGGCCGAGCAGCGCGAACGCGAGATAAGCGGGATTCATGGCGAACACCATCGGATGCAAAGGACGATGCGCCGATTGTGCTGCGCGCACGGATGCGGTACAAACGATTTGTTCTCGTCGATACCGTAGAAAAACTATCCTATGTCCGCCACGCCACCCCTGAAAGCGCTGATCGCGTTCGAATCCGCGATGCGTCTGAGCAGTTTTTCTGCGGCTGCCGATGAACTGAACGTGACCCCCGGCGCAGTTGGCCAGCAGATCCAGAAGCTCGAGGCGTGGCTCGGTGTGGTGCTGTTCGCGCGTCAGGTGCGGCAGATCATCCCAACGGATGAAGCGCGCGCCTACTACGCACAGATTCAGCCGGCACTCGCGCAGATCATGCATGCCAGCCGCCGCGTGCGCGAGAATCAGGGCAAAGGCGTGCGCGTGTCGATGCCGCCCAGCTACGCGGCCAAATGGTTCGCGCCGCGCATGACGGACTTTCTGATCGCGCATCCGGACATCGCACTGGAGCTGAACACCACGACCGCGATGGTCGATTTCGAATTGCAGTCGATCGATCTCGCAGTGCGTTACTTCGACGGCAATGCGCCCGATCTGCATGTGCAACTGCTGCATGCCGACGAAGCGCGCGTCTATTGCAGTCCATCGTACGCGAGGCGGCTGAAGCTGAAGGCCCCCGACGATCTGCAACGTGCAACGCTGCTGCATAACACGCTGCATCCGCACTGGACGACGTGGCTGAAGAAATTCAGCAAGCTGTCTGCGCGGCAGATCGACGGCATGGCGGGCATTCACTTCGACCAGTCGCTGATGGCGATCGAGGCGGCAGTGCGCGGACAGGGCGTCGTTCTCACGAGCGCGGTATTGACGGAAGCGGAGACGGCGGCGAAATCGCTGATCGATCCCTTCGGTCAGAGTCTGCCTTTGAAGACCGCGTACTACCTCGTGCATCCGAACTCGATCGAACTCAAGCCGGGCGCGGCGACCCTGAAGGCATGGTTCACCGGCGAGCCATGAACAGAAACGCCCGCTCAGGAAAGCGGGCGTTCATCAGGCGCGGTGGAACGGGAAGATCAACCCGGCAACATGCCCGGCAGCACGTAAGCCTGCAACAGCGTGATCAGACCGACGATCACCGCGAACAGCAGACTATGGCGCACCGTGAAGCGGAACAGCTCCGACTCGCGTCCGACGAGCCCCGTTGCCGCGCAAGCAACCGCGATCGACTGCGGCGAGATCATCTTGCCCGTCACGCCGCCCGTCGTGTTCGCCGCTACGAGCAAGGTGTCCGACACGCCGATCTGATGCGCGGTCGTGTGCTGGAGCGAGCAGAAGAGCGCGTTCGACGACGTGTCCGAGCCCGTCAGGAACACGCCGAGCCAGCCGAGCACGGGCGAGAAGAACGGGAACGCAGCGCCCGTTCCGGCGAGCAGCAGCGCGAGCGTCGACGACATCCCCGAGTAGTTCGCGACGAAGGCGAACGAGAGAACCAGACCGATCGACAGCACGGGGCGGCGCAGTTCCTTCAGCGTGTCGACGAATGTCGCGAGCGCGTCGCGCGGCTTCACGCGCAGCAACACCATCGAGATCAGTGCCGTCGCGAGGATTGCCGTGCCGACTGCCGGGAGCAGATCGATCTTGAGCACGGCTTCGTACGCTTTCGGCGTCGCGACAATGGGCGCCGTCTTCATCACGAGCTGATCGAGCGCGGGCACCTTGAACTTGAGGATGCTCCACGCCAGCGCACCGTTCGCGGCGAACAGCGCCTTGAACGGTTGCAGGCTCCAGACGGTGACGACGGCGGTCAGAATGCCGAACGGCGCCCACGCGCGGATGGTCTGAAGAAGCGTATAAGGCGACGCGCGACGGCTGACGCCCGCAGCGCCATTCGAACCGCCTCCAAAGCCACCCGTGCCGCCAAAGCCCGACAACGCCGCTGCACCGCCACTCACCGCGCCGCGTGCGGTATCGCGAGCGCGGCGCGGCTGCCAGACCTTCAGGAACGACGCGAGTGCGACGAGGCTGACGAGCGCCGACGTGATGTCGGGCAGTTCAGGTCCGATGTGGTTCGACGTGAAGTATTGCGTGACGGCGAAGCTGCCGCCCGCGACCAGTGCGGCCGGCCACGTTTCCTTGAGGCCGCGCTTGCCGTCCATCATGAACACGAGCCAGAACGGCACGGCGAGCGACAGCAGCGGCAACTGGCGGCCCGCCGTCGCGCCGATCAGAAACGGGTCGATGCCCGTCACCTGGCCCGCGACGATGATAGGAATACCCATCGCGCCAAACGCGACGGGCGCGGTGTTCGCGATCAGGCACAGACCCGCGGCCTTGAGCGGATCGAAACCCAGCCCGACGAGCAGCGCCGCCGTGATCGCGACGGGCGCGCCGAAGCCTGCCGCGCCTTCGAGAAACGCGCCGAACGAAAAGCCGATCAGCAGCAGTTGCAGACGCTGGTCGTCCGTCAGCGCGAGCACGGATGCGCGGATGATGTCGAACTGTCCCGTCTTCACGACCAGCTTGTAGAGGAACACGGCCGTGACGATGATCCACGCGATCGGCCACAAGCCGTAGGCGAAGCCGAAGCCCGCCGCCGCGAACGCCTGCTGCGCCGGCATGCCATACGCAAAGATCGCGACAGCCAGCGACAGCGCCAGCGTACCTGCTGCCGCGACATGACCCTTCAGGCGCAGTCCCGCCAGCGCGATGAAGAAAAAGATGATGGGGATGCTGGCCGCGAGCGCGGATAGCCAGAGGCTGCCGAGGGGCAGGTAGGTCTGATACCACGGGTGCATGTCGGTCTCCTCCGAATATGCTGTCAATGAATTCTTTTTGGCGGCACGCAGCCGCGCCCGGTGCATCGCCGCGAGGGCGATGCACGTGTGTCGTTCAGCGGTTGAAAGCGCGTTACTCGGGTTGGCCGCGCTCGCGCATCAGATCATGCAGACTGCGCGCCGCGGGCTTCAGCGGCTCGCGGTGGCGGGTCCAGCCCATCTGGTGCTTCGGCGCGAATGCGCGCAGCCTGGTCGCCGCCCAGCGCAACACCTTGTACGCGCGCGGATGCGCGAACGCGCCGCTCCAGAAACGCCATACGAACTGTTCCTCGCGGCTGAACTTCGCGCCCTGTCCGCGCAGCGGATGCGCGACCACTTCGTGCGGATTGCGATTCGCTTCCGTGCGCAGCCGCACCAGCAGTTCGGGAATCGGAATGCGCACCGGGCACACTTCGCCGCATGCGCCGCACAGGCTCGATGCCGTCGGCAGGTCGGCCGTTTCTTCGAGACCGAGCAGATGCGGCGAAATGATCTTGCCGATCGGACCCGGATACGTCGTGCCATAAGCGTGTCCGCCGATACGCGTGTACACGGGGCAATGATTCATGCACGCGCCGCAGCGGATGCATTGCAGCGTCGCGCGCAGTTGCTCGTCCGCATAGGCCTGCGTGCGCCCGTTGTCGAGCAGCACCACATGCATTTCACGCGGACCGTCGCGCTCGCCTTCGCGGCGCGGTCCGGTGATCAGATTGAAGTACGTCGTGATCGCCTGGCCCGTGGCGGAGCGCGTCAAGAGGCTGGACAGCGGCACGATATGCGAGAGCTTCTCGACCACTTTCTCCATGCCCATGATCGCGATATGCACGTCGGGCACGGTGGTCGACAGGCGTCCGTTGCCTTCGTTCTCGACGAGCCACAGCGTGCCTGTATCCGCCGCCGCGAAGTTGACGCCCGACAGTCCGATGTCGGCATCGACGAATGCGCGGCGCAGCGCACGGCGTCCCGTCTGGATCAGTTCGTCGACGTCTTCCGTGTAGCGTGTGTCGGGAATGTGCTGCTCGAACAGTCCGGCGATATCGGCCTTCGTCTTGTGGATCGCGGGCATCACGATATGCGACGGCTTTTCGTGCGCGAGTTGCACGATGTACTCGCCCATGTCCGACTCGATACAGTCGATGCCGCGCGCTTCGAGATAATGGTTGAGCTCGATTTCCTCGCTCGCCATCGACTTGCCCTTGATCACACGCTTCGCGTGGTGCGATTGCACGATGCCGTGGATGATCGCGTTCGCTTCGGCGGCGGTTTCGGCCCAATGCACGTGGACGCCGCGCGCGGTGAGACTGGCTTCGAGCTGCACGAGGAGATCGGGCAGGCGCGACAGCGCATGACGCCGCACCGCTTCGCCGAGATCGCGCAGATGCTGCAACTCGTCGTCGTCGGGAAACTGCGCGCGGCGCTTCGTTTGCAGAAAGTCCATCGCGCCGCGAAAGCTGCTGCGCAGTTTGAGATCGTCGAGCGCGGCGCGGGCGCGCGCCTTGAAGTCCTGCGACGGCACGAAGTGCATCGGGGTGGCGTTCATGCTGCGTCTCCATCCGTGGCGGCAGCCGCATCGTCCTGATGTTCGACGATCACGACCCACAGTTCGCGCGGGCCATGCGCGCCATAGGCGAGCGTTTGCTGGATATCGGAAGTCTTCGACGGGCCGGAGATCATCACGAGGTTGGTCGGCATGCCCGCCTGCCAGTGCTCGGCGCGCATCGCGGCGTGCAGGTCGGCGTGCAGCGAATGCGCGTAGACGAGGGCGATATGCAGCGGCGGCACGAGCGACATCGTGCGCGGCGAACCGGCGTCGGGCGCGACGATCAGCGTGCCCGTCGACGCGAGACCCGAACGCGCGACCGTGAAGCCTGCGTCGATGGTGTCGAACAGTTCGCCTTTCCAGTTTTCGATCGGCTGATCGTAGTGGCGCGTCGCCACGGAAGCGGGCAACGCCTGCTTCAACGCAGCACCTTCCGCACGCGACGTATCGAGCAGCAGGCGCTTCACGTTCGCATCGCGCAAACGTTGCGCGATCAACCCGGGCCACGTGCGATCCGTCGCGCGAAACACTTCGGCATGCGAGGCGGTCAGCGCCGCTTGCATCGATTCGACCAGCGCGTGCGTCGGCAGCGCGGCGCGGCGGCTGTCGTAATGCAGGTCGATCCGTTGGTCGAGGCGTTCCAGTTCGTCGCCTGAAACCTGAGCGGGCGCAGCGGCGCGCAACCGTCCGAGCATGCGTTCGCGCGCGTTCATGCTTTGCTTCCCGTGTTTTTTGCATCGGCGCGTTGCGTGCGCCGCCACAGAAAACTCGCGATATGTTCGACTTCGACAGGCGCGCCCTGGTGACGGGCCGCATGGCCGATGTTCAGCAGGCAACCGCAATCGGCGGAAACGATCCGCTCGCAGCCCGTCGCGCAAGCGGAGGCGACCTTGTCGCGTACCATCGCGCCGGAAATGTCGGGATGTTTCAGCGAAAACGTGCCGCCAAAACCGCAACATTCCGATTCGCGCTCGTGTTCGATGCGCGTGACGCCCGGCAACGCATCGACGAGTTCGACGCCGTGCACGCGCGTGCCCATTTCGCGCCGCGCCGCGCACGACGTGTGCAGCACGACGCGTTCGGACGGCGCGTCGGTGGAGGCGGGTAGTTCGATCTGCAGCACGCGCAGCAGGAATTCGCTCAGCTCGTACACGCGTTCGCTGAGCGCTTGCGCTTTTTGCGCCATCGCGGGATCGTCGGCGAACAGCTTGGGCCAGTGGTGGCGCATCATGCCCGCGCACGAACCCGACGGCACGATGACAGGCCACGGTTTCGAGAAGAGATCGAGCTGGGCGCGCGCAACGTCGCGCGCCTGTTCGGGATTGCCGCTGCTATACGCGGGCTGGCCGCAACAGCTTTGCTCCTGAGGAAAGTGCACGACCAGCCCTTCGCGTTCGAGCAGCTTCACCGCGTCGAGCCCGGCTTCGGGGACGAACAGATCGACGAGGCAGGTCGCGAACAGATAGACGTCGCGTGGGGCCGCCGGATAGTGCCTTTCCTTCATATCTCGCTCCAGAGTACTTCCGCTTGTTCGTCCGCTTTGTGCGCTGTCGGCATCGGATGCGGCTCGCGCGGATCGCTTGAATCGTTGACGCATGATTCCCAAATGTGCGCGACAATACAAATTGGTTGGACCACTTAAGCATGAGCGACGCAGCAAGGGAAGCGTATGGCGACGGGTACGAGAGAGCGGGGCAGGGTGGAGGGCGTGATGCGGCAGATGGAAACGTCGCTGCTCGACGGCACATGGCCGCCGGGTTCGCGGCTGCCCGCCGAGCGCGCGCTGGCCGAACAGTACGACGTGTCGCGCAACACGGTGCGCGAAGCGATCCAGCGGCTGGCGGCGCGCGGCCTGTTGCAGAGCCGGCGCGGCGCGGGCGTGTTCGCGACCGACCAGTTGCGCGCGGGCATCGCATCGCCGTGGGGGCAACTGGTTGCGGATCACCCGGTCTTGCGCGACGACATTCTCGAATTTCGCCGCGTGCTGGAAGGCGCAACAGCCTACTTCGCGGCAATGCGCGCGACGCAGGCGGATATCAGGCGCATCCGTTCAATGATGCGCGAACTGGAACGCTCGCACGCTTGCGACGACAAGGACAGCGAAGCCGCCGCCGACGCGCAGCTGCACGACGCCATCGCGCTCGCGTCGCACAACACGATGTTCCTGCATCTGCATACCAGCGTGCTCGGCATGCTGCGCGAACACATCACGATCAGCGGCACGGACGTGCGCCTGCAGGGCCCGGCGGAATCGGAGCAACTGCTGATCCAGCATCGTGCGGTGAGCGATGCAATCTGTTCGCGGCGCCCGGAAGAAGCGCGCACCGCAATGCACACGCATATCGACTTCGTGCGCAGTATCCGCGAACGGCAGGGTTGAGCCGCTGTCAGCGGCTCCAAAGTGGTCCAACCAGATCCCTGCGCCGAACCATCAGACCACGGCGTCGGCCACCTGGAAGGCGTCGACCGAGGTCTTCAACCGCCCAGCCTGCTCGGTCAGCGAATGCGCAGCGGCGGCTGCCTGTTCGACGAGCGCCGCGTTTTCCTGCGTGAGGCTGTCCATCTGCGTGACGGCGAGATTCACCTGATCGATACCCGCGCTCTGTTCGGCGGCGGCTGCGGCGATTTCCTGCATCACGCCCGTGACGCTCGCAATTGCATCGCGGGCCTGCTGGATCGTCGTGCCCGTGCGTTCGACGAGGCCCGCGCCGCTGCCGACCCTGTCGACGGCGCGGCTGATCAGTTGCCGCACTTCCTTGGCGGCGCCCGCGCTGCGATGCGCGAGCGTCCGCACTTCGCCCGCGACGACGGCGAAGCCGCGTCCCTGTTCGCCCGCGCGCGCCGCTTCGACAGCGGCGTTCAACGCGAGAATGTTGGTCTGGAATGCGATGCTCTCGATGACCTCGATCACCTCGACCATCTTCTGCGATTCCGTCGAGATATCGCGCATCGTCGTCACCGCCTCGCCGACCATCACGCTGCCCTGGTTCGCGATCTGCGCGGCGCTTTCGGCCAGCTCGCTCGCGGTGCGCGCGTTTTCGGCCGTTTGCCGCACCATCGACGTCATCTGCTCCATGCTCGCCGCCGTCTCCTGCAGCGAAGCGGCCTGATTCTCGGTGCGCGACGACAGGTCCGCGTTGCCGCTCGCGATTTCTCCGGCGCCCGTCGCGACGTGATCGGCGGCGTGCTTGATGGCGCGGATCGTGTCCGTCAGCGTGTCGCGCATGCGGCGCATTTCTCGCAGCAGGCTGCGCTCGTCGTCGGTGCGCGTGTCGATCGACACGGTGAGGTCGCCGACGGCAATCGCGTTCGCGACGTCCGCCGCATAGCCGGGATCGCCGCCGATCGTGCGCTGGATGCTGCGATTGGTCAGCGCGACGAGCGTGGCCAGCAGCAACGCAATGGCGGCGAACACGCCGCCAATCAGATACAGCGAGCGCATGAAGGCCGCGTCGATATCGTCGACATAGGCGCCCGTTGCGATGATCCAGTCCCACGGCGCATAGCGCACCACGTAGCCAATCTTGTCGACGGCTTCAGCGGGCCCCGCTGCCGACGCCGGGCGCGAATGCGGAAACACGTAATCGACGAAGCCGCCATCGGGCAATTGCGCGACTTTGGCGAAAGCCACGTAGTGATGGCGGCCGTCCGCGTCGGCGGTGCCGGCGAGATCCTTGCCGTTCGTCGCAGGCTTGATCGGATGCATGATCATGCGCGGCGTCGAATCGATCACGAGGAAGTAGCCGTCCTCGCCGTAGCGTATGTCGCGCAACCGGGCGAGCGCTTCCTGGCGCGCGTCCGCTTCGCTCAGCTTGCCGCTCTGGGCGAGCTTCGCGTATTCCTCGACCAGCGACAGCCCGACGTGCGCGACGTTCACGAGGTCGTTCTTGCGTTCCTCGATGCGCGTTTCGCGCGACAGATACGCCGCCGACACCGACACCAGCAGCAAGGCGATCAGACTGATGACGAGCGGCAACCACAGTTTCTGGGTAAAACTCAGCTTCAGCATTCGGACGCCTCGCTACGTGGGCGATATATGAAATGTGGACGCGCCGCGCTGCAATGCGGCACGCATGTCTCCATCTGATATATCGACAACTGAGGCGTGGGCTTGCGTACAGGGAAACCCTGTCATGGATTGTGCGGAGAGCGGCGATCAGCGCGCGTCAAAGCGCGCGGCGAGCCGCCGCTCACGGAACGCTTCGACGACGAAATCGACGAACACGCGCGTCTTGGCGGGCAGCAGCTTGCGGTTCGGGTAGTAAATCGTGAGCGGGCTGAGTTCCGCGTACCAGCCGGGCAAGAGCCGCATCAGCTGGCCGTTTTCGAGCCACCGCGCGGCGTGCGGCGTCGGCAGGAATGCGACGCCGAGACCGGCCAGCGCCGCGTGCGCCATTGCTTCGGGATCGTCGAAGATCATCCGCGTCTTGCATTCGGCGAGCGCTTCCTCGCCGACCTGATTGCGCATCGTCCACGCGCGCAGACGGCCCGTGCTGCTGGAGCGCCGCGCGATGCCGTCCAGTTCGGCGAGATCGGACGGATGCGCGGGCAGCGGCCGGCCCGCCATATAGGCCGGCGACGCCGCGACGATCACGGCGGGCCGCGCCAGATCGCGCGCGACCACGCCTTGCGTCAACTCGATCCCGCCGCCGATCGCCGCATCGAAGCCGCCCGCGATCAGGTCGACGGCCCGGTTGTCGAAGTGCCAGTCGGGCACGATGTCGGGATAGCGTTCGAGGAACTCGCCGAGCAAGGGCAGCAGATACTCGCGCCCGAACGCGACGGCCATGCTGACCTTCAGCACGCCCGACGGCTGGCCGCCTTGCTGCGCGGCGCGCGCAAACGCGTCCTGCAGGCTGGCGAACGGACTGCCCGCGTCGGCCCAGAGTTGCTCGCCGCCTGGCGTCATGGTGAGCTTGCGCGTGCTGCGATGAAAGAGCCGCACGCCAAGATGCGTTTCGAGCCGCGCGACGTTCTTGCTGACGGCGGCGGGCGTCAGGCCGAGGCGCCGCGCCGCCGCCGAAAAGCTGCCCGTTTCGGCGGACTGTATGAAAGATTCAATGAGGTTCAGCGCTTCCATGTGATATCCGTCGTGATGCTGCCGTATCTGTAGCTTATACCTGCGGTTGAAACTGTTAGTCGTGATTCGATACTACCGGCAATGCAATCCGCTCGCCATACTGGCCTCACCTGATCAACAAACCCACTGGAGCACAACATGAACTCGAATCTGCAAGGCAAGGTAGCTTTCGTCACGGGCGGCGCGCGCGGCATCGGTGCGGCGGTTGTGCGCCGGCTGGCAAGCGAAGGCGCGACGGTCGCTTTCACTTATCACAGCTCGGCTGCGGGCGCGAACGAACTCGTCGCGAGCATCGAGAAGGCGGGCGGCCGTGCCGTTGCCGTCAAGGCGGACGTCGCCGACGCAGCGGCGCTGACCAACGCGATCAACGAGACGGCGCGCCAGCTCGGCAAGATCGATATTCTCGTGAACAACGCCGGCGTGCTGCGCCTGGGCACGCTCGACGTCTTCTCGCTCGAGGACTTCGACGCGACCGTGCAGGTCAACGTGCGCGCCGTGTTCGTGGCGTCGAAGGCGGTGCTCGCGCATATGGGCGAGGGCGGACGGATCATCAATATCGGCAGCACGAACGCCGATCGCATGCCGTTTGCGGGCGGCGCGGTCTACGCGATGAGCAAGTCGGCGCTGCAAGGGTTCGTGCAAGGTCTCGCGCGTGATCTCGGCCCGAAGGGCATCACGGTCAACAACGTGCAGCCCGGTCCCGTCAATACCGACATGAACCCGGAGGCAGGTGAATTCGCGGAGTCGCTGCATGGTCTGATGGCGATCCCGCGTCACGGGAAGGCCGACGAAATCGCCGGCATGGTCGCGTATGTCGCCAGCCCGGAAGCGGCCTTCGTGACGGGCGCGAACCTGATGATCGATGGCGGCTTCAGCGCCTGAGGTCTCGCCTGACTGACAGGTTCCTCGCGACGCTTGCAGGCAGGGCGTTGCGGGAGCCTGTCAAAACGCTGTCAAGGCTTCGACAAATACACGTCAAGCAGCTGTCACGTAACGTTTCTGCCGTTTGCTCATGTCAGAATGACGCTTTCGCGGACCCCACCTCGAAACGCACATGACTTTGAACCTGGCGCCCGCCACCTATGGGGCCGACCGCTCCGGCCTCGTCTGCGGATTCCGCTTTTCACCCGACAAGCCCGGCCTGGCCGTCGATACCGACACAGCAGCCGAATGGCTCGCCGAATGCCGACACGAGGCGAAAGGGTCGGGCGCCCATCCGGGCGAATTCCTCTGGCTGCATTTCAATCTCGCGCATGTGTCGAGCGAGCGCTGGATGCGCACGCACCTCGATCTGCCCGACACCTTCTTCGAAGCCCTGCGCGAAGGCTCGCATTCGACGCGTATCGAGCACCAGCATGGCGCGCTGCTCGCCGTCGTCAACGACGTGATGTACGACTTCGAGCAGACGCCTTCCGAAATCGCGACGCTGTGGGTCTACACGCACAAGCGGATCATGGTGACGGCGCGCCTGAAGCAGCTGCGCTCGGTCGACCGGCTGCGCGCGTCGGTGCGCAACGGCGAGAGTTTCGATACGGCGGCTGAACTGCTGATCCATCTGCTGCGCGACCAGGCCGATCTGCTGGTGGAAATCGTGCGCAGAACCAGCGTCGAAGTGGACCGCATCGAAGATCATTTTCTATCGCAGCGCGCCTGGCAAAGCCGCCGCGACCTCGGCGCGATGCGGCGCGTGCTCGTGCGGCTGCAACGGCTGCTCGCACCGGAGCCGGGCTCGATCTTCCGGTTGCTGGTGCGGCCGCCTGCGTGGCTGTCGCCCGTCGATGTGCAAAGCCTGCGCGATTCGACGGAAGAGTTCTCGCTGGTGCTCGGCGACCTGTCGGGCCTCGCGGAGCGCATCAAGCTTCTGCAGGAAGAGATCGCCGCGCGCCTGAACGAGCAGACCAACCGCACGCTGTTCACGCTGACCATCGTGACGGTGCTCGCGCTGCCCATCAACATCATCGCGGGTCTGTTCGGGATGAACGTGGGCGGCGTGCCCCTCGCGGAAAACAAGCACGGTTTCTGGGTGATGGTGCTGCTGGTGGTGAGCTTTACCGTGCTGGCCGGCTGGTGGGCGTTGCGCCGGCGTCCGTCGGCATGACGGGCGGGGCGCTCGCGGCGCCGCGTCTGGAATGCGTCCCTTCGACACGGGAATGGCAGATGCCGAGCGTAAAATCCACGCACCGTCGACCTGGCAGCATGTGGCATCAAGCAACCTTGCACTGAACGTCCGTTTCAGGAGGCCTCACATGGCAAAGCTCATCGCGCTCTACAAGACCCCAGCCGACCGCAACGCATTCGACGCCCATTACTTCGACAAACACGTGCCGCTCGCGAAGTCGATTCCCGGCTTGCGGCGCTACGAAGTCAGCGTCGGGCCGGTGGCCGTCGCGAAGGGCGAATCGCCTTATGCGCTGGCGGCCATCCTCAGCTTCGACAGCTTCGAGTCGCTGCAGCAAGCGCTGGGCACGCCCGAAGCCGCCGCCACCACCGCCGATCTGCAGAACTTCGCGCAGGCGGGCGTCGAACTGCTCGTGTTCGACTCGAAAGACGTCTGACGCGGATACGGCGTTCCCGCGCGCGGTCTTTTCCGCTCTCGTTTTCCTTCGCCTCTCCGTACTATCCCTGGCGGACTGCGCCAGATGATAACGCTACCATCCGTCGATCCCGTCATCGTTTCGCCGTTGCGAAAGACTGTCCATGATGTCCCGCCGCGTGTCTGTACGGCCGGAAATGATAGCGTTACCAAGGAGACTGATTTGTCCTCGAATCGCAAGAAGCCTGAAGAGTTGCGCAGCTACCGCTGGTATGGCGTCAACGATCTCCGTTCGTTCGGCCACCGCTCGCGCACCGCGCAGATGGGCTATCACTCGTCGGACTACATGGGCAAGCCGGTGATCGCCGTCGTCAATACGTGGAGCGAGATCAACTCGTGCCACACGCACTTCAAGCAGCGCGTCGAGGAAGTGAAGCGCGGTATCTGGCAGGCGGGCGGTTTTCCCGTCGAAATGCCCGTGATGACGCTTGCCGAGCCGTTCCAGAAGCCGACCACGATGCTCTACCGCAACTTCCTCGCGATGGAGACGGAAGAACTGCTGAAGTCGTATCCGTTCGACGGCTGCGTGCTGATGGGCGGCTGCGACAAGACCACGCCCGGTCTGCTGATGGGCGCGATCAGCATGGACTTGCCGGCCATCTATCTGCCCGCCGGCCCGATGCTGCGCGGCAACTGGAATGGCCGCACGCTCGGCAGCGGTTCGGATACATGGAAGTACTGGGCGGAACTGCGTGCGGGCAAGATCACGGAAGACGAATGGAAGGGCATCGAAAGCGGCATCGCGCGTTCGCCGGGGCACTGCATGACCATGGGCACGGCCTCGACGATGACGAGCGCGACGGAAGCGCTCGGCCTCACGCTGCCGGGTTTCTCGTCGATCCCCGCCGCCGATTCGCGGCACGCTCAATTTGCATCGCTGACGGGCCAGCGCATCGTCGAGATGGTGTGGACCGACCAGAAGCCGTCGGACCTGCTCACCGCGAAATCCTTCGATAACGCCGTCACCACCGTGCTCGCGATGTCAGGCTCGACGAACGCGATCGTGCACCTCGTCGCCGTTGCGCGCCGCGCGGGCATCGACCTGACCACGGCGCGTTTCGACGAGCTTGCGCGCGTGACGCCCGTGCTCGGCAACATCCGCCCAGCGGGCCAGTATCTGATGGAGGATTTCTATTACGCGGGTGGCCTGCGCGCGCTGCTGGCCGAACTGGGCGAACTGATCGACGGCACGCAGATGACGGTGAGCGGCCAGACGCTCGGCGAGAACATCGCGGGCGCGGAAATCTTCAACGACGACGTGATCCGCAAGCGCGGCAATCCCGTCGTCGAACGCGATGGGCTCGCCGTGCTGTCGGGCAACCTCGCGCCCGATGGCGCCGTGATCAAGCCCGCCGCGATGGAACCGCATCTGCACAAGCACCGGGGCCCGGCTGTCGTGTTCAGGGACTATGGCGACATGGCCGCGCGCATCGACAGCGAAGACCTCGACGTGACGGCCGATTCGGTGATCGTGCTGCAACATGCCGGACCCGTCGGCGCGCCGGGCATGCCCGAGTGGGGCCAGCTGCCGATCCCGCAAAAGCTGCTCAAGCAGGGCGTGCGCGACATGCTGCGCATCTCCGATGCGCGCATGAGCGGCACCAGCTATGGCGCATGCGTGCTGCACGTGGCGCCGGAGTCGTTCGTCGGCGGCCCGCTTGCGCTGGTGAAGGACGGCGACATCATCGAGCTCGACGTAACGGCCCGCCGCTTGCATCTCGACGTCAGCGACGCCGAACTCGCGACGCGCAAAGCAGCATGGAAGCCGCCGAAGCGTCCATTCGAACGCGGCTTCGGCGTCATGCATCAGTTGCACGTGACCCAGGCGAACAAGGGTTGCGACTTCGACTTCCTCGAAGAGAAACTGGCGGCGCCTTCGCATGAAGCCCACGAAGCGAACAGCAATGAGCCGGAAATCCACTAACACGAACACTGTCATAGCCCACACAAAATGACCGCATCCGAAACGACCGTGAGCGCCGAGGCGCTCGAACAACTCCGTCACGTGAGCACCGCGACGCTCACCACGCAACTCTTCAAGCGCGGCCTGCGCAACGTGTTCCTGCAAGGCGTCGCGCCGCTCGTGAAGCCCGCGCCGGGCGCGCCGAACCTGGTCGGCCCCGCGTTCACGCTGCGCAATATCCCCGCGCGCGAGGACATCGATCATGTCGGCGTGTTTCAGGACCCCGACCATCCGCAGCGCAAAGCGGTGGAAACGGCGCCGCCCGGCAGCGTCCTGGTGCAGGACTGCCGCGGGGATCGCACGGTGGCATCGACGGGTTCGATCCTCACGTTGCGCCTCGCGAAGCGCGGCGTCGCGGGCATGGTGTCCGACGGCGCGGTGCGAGACAGCGGCACGATCTCCGAACTGGGCCTGCCGATCTGGTGCGCGGGCGCGAGTGCCCCGTTGAACCTCGCGAAGCACCATGCCGTCGACATGAACGTGCCTATCGCCTGCGGCGGCGTAGCCGTCTATCCGGGCGATATCGTCGTCGCGGACGTGGACGGCGTGGTGATCGTGCCGCGCGAAATGGCCGAAGACGTCGCGCGCGACGCGACCGAGCAGGAGCAGCTCGAAGTGTTCATCCAGCAGCGCATCGCCGAAGGCAGTCCGCTGCGCGGCACGTATCCGCCGAACGAGGAAACGCTGGCTGCCTACAAGGCGTGGCGCGAAGCGCAGAAGCAGTAACGCACGCAGCGTCGCAACGAAAACCTGCACAACGAGGCCCGCGCGCATGCAGCCGGACCCGGGAGACACCGTGAACACCGTCACTTCAGCGATCGACGAATCGCGCCTCATCAATCGGCTCGGCTTGCGGCTCATGCCCTTGCTTGGCCTGCTGTATCTGGTCGCGTATATCGACCGCTCGAACATCAGCTTCGCGAAGCTGCAGATGCTTGGGAGCCTCGGGTTGTCGGAAGTAGCGTATGGGTTGGGCGCGTCGCTGTTCTTCATCGGCTATCTGATCTTCGAAGTGCCGAGCAACGTGCTATTGCACAAGTACGGCGCGCCAAAGTGGATGGCGCGCATCATGTTCACGTGGGGCGTCGTGACGATCCTGCTGGCGTTCACGCAGAACGCGACGATGTTCTATGGGCTGCGCTTTCTGCTGGGCGCGTCGGAAGCGGGGCTTTATCCCGGCGTGATCTATTACCTGACGCTGTGGTTTCCGCAGCGGCATCGCGTACGGATGCTCGGTTATTTCACGGTGGGCAGCAGTCTGGGCAACATGGTCGGCGCGCCGATCTGCGGCTGGCTGCTCGACAAGGGCGGTGTGCTCGGACTCCAAGGCTGGCAGCTGGTGTTCGTCGTGACGGGCATTCCTTCCGTGCTGCTGACGCTCGTCGTGCTGTTCTGCTTGCCCGCATCGCCGCGCGAAGCGAAGTTCCTCGACGACGAAGAGAAGAACTGGCTCGCGCGCACACTGGAAAGCGAAAGCGCGCAGGCGCGCAAGAGCGCCGCGCGTCACGGCACGCTCCTGAGCGTGCTCACCGAGCCGCGCGTGATCGGCATGGCGCTCTACTACATGATGCTGTCGATCTCCGTCTACGGCGTCAGCTACTGGCTGCCGACGCTCGTGAAGGGCTTCGGCGTCAGCAACACGACGAACGGTTTTCTCAACATCATTCCGTGGCTGATGGCGACGATCGTGCTCGCGTGGCTGCCGTCGAAACTGCGCGCGGGCAATCGCGCGATCATCGCGATGCTTGCTTCGTCGCTGCTGGGCATGGTGTTCTTTCTGTCGTCGGTGTTTTTGCCGACCAACACGTTGCGCTTCGTCGCGCTGTGCTTCGGCGCGCCGTGCATGTATTTGCTGATTCCATGCTTCTGGACGTTGCCGCCGAAGTTCCTGTTCGGCGCGCGCGCTGCGGCGGGCATCGCGGCGATCAACTCGCTCGGCAACATTGGCGGCTTCATCGCGCAGAACCTCGTGCCGTTCGTCAAGCAGACCACGGGCAGCACGCAGGCGCCAATGCTGATTCCCGCTGCCTGCATGCTGATTTTCGCGTGCGTGACGACGTTCGTTCTGCGGCGTAGCGGGCGTGCAGTGCAGGGCGTCAACGCCGCGCCCGTCACTGAATAATTCACGATTGCGCCATTGGCTACAATAGCCGCGCAACGTCATCCCCTCCATCACTCATGCCGACCGCCAAGCCAACCGACGCACCGATCGATCTCAAGGCAGCGCCCGCGCGTCGCACGCGGGGCGGGCCGAAGGGCTTGCGCATCACGGATGTCGCGGCGCAGGCGGGCGTGTCGCCCATCACGGTCTCGCGCGTGTTCAACAATCCGGCGTCCGTTGCGCCTGAAACGCTCGAACGCGTGCGGCAGGTCGTGCAGAAACTCGGCTATGTGCCGAACCGCCTGGCGGGCGGTTTGTCGTCGGCGCGTTCGCGGCTGATTGCAGCCATCGTGCCGACTGTCGCGCACTCGCTGTTCTCCGAGACCATTCAGGTGTTCAGCGAAACCATGTCGCGCGCGGGGTATGAAGTGCTGCTTGCGCTGAGCGGCTATAGCGACACGAACGAAGAAAGCCTGCTCGATACGGTATTGAGCCGACGTCCCGAAGGCGTGCTGCTGACGGGCGTCGCGCATACGGATTCGCTGCGTGAGCGGCTGCGCAATGTCGGCATTCCTGTGGTCGAAACGTGGGACATGACGGACACGCCGATCGATATGCTGGTCGGCTTCTCGCATTACCAGATCGGCGTCGCGGTGGCGGAGCGTTTTCTGGCGCGCGGCGCGAAGCGGCCCGGGTTGATTTCGGCGAGCGACGTGCGCGCGCTCGCGCGGCGCGCGGGCTTTCGCGAGCGGCTCGCGCAGGCGGGTATGACGGAGGTGGCCGAAGCGATCGTCGCGCCGCCTAGTTCGGTGGCTACCGGGAAGAGTGCGTTGCCCCGGTTGTTGCAAGATGCGCCTGATGTCGATGCTGTATTTTGCGGCTCGGACTTGCTGGCAATTGGAGCGTTGGGCGCGGCGCGGCGCATGGGTCTTGAGGTGCCTGGGTGTCTCGCGATTTGTGGTTTCGGCGATCTTGAGTTCGCGACGGAAACGATGCCGCAACTGACGACGGTGCGGGTGGATGGGATGAGGATTGGCTTGAGCGCCGCCCGGGCGCTGCTTGATCGGTTGGATGGGGGGCTGGAGCGGGCGTTCGTTGATGTTGGGTTTCGGGTGGTTGGGCGTGAGTCGGGGTGAGGGTGTGGGTTTTGTGTGGGTTTTGGTTTTGTGTGGGCTTGACTTGGCGCTGGCATCCGCGATGCGTTAGCGCGCTTCACGCGTTGCCCCTGTGCGGGGCGGCACCTACTTTTCTTTGCCGCCGCAAAGAAAAGTAGGCAAAAGAAAGCGGCTCACACCGCCAACATTTCTTCTTGCCTGAGGGCCCCCACAGGTTCTTACACTTCACACGGCAACCACGTGACCCACGTTCGTTGCCAACGCTCCGAATGAGCGCCTCACCCGCTTCACGCAACCGCATTTCAGCACGCCACGCCAGACA
Organism: Paraburkholderia caribensis; assembly: GCF_002902945.1. Taxonomy (NCBI): domain Bacteria; kingdom Pseudomonadati; phylum Pseudomonadota; class Betaproteobacteria; order Burkholderiales; family Burkholderiaceae; genus Paraburkholderia; species Paraburkholderia caribensis. The sequence goes on from NZ_CP026102.1 coordinate 1,222,660, forward strand.
GTCCACCGCCGCCCAGGTGGCAAACTGTGTGTCGGCTTTCGCGCCATACGCGCATCACTCCGGACCGATAGGGCATGCGTTCCACGCGGTAAGAGCGCCACCCTATACGACGCGACAACCTACACACAGTTTGCCACCTGGGCGGCGCATACCATTCGCTGCCATTTGCACGAGTACGGGTAATTGAAGCAGGTGATGCGCTCATTTGAAGCGCTGGCAACGCACACGAACAAGGGCGTTGCCGTGCGAAGTGTGGGGACGTTGGGGGCCCCAGGACAAACGTCAAGAATTGGCGGTGTGAGCCGCTTTCTTTTGCCTACTTTTCTTTGCGGCGGCAAAGAAAAGTAGGTGCCGCCCCGCACAGGGGCAACGCGTGAAGCGCGCTAACGCATCGCGGATGCCAGCGCAAAGCCAAACCCACACAAAACCAAAACCCACACAAAACCCACACCCTCACCCCGACTCACGCCCAACCACCCGAAACCCAACATCAACGAACGCCCGCTCCAGCCCCCCATCCAACCGATCAAGCAGCGCCCGAGCGCGTTTCACTCCGGCCGCTTTCCATCGCCGCCACGCGGTTCTTCCCATCGCGCTTCGCACGATAGAGCGCGAGATCGGCAGCTTCAATCAGCGCCGTCATCTGCGCGTCCGGCGCGGGAACCTGCGTCGCGCAGCCGACGCTGATCGTCACGTATTGCCCCGACGGCGATCCCGCATGCGCAATGCGCAGCGCTTCCACTTCGAGCCGGATCTTCTCGGCAAGCAGGCGCGTGCCGCCCGCCGACGTGCCCGGCAGCACGACCGCGAACTCCTCGCCGCCGAACCGCGCCGCGAGATCGCCGGGCCGCCCGAGGCAGCCCTCCACCGTCGACGCAATCTGCTTGAGCACTTCGTCGCCCGCGACGTGGCCGTAGGTGTCGTTGTACGGCTTGAAGTTGTCGACGTCGATCATCAGCATCGACACTTCCGTTTGCGCGCGCATGCCACGCCGCCATTCGGCGTTCAGATATTCGTCCAGATAACGGCGGTTCGACAGCCCCGTCAGCCCGTCCGATTGCGTCAGCTTGCGCAGTTCGAGATTCGCTTCCAGCAGTTGCTGCTGCGATTCGCGCAGCGCACGATACGCCTCGTCGCGCTGCAGCAGGTTCACATACGAGCGCGAGTGATAGCGGATGCGCGCGACCAGCTCCATCCGGTCGGGCAGCTTGACGAGATAGTCGTTCGCGCCCGCCGCGAAGGCCGCGCTCTTGATGGTCGGCTCTTCCTTGGTCGACAGCACGATGATGGGCACGTCGCGCAGCTTCGCGTTCGTGCGGTACGCCTTGACCAGCGTGAGCCCGTCGATGCCGGGCATCACGAGGTCCTGCAGGATCACCGTGGGGCGCGTGTGGGTGGCCGCATGGATGGCTTCGTCGGCGCTCGCGCAGTAGTGCAGGTCGATGCCGTCTTCATTCGCAAGCGCGCGCCGCACGGCTTCCGCGACGATCGCCTGGTCGTCGACCAGCAACACCATGATCGGCACGTCGGACAGCGCGGCCGTTTCCAGCGCGGCGCGCGCGGCTTCGAGCGCGGCATTCGCGCGGTCGGCCGACGTCGATGTGGAACCCCCCTGGTCCCGTGCCCCGATTTGATCGAAGTCCATGTGCGTACCCCTGTCGGAAGTGCTGGTCATGCGTTGTCCCGGTGTTTCACTGCGTGCCGCTCCTGCATCGAATGCCTTGCTGCTGCTGTCTTTGCCCCTGCCGTCTCGCGCGAAGTCAGCCTCGCGCGAATGCCGCCAGCTGACCGGCAATGCCGCCCAGCGGCAGAATCCGGCGTGCCGCGCCCAGCGTCGCGGCCGCCTTCGGCATGCCGTAGACGGCGCACGTCGCTTCGTCCTGCGCGATCGTGTCGTAGCCTTTCGCGCGCATCGCCTTCAGCCCGATCGCGCCGTCGCGGCCCATGCCCGTCAACAGTACGCCGAGTGCCTCGCCGGGCCAATGCTCGACGACACTATGAAAGAACACGTCGACGGAAGGACGGTAGGGCATCTCGGCCGGCTCGCGAGTGTAGTGCAGCGCGCCGTTCTGTGTCAGCAGCATGTGATCGTTGGTCGCCGCGAGCAGCGCGACGCCTGCCGCCGGCAACTCGCCTTCGCGTGCGGTGCGCACCGGGATGGACGTCTGCCCGTCGAGCCATTGCGCCATGCCGTCGGCGAACACCTTGTCGACGTGCTGCACGATCACGATGGGCGCGGCGAAGTCCGCAGGCAGGCTGCCCAGCACGGTCGCGAGCGCGGCCGGCCCGCCCGCCGACGCGCCGATCGCCACCAGCCGCCGCGCATCGCGCGTGAGCGGCGCGATGGCCGTTTGCCGGGGCGCCCAGGGCTTGTCCATCAGCTGGCCGATCTGGTCGATCTTCTGCAGCATCAGCAGCGCCGACTCGCCGATGCCGCGCCCGCCGAGCGTCGGCGTATCGACGGCATCGAGCGCGCCCGCGCCCATCGCCTCATAGACGCGCCACGTGTTCGCGCCAACGCTGCTCGTCACGATCAGGATCGGGCAGGGCGTGCGCGCCATGATGCGGCGCGTTGCTTCCACGCCGTCCGTCTTCGGCATGATCAGGTCCATCAGCACGACGTCCGGCGTCTGCGCGGCGCAGAAATCGACGGCTTCCTCGCCATTGGCGGCGACCCACAGCACGCGATGCTCGGGGCGCAGCGCGATCACGCGGCGCAACGCTTCGACGGCGAGCGGCAGGTCGTTGGCGATGCCGATATTCATGCTGATGCCTCTCCAATCAGGTCGCGTACCGCATCGAGCAAGGCTTCGTCATGGAAGCTGCCCTTCGCGAGATAGTAGTCCGCGCCGGCTTCGAGCCCGCGCCGGCGGTCCTCGTCGCGGTCCTTGTACGACACGATCATCACGGGCACGGACTTGAACAGCGGGTCGCGCTTGATCAGCGTGACGAGCTCGATGCCGTCCATGCGCGGCATGTCGATATCGGTGACGACGAGATCGAATGTGCCGTCCGCCTGGTTATGCAGCGCGTTCCAGCCGTCCATCCCGTCGACGGCGACCGTCACCGCGTAGCCGCGTTTTTCCAGCAGCTTGCGTTCGAGTTCGCGCACCGTCAACGAATCTTCGACCACCAGCACATGCTTGCGCTGGCGCGCGGCGACGTCGTGCGCGCGGCCGATCCGGTCGAGTTGGCCGCCGCGCACGAGCTTGTCGACCGAACGCAACAGGTCGTCGACGTCGACGATCAGCACGGCATCGCCGTTCTCCATCAGCGCACCCGCCGCGATGTCGCGGATCTTGCCCAGACGCGGGTCGAGCGGTTGCACGACGAGCATGCGCTCGCCGAGAAAGCGGTCGACGGCGACCCCATACGTCTCCCGTTCGTCGCCGATCACCACGACGGACACCGACTCGCGCGCCACGCCCGCCTGCGCGCCGAGCAGCTGATGCGCGGTGACGAGCCCGACGGGCTTGCCGTCGAACGCGAAGTGCTGCTGGCCTTCGAGCATGTCGATATCCGCGCGCGCGAGTTCGAGCGTGCGGCGCACATGCGCGAGCGGAAACGCGTAGGCCTCGCCGCCCACGTCGACGAGCAGGCTGCGCACCACGGAAAGCGTCAACGGCAACTGCATCACGAAGCGCGAGCCGCGGCCCGGCTCGTTGACGATGCGCACGGTGCCGCGCACGGCCTTGACCATTTCATGCACGGCGTCGAGGCCCACGCCACGGCCCGAGACGTCCGTGACCTGCTCGCGCATCGAAAAGCCCGGCAGCAGCAGGAAGTCGAGCAGTTCCTGTTCGGACAGGCGCGCGGCCGTGTCCGCATCGGCGAGCTTGCGGCGGATCACCGACGCACGCACGTTGTCGAGATCGATGCCCGCGCCGTCGTCGCTGACGCTGATCAGCAGCTTGCCCGCGCTGTGGCGCGCTTCGAGCGTCACGTGCGCTTCGGCGGGCTTGCCGCGCGCGATGCGCGCGTCGGGTGACTCGATGCCGTGATCGAGCGCGTTGCGCAACAGATGGCCGAGCGGCGCGTCGAGCATGTCGAGAATGTCGCGGTCCACCTGCGTCGACGTGCCGACGATCTCGAACTTCACACGCTTGCCGAGCGAGCGCGCCAGATCGCGCACGACGCGCGGGTAGGCGTGCGTCGCGTCGCCGAACGGTCGCATCCGGCACTGCAGCGCTTCGTCGTACAGCAGTTGCGCGAGATTCGCGCTGCTGCGGTCGAAGCGGTCAAGTTCGTCGAGACGCGCGCCGAGCGTGTGCTGCATGCTGTTGAGCGAGGTGCGCACGTCGGCGAGCGCCGCGAGCGCGGCATCGTCGAGATGCTCGGCGAGGGTGTCGTAGAGCGCGTCGAGCGCGCGTGAGGTTTCGCGCTGCGTGCGCTTGAGGCGCAGCATCGAGGTCGCGAACGGCTTGAGCCAGCGCGATTCGACGAGCACTTCGCCCGACAGGCTCAACACGCGGTCGAGATTCGCGGCGCGCACGCGCAGCATGCGGTCCGGGGTGCGAGCCGAGGCATGGGTGTCTTGCTGCGCGGGGGCGTCGGACGGGACAGTGGGGTCGGCTTCAGGCGTTTCCTGCCGTTGCGCGAGCGCTTCGGCCTGCAACTGCGCCTGGAGTTGCGTGTACACGTCGACGTCCGGCGCGGGTTGCGGCCCGTCACCGTTGGCCGTTTCGTGCGCGGCGCTTTCGGGCGACGCCATCCGCGCCACGAACCCGTCGATATCGGCGCGCGTGACTGGCGCGTCCGGCTTCGCTTCGCCCACGCGCAAAAGCATATCGACGCCGCGCAGCAGCACGTCGATATGCGCGGGCGTCAGTTGCAGTTCACCGCGTTGCGCGCCGACGAAGCACTCTTCCATCACATGCGCGATATCGACGCCGTCCTGCAAGCCGATGATGCGCGCCGCGCCCTTGAGCGAATGCGCGGCGCGCATGCAGGCTTCGAGCGCGGCAGCGTCGGCGGGGCGATGTTCGAGCGCGAGCAACCCGTCGGACAGCACGCGCGTCTGCGCGGCGGCTTCCTCGCGGAACAGTTCGAGCAGCGACTGATCGTCGTCGGTCATCGCAGGCTCCGGGCAATCGAGTCGAACAGCCGCGCCGGCTCGATCAGCCCGACGGTTGCGCCGCGCCACGCGAGCACGCCTCGCGCGTGCGACGCGGTGGCATGCGCGAGCGTCGCGGGCACGGGCAGCAGTTCAGCGTCCGCATAACGGATCACACCTTCGACTTCGTCGACGGGCAAGGCAACGGGCGGTGCACCGGGCTCGCTGTCTTGCGCCGCGACCAGCATCCGCGCGTAGCCGTTGCGCGCGGCCTGCTTCGTGTCGGCGGCGCGGTCCATGTTCAGCAACTCGCCGAGCGAGACGGCCACGGTCAGTGCGCCGCGCACGTTGACGACGCCGAGCACGGCGCGCGAACGTTGATGCGGCAGCGAATGGATCGCGCGGATATCGTCGATCTCGCGCAGCACGCGCGTCGGCAGCGCGAGCCACTCGCCCGCGACGCGAAAGGCGAGGGCGGATTGCGTCTGCGCGGATGCTTCACGCGCTGCCGCTCGGGGTGCGCTCGATTCCGCACGCACAACGAGGTCCGCGTCGCTCAACGGCCGGTCGAGCAACCGTGCCGCGCTTTGCGCGAAGACCGGGCAGTTCAGGCAGCGAAAATGGTCGGCGAGGCGCGGGCAGGTGTTGTCGCCACGCGTGCCAATGCGGTTCCAGCAGTCGTCGACGCGCACGGCCGCGCTCGAATGATCAGGAGCGTCGTGCAGCATGGAGTCCTCGTGAACGTTGCGCGTCGTCGGTTGATGATTGTGTCGATTGAGCCGCGCGCGCAGCCGAGCGTTGCGCGCGCTGCATCAGATTCTGCGCGCCTGCCCGATCGCCGCCGATGTCGAGCAATGCGGCCAGATGCGTGAGCGCTTCGTAATGCGCGGGCTCCAGATAGAGCGCCTTGCGATAGAAGTCGGCGGCATCGGCGCTGCGGCCGCGCGCATCGGCGATCAGGCCGAGCAGGTAGAACGCGTCGACATTCGGGCCATGCGCGATCGCGTGCTGATGCGCGAGGCGCTCGGCTTCGTCGAAGTCGCCCGCGTCGGCGTGACGGCGCGCCGCAGCCAGCAATGGTTCCGCAGCGGCGGGCGGGGTCGACGCGGGCGGCAATGTTCGCACGCTCTGTTGCGCGCGCGCGGGCGGCGGCGCGAGGGCGCGGCTCGCAAGCGGCGGTTTTGCGGGCGCGCGCGTTGCCGCCGTGAACGCGGGCGTACGCGTGGCTTGCGCCGTCAGGTTTGCCGCGCTCATGGCAAGCGGTTTGGCCGCGCGCGCCGCATTCGTTTCTTCGGGCGTGCTGCGCCGGAACGCAAACGCGAGCGGAATGCGCGCGGAGCTCATCGCGTGCCGCATCATCAGGCCGGTTTCGGCAGGGCCGACGAAGATCGTGCCGCCGCTGGCGAGATTCGCGTCGAGCACGCGGATGGCGCGGTCCTGCGCTTCGCGGTCGAAATAGATCAGCACGTTGCGGCAGAAAATAAAGTCGTACGGCGCCTGCGCGCCCGCCTGCAAGTCGAACAGGTTGGCGTGCGAGAACCGCACCGTGTCGCGCACGCGCTCGCTCAGCTGCCAGCCGTCGTCGAGCGCCGTGAAATGCCGGTCGCGAAACGCGAGCGGATGGCCGCGAAACGAATTGCGCCCGTAGCGGCCCGCGCGCGCATGCTCGATCACGCGGGCGCTGATATCGAAGGCATCGACGGCGAAGCGGTTTTCGCCGATGCCCTCGTCGAGCAGCGTCATCGCAATGGTGTAGGGCTCCTCGCCCGTCGAGCAAGGCAGGCTCAGCACGCGCAGCACGTGCATCGGATCGCGCACGAGCCGCTCGTTCGCGAGCCGCGCGAGTGCCACGTACGCCTCGCGATCGCGGTAGAACCACGTTTCGGGCACGACGAGCGCCTCGATCAGCGCCTGCCGTTCGTCGCGCGACACGTTCAATTGCTGCCAGTACGCTTCGATCTCGGCGGGATCGATGGCGACGCTCGTGTCGTGCGCGGCGAGGCCAAGGCGCGTCACGCGCACGCGTTCGAGCACCGCGCGCTCCAGCGCGTTGATGCCCAGCGACGACGCGTCGATCCCCGTCTCCCGCAGGAGCCAGGTTTCGAAGCGCGGCACGATGGCGTTCGCGGCGTTCATCGCTTGTGAGGTTCGGGTTGCGGGAAGAGCAGCGCTTTCACGTCGTCGTCGAGCATCCGCTGCACGTCGATCCATTGGATCAGGCCGGACTCGTCGCTCGCGACGGGACCGAGCCAGCGCGCATGCGGCGTCGCGATGCCGCTGTGGGCGAAGTGCCCGCGTTCGATCCGGCGCGTCTGCGTCGCGCGTTCGACGATCAGGCCGAGCAGCCGCGGGGGCGAGTCCGCGTCGCCGGGTTCAAGGGTGTGGCGCGTGTCACGATAGTGGACGAACACGAGCCGGGTGGAGCGCCAGTACTGCGACGCCCGGCCAAGCGCGAGTTGCGCGAGATCGATCACGGGCACGGGTTCGCCGTGCCGCTCGATCACGCCTGCGACCCACGCGGGCGCGCCGGGAATCGCCTTGGTGGCCGTCAGCGTCTGCACTTCGACGATGTCGGCGGCATCGAGCGCATAGCGGTCGCGGTCGAGTTCAAACAGAAGGAAGAGCATCGCTGTGTCAGTCCCCGTCGCGTGCGCGCATCGGCATCACGCTTCGATCTTGAAGCGCGACACACCCGTGCGCAGCTGGTTCGCGACGAGCGTGAGATCGTCGATCGCCTGCGACGACTGACGCAGCGATTCCGCCGTCTGCTGCGCGGCCTCCGACAACTGCGACAGCGCCTGGGTGATCTGCTCGGCGCTCGTCGCCTGCGTGTGCATGCCTTCGTTGACGAGCTGGAAGCGCGGCGCGAGCGTCTGCACTTCGTGAATGATCTGCGACAGCTGCTCGCTGACCTGCTGCACGTCGCGCATGCCGCGCCGCACTTCTTCGGAGAACTTGTCCATGCCCATCACGCCCGCCGACACGGCCGACTGGATCTCCTTCACGGTCTGTTCGATATCGAACGTGGCGACGGCCGTCTGGTCCGCAAGACGGCGGATTTCCGTCGCCACGACGGCAAAGCCGCGGCCGTATTCGCCCGCCTTCTCGGCTTCGATTGCCGCGTTCAGCGACAGCAGGTTGGTCTGATCGGCGACCTTGGTGATCGTCGCGACCACCTGATTGATGTTGACGGCTTTCTCGTTGAGGATCGCGAGTTTCGCGTTCACCGAGCCGGCTGCTTCCATCACGCTGCGCATCGTGTCTTCCATCCGCGTGAGGCCGTTCTGGCTCGCGCCCGCGAGCGTCGCCGACTGATCCGCGACGGCCGACACTTCGTTCATCGTGCGCAGCAGATCGCGCGAGGTCGCGAAGATTTCGCGCGAGGTCGCGCCGATCTCCGTGGTGGTCGCGGCCGTTTCCGTCGCGGTCGCCTGTTGTTCCTTCGACGTCGCCGCGATCTCGGCCACCGACGTCGTCACCTGCAGCGACGACTTTTGCGCCTGCGCAACGAGGCTGTTCAGTTCCTCGGCCATGCGGTTGAAGCCCGCCTCCAGCGTGCCGAATTCGTCGCGGCGGCCCAGCTTCAGGCGCTGCGTCAGGTTGCCCGTGCGCATCACGTTGTGCACGTCGACGAGGCTCGCCATCGGCACCGTGATCGCGCGGTACAGCGAAAAGCCGGTGTAGAGCGCGACCAGCAGCGTGACCCCGAGCGCCGTCGCGAGCGTGATTTCCGTGCCCGTCACCGAGTCGCGGATCGATTTTGCGGATTCGTCGGCCTGGGTGCGGTTTTCGTTGACCAGCGCGTTTGCCGCGCGGATCACGCTTTCCCAGGCGGGCGCGAGCTTGATGAAGGTGGCCTGTGCATCCGCCTTCGAGGCGGGTGCCGCGTGCATCGCCTCGTTGAGTTGGGGCAGATATCGATCCCAGGCGGCGCGGAAGACGCGGAAGTGCTCGCGGTCCGCGTCGCGAAAGAGCGTGGCCTGGTACTCGGCCGACACCTGATCGAACTTCTGCAGCAAGGCCGGCATCCGTTCGAGATCCTGCTTCGTCGCCGCCTCGCTGCTGTCGACGAAGAGCGCGCGTTCGAGCGTCGAATAGCCTTCGTTGGCGGCCGCGCGCAAGGTCGTCGCGAGATAAAGGCCGGGCACCGAGTCGTGGCCCATGCTGAGCGCTTCGTCGTCCATCACGCGCAGCCGGCTCCACGAGATCGCGGCCATCACCAGCATCAGCACGAACAGCGCGCCGAAGCTCAGCATGATCCGGTTGCCGAGCGTGAAACGGGCCGCGTGCCTGGGGTCGAGCAGGGTGGTGTCGCTGGTGCGGGGCGTCGCTGTGGCCATTGTCGATGAGTCTTCCGATGTGAATGGTGTAAGGCGGCGTTGCGGATGGCGATCATCCGGACGGTCCACGCCGACGCTAACTGGAAATTACCTGATTCCCGTGCGAATCATTATCCCAAAAAGCTCGCGAAACCTGTGCCAGATCGGCGCATTGAAAGGGAGGCTGGAAGATTTGCAGCAACGCGCACGCATGGCCTGGCTGGGCTGCGCCTTGACTGACAACCATGGACGCCGCGTTGCCGCGCTTCCGGCGATGCCCGCGCCCAATCCGAAAGCTCGCACCGCCGTTGCGAAATGCATAAGAAGGCTTTGCGAGCGCGGTTTTGTCGCCCAGAATGTTCCGTAACACAGCATGCGCTGTCGGATACGCACTCTGGCCGGGTGTCGACCGCGAAATGCCTTCCGCTGATTGACGCGAAGCGGGCGTGCGCGGCGTGGGATGAGGGTGGTTATGACCGGGTGTTGCAGTGGTATCTGCAGGACCTGCAGGCGCGGCGTCAGACGCGTTATACGTCGCCGTTTCTGTTCGCGGAACTCTATGCCCGGCTGGGCCAGGCCGACGCGATGTTCCGCTGGCTCGAGGTGTCGCTCGCGGAGCGCTCGCCGCGACTGTGCGAGCTGCGCACGAATCCGTGGTTCAACCGCTATCGGTCGCTGGGAAAATTCAGGAGCGTCGAGAAGCGGATCGGTTATTGACGCGCGCCGGTTCCAGGCGCGATGCGCCGCGAAGGCCGCGGTGCATCGCATGCATGGTGCTCACTTGCCGTGATAGAGGCTGGCGTTCAGCCGATGCTGCTCACCCGACTGCTCGGAGTGCAGCAGGTCCTGATAGACGTCGGCGCGTGTGGTGCCCATCGCGCGTCCGGACTGGCCGGACGACGTGTCGGGCATGCCGCCGACATCCTGCGCCGTTTGCGCGACGGGCACGGTTGCGGATTGATCCTGCGCCCCTGCGTGCCCAACATATCCCACTGACAGAGCGACCGCGCAGGTCGCCGCGATGCGAAGCGTCTTCATGATCTGACTCCTTCGAAACGATGCGGGTACGGTCAGCGCTGACTGGCCGGCAGGCCCGCGCCGTCCCCGGTGAAAGCGGCGGGCGCGGCGGGATTCGCTGTTGATATGGTGCGAGCCGCACGAGGATGGCGCTATCGACAGATCATGAAGAAATCATCAAGCCGCAGCCGCGCGGCGCGGGCGCACGCGGCCTACAGCGTCTCCCACCGCCAGGCTTGTGCGAGCCGCTCGCGCAGATAGTCGACGAAAGCGCGCACGCGCGGCGCGAGATGCTGGCTGTGCGGATAGATCGCGTGCAGCGGCGCGGCGGACATCGAATGTTGCGGCAGCACGCGTCGCAGCTTGCCGGCGAGTATGTCGTCGCCGACGTCCCAGATCGACTTCACCGCGATGCCCGCGTCGGCAAGCGCGAACAGATGCGCGGCTTCGCCGTCGTTCGTGACGATCGCGGCATCGACGCGCACCGCGATGCTCTCGTCACCTTCGAAGCGCCATTCCGCGCGCCGCTGGTCGCCGATCAGGATGCAGCGGTGCGAGGTCAGATCGTCGGGATGCTTCGGCGTGCCGTGCGCCTGCAGATACGCGGGCGAGGCGCACAGCACGCGAAAGTTCGGCGCGAGCGAGCGCGCGATCAGCGATGAATCGGCGAGACTGCCGAAGCGGATCGCGAGATCGAAGCCGCTTTCGACCAGATCGACGACGGCGTCCGTCAGTTCGAGCTGGACGGTGAGCTGCGGATGCAGCCGCTGGAAATCGGCGATCAGCGGCGCGATCTTCTGCCGGCCGAGTTGGCCTGGCGCCGTGACGCGCAGCAGGCCGCTCACTTCCTGGCGGCGTTGCGACAGCAGTTCTTCCGCCTGCTCGATCTCGTCGAGTATGCGCACGACGCGCGCATGGAACAGCGCGCCTTCTTCCGTCAGCGTTTGCCGGCGCGTGGTGCGCTGGATCAGACGCACGCCGACGCTTTTCTCCAGTTGCGCGAGCCGCTTGCTGACGACGGACAGCGGCAGGTCCATTTCGCGTGCCGCCGCCGACAGACTTCCCGCCGAAACCACGCGGGAGAAGGCAATCAGGGCCGGCAGACTGTCGATGCGGGTGTCGCTCATTCTTCTCAAAAAAGAAAGGATTCATCAGTCTTGAAGTGGTATTTCTTCCATGGCGCGAAGACTAGCATACCCATCAATCCGATCCGTTGCTTTTCTTCAAGGAGCCCATCATGTCGTTTCGTCCTGCTTCTCCGTTGCGCCGCCTGCTGGGCGCCGCGCTGGCTGTCGGGTCGATTGTGGCGGCGCCCGCTTTTGCCGCTGTTTCGAACGATTCGCTCGTCGAGCCCCATCAACTGACCGTCGATCACAGCCTGCCCAAGGCACAGCGCGACGCGCAGATTCTCGCCGCGCGCCGCTACGACACGTTCTGGAGCACGGGCGACGAAGCGCTGGCCCGCGCCGCGCTCGCGCCCGGCTTCACCGATCGCACGTTGCCGCCGGGCCGCGCGCAGGGCATCGAAGGGCCGCTTGCCGCGTCGAAGTTCGTGCGGGCCGTCGTGCCTGATCTGCAGGCCGAGATCGAGCAGATGGTGGTCAGCGGCGATCGCGTCGTCGTGCATCTGCGTTTTCACGGGCACTTCACGGGCGAGTTCAAGGGCGTGCAGGGGCAGGGTCAGAATGTCGATTTCATCGCCACCGATATCTACCGCGTCGCGAACGGCCGTATCGCCGAAAACTGGCATCTCGAAGACAACCTGACGTTTTTGCAGCAGCTTGGCGTCGTCGCGCAGTGACGGCCGAAGTGACGGCGCAATCCATTCACTTTCTTGAGCAAGGAGATACAGATGAATTCGCTTGAATCGAAACGCGTGCTGATCGTCGGCGGCAGCTCGGGCATTGGTGCGGCGGCGGCAACGGCTTTCGCGGCGCTCGGCGCACAGGTGACGATTGCGTCGCGCAATGCGCAGAAGCTGTCGGCGGCGGCACAGGAAATCGGCCACGGCGTGCAGACGGCCGAGATCGACACGACGGACGCCGCAGCCGTCGAAGCGTACTTCGCCGCGCAGCAACCGTTCGATCACGTCGTGATTTCGGCGGCGCAGACGCCGTCCGGCCCCGTGCGCCAGTTGCCGCTCGACGACGCCTACAAGGCGATGGACAGCAAGTTCTGGGGCGCCTACCGCGTGGCGCGCGCCGTGAAGATCGCCGAAGGCGGGTCGTTGACCTTCGTGTCGGGCTTTCTCGCCGTGCGGCCGAGCAAGACGTCCGTTTTGCAAGGCGCGATCAACGCGGCGCTCGAAGCGCTCGCGCGCGGCCTTGCGCTGGAGCTGTCGCCCGTGCGCGTGAACACGGTGTCGCCGGGATTGATCGCGACGCCGCTCTGGTCGAAGCTCACCGACGAGGAGCGCGACAGCATGTTCGAAGGCGCTGCGAACCGGCTGCCCGCGCGGCGCGTCGGCCAGCCCGAAGACGTCGCGAACGCGATCGTCTATCTGGCGACGACGCCTTACGCGACGGGTTCGACGGTGTTGATCGACGGAGGCGGCGCGATCGCCTGAACGTGCTGGGCGCCTGCGAAAAGCGCGTTACGCGAGCGTCGCTCCCCGGTCGGCGAGCAGCTCGCGCAGCACGCTGCGATGGCAGCGGTTTTCATGCTCGCAATAGCAGCCGACCGAAAAATTCGCGGTGGCGGACAGCGCGGCGAGCGTGTCGAGCACTTTCGGCGCGTCGCCGTGATTCATCTCCGCGCGAAACTTGCGGACGAAGGCCTTCCACTCGGCGTCGCTGCTGGCGGACAGGGCTTCGCTGACGAGTTCCGGCGTGGGCGACAGCGTCGGCAGCCAGACGTCGTAGAAATTGCGGCTGCCGAACTCGGCCTTCGGCACGCCGCGCGGCGGACGCCGCACGGTGCCGATGCGCACGCCTTCATCCGGCGCGCGTTCCGATCCGAGTCGAACGATGCGTATGGCCATGGGTTACCGTCTCCTTTTCCGGTTTGCTCGTGCGGTGTTCAGCCGAGCGTGTTCTTCATGCCCAGCACGTCGATGCGGCCGATCTGCGGCGGCCCCGTGAACAGGTCGTCCGCGACGCCCATCAGCGCCTTCGCGATCGGACCGTCCAGATGCGCCTGGCGGCTGGCTTCGTCGGGGAAGGCGTCGAACACGCCGTAGGTGCGCTCGGCTATCTTCAGCGCGAACCAGATGGGCGTGGTGGTTTCCTGGTTGGCCAGTTCCAGTCCCTTCTGCAGAAATGCCTCGACGTCCGCTTCCTTGCCGGGCTTCGCTTCGAAACGCGCGAACAGTGCGTACTTGATCATCGTCTGTCTCCTTTCGATGCGGCTTGTTGCCGATCTTCCAATGTAACCGTATGTCGGCTGCCATGGCGACCGCGTTGGCGCATGCGGAAACCGTTGTCAAACGATTTCATGGAAAACACCGAGTCATCGAAAAGTTGTTTGACAACATTGCGACGCGGGTGATAATTTTCTGGCTTGTCAGCCACCCTCCGAACTACGAGATCTTATGAACGAGTCCCAGATCGTCGAGCGCGAGTTCGCGTCGACCGTGATGGCAGTCCCGCCGCTTGCGCGCCGCTCGAATCTGTCGCTCGACGTCGATGCCAACCAGAAACTGATCCGCCATATCGAGGCGGGCGGCGTGCGTACGCTGCTGTATGGCGGCAACGCGAATTTCTATCACGTAGCCGTCAGCGAATATCGCGACCTGCTCGACATGCTGGCGGAGAGCGCGGCGTCGACTACGCGCGTGATCCCCGCAATCGGCCCGGATTTCGGCAAGATGCTGGACCAGGCGCGCATCCTCGCCCAGACCTCGTATCGCACCGCAATGGTGTTGCCGCTGTCGGGCTTCACGACGCCGGCGGGGGTCGAAGCGGGCCTGACGCGCATCGCCGACACAGCGGGCATGCCGCTCACGCTCTATATCAAGAGCGAAGACTATGTGGACGTCGACACGCTGGCGCGACTCGTCGAGCGCGGCACGCTGATCGCCGTCAAGTATGCGATCGTCCGCCAGAACCCCGCGAACGATCCCTACCTGCGCCGTCTGCTCGAGAGCGTGAGTCCGGCGCGGGTGATTTCCGGCATGGGCGAGCGTCCCGCGCTCACGCATGTCCGTGACTTTGGTCTTGCCGCATGGACGACGGGCAGCGGCTGTATCGCTTCGCATGCCGTGACGGGGTTGCTGGCCGCCGCGAAGCAAGGCCGCGACGCTGAAGCGCAGCGTATCTATGACGCATTCATGCCGCTTGAAACGCTACGCGACAACATCTCGCTGATTCGCGTGTTGCACGATGCCGTCACGTTTTCCGGTATTGCTGACATGGGTTCGATCCTGCCGCTGCTGAGCGAAACGCCTGTCGAGCATCATGCCGCTGTTGCGCAGGCGGCGCGCGAGCTGCTCGAGTTCGAGCGTAAGTTCGCGGGCAACGTCTCCGCGTGACCGGTTTGAACGCATGCGCCGCGCAGCGATGCGAGCGCGGCGCGGCAGCATTGCGGTGCCATTGAAGTGGGATTGAAGCAATACCTGGAGTGAGACGACGTGAGCAACAACGGCAACGAACGCAAGAAAAAGTCCCCCGACGAACTGCGCAGCCACCGCTGGTATGGCGTGAACGATCTGCGCTCGTTCGGCCATCGCTCGCGCACGGCGCAAATGGGCTACAGCCGCGAGGAGTACGCGGGCAAGCCGGTTATCGCGATCCTCAACACATGGAGCGAGATGAACCCGTGCCACACGCACTTCAAGCAGCGTGTGGAAGAGGTCAAGCGCGGCATCTGGCAGGCGGGCGGCTTTCCGATCGAGTTGCCGGTGCAGACCTTGTCGGAGCCGTTCCAGAAGCCCACCACGATGCTCTACCGCAACTTCCTCGCGATGGAAGCGGAAGAGACGCTGCGCTCGTATCCCGCTGACGGCGTCGTGCTGATGGGCGGCTGCGACAAGACCACGCCCGCGCTGCTGATGGGCGCGATCAGCATGGACCTGCCGACCATCTTTCTGCCCGCCGGCCCGATGCTGCGCGGCAACTGGAACGGCGCGACGCTCGGCTCGGGCTCCGACACGTGGAAATACTGGGCCGACCTGCGCGCGGGCAAGATCACGGAAGAAGACTGGCAGGGCGTCGAGGGCGGCATTGCGCGCTCGCCGGGCCACTGCATGACGATGGGCACCGCTTCTACGATGACGAGCGCCGCCGAAGCGCTCGGCTTCACGCTGCCGGGCTTCGCGTCGATTCCCGCGCCGGATTCGCGTCACGCGCAGATGTCCGCGAAAACAGGCATGCGTATCGTCGAGATGGTGTGGGAAGACCTGAAGCCGTCGGACATCCTCACGGTGAAGTCGATCGACAACGCGGTGACGACCTGCCTCGCGCTGTCGGGCTCGACCAACGCGATCGTGCACATGATTGCGCTGGCGCGCCGCGCCGGGATCGAACTGACGCTCGACCGCTACGACAGCATTTCGCGCCGCACGCCGGTGCTGGCCAATATCCGGCCGACGGGCGCGTATCTGATGGAAGACTTCTATTACGCGGGCGGCCTGCAGGCGATGCTCGCGGAGCTGGGCGAACTGATCGACGGCTCGCAGAAGACCGTGAACGGCAAGACGCTCGGCGAGAACCTGGAAGGCGCGCAGATTTTCAACGACGACGTGATCCGCCGCCGCAGCCACCCGCTGATGCCGGACAACGGTCTGGCCGTCCTGCGCGGCAACATCGCGCCCGATGGTGCCGTCATCAAACCGGGCGCGGCCGAGCCGCATCTGATGGTGCACACGGGCCGCGCGGTGGTGTTCAAGGACTACAACGACATGGCCGCGCGCATCGACGACGACGCGCTCGACATCGACGAAACCTGCGTGATCGTATTGCAGCATGCAGGGCCCGTCGGCGCGCCGGGCATGCCCGAGTGGGGCCAGTTGCCGCTGCCGAAGAAGGTGCTGCAAAAGGGCGTGCGCGACATGCTGCGCATTTCCGATGCGCGCATGAGCGGCACGAGCTATGGCGCATGCGTGCTGCACGTGGCGCCGGAGTCGTTCATTGGCGGGCCGTTCGCGCTGGTGCGCGACGGCGACATGATCGAACTCGACGTGCCGCAGCGCAAGCTGAACGTGCTGGTATCGGATGAGGAACTGGCGCGCCGCAAGGCCGAGTGGGTCGCGCCCGCGCCGAGGTTCTCACGCGGCTACGGCGCGATGCATCAGGTGCATGTGCTGCAGGCCGACAAGGGCTGCGACTTCGACTTCCTGCAACGCGATGGCGCAAGCGCTGCGGCGGGTGAGCCGGAGATTCACTGACCATCCCGGCATCCGGCGATAAAGGCGCAGCGCCGTCCGTGTCGGGAGACAGGAACAGAACAACAAGAACGCGCACGCAGCGCGACGACAACACGCAACAACATCAATAACCAAGCCCAGGAGGGGATACGGATGGAGAAGAAACACTACGCAGGCGTCAAGGCGGCGCTGGTGGTTGGCGCGTCGCTGGCCACGGCGGCGCCTGCGTTCGCGCAAAGCAGCGTGACGCTGTACGGCATCGTCGATAACGGCATTGGTTATCAGTCGAGCTCGACGACGCTCGGTTCGACCACGGGCGGTCACTCGTCCGTCAAGATGGTCACGGGCGTGTGGGCGGGCAGCCGCTTCGGCCTGAAGGGCGCAGAAGACCTCGGTGGCGGCACGAAGGCGATCTTCACACTGGAAGAAGGCTTCAGCGCGAACAACGGCGCGATGTCGACGAGCAACCTGATGTTCAGCCGCCAGGCGTTCGTCGGCGTCACGAACGACAACTACGGCTCGCTGACGGCTGGCCGCCAGTACGCGTCGTACTACCAGCTGCTGTCGCCGTACAGCCCGACCACCTGGCTCACCGGCTTCTATGGCGCGCACGCGGGCGACGTCGACGGTCTCGATACGATTTATCGTGCGAACAACACGCTGCTGTACATGTCGCCGAAAATCTACGGCTTCAAGTTCAGCGGTTCGTATTCGTTCGGGGGCGTGGCGGGCAGCGCGTATCAGGGCTCGACGTGGAGCACGGCGGTCCAGTATGCACAAGGCCCGATCGGCATCGCGGTCGGCTTCTCGAAGATCAACAACTCGAACGTGAATGGCGGCACGTTCGGCGCCGATACGGCGACGTCGAATGCAGGTGCGCAGGCGGGCGTTTCGGCCGTGACCAACGGCTACCAGTCGGCACGCGCGCAGCAACGCTTCGCGGTCGGCGCGGGCTATACGTTCAACAGCCAGTTCGACATTACGGCGACGTATTCGAACGTGCAGTACATTCCGGGCATCGGGTCGGGCTTCCACGACCTGTCGATCTGGAACTCGGGCGGCGTCGTGCTGCACTGGAAGCCGACGGCGGCATGGGACTTCGCGACGGGCTATGCCTACACGCGCGCGACGAAGGCCAACGGCATCACGAGCAACGCCTCGTATTCGCAGGTCAACCTGTCCGAGTATTACTCGCTGTCCAAGCGTACGGGTCTGTATGCGTTGCAGGCGTATCAGCGCGCGAACGGCCAGACGCTGGGCACGGGCGGCCGCAGCATCATCAACGCGACGGCGACGATCGGCGACGGCTTCAATTCGACGCCTTCGTCATCGCGCAGCATGGTGGGCGTGGGCGTCGGCATGGTGCACCGGTTCTGACACTGGTTGACATTGCAGAAGCAGGACAGGGCGCCGCGATTGCGGCGCTTTTTTTATGGAGTGCGCGGGTTAGTCGAAGTAGTCGGAGCACAGAACAAAACCCGCCCGACGCATGAAGCGAACGGGCGGGTTCTGGTGCCAATCAGGTGCTCTTATCCAGCCGCCTTGAACCTCGCCGCAAGCTGCTCGGCGTTACGGGCAAGCAGTCCGATGTCGGACCCGACGGCCGTGAACAGACAGCCGAGATCGATATAGTGGCGCGCAAGCGCTTCATCGCCGGTCAGAATGCCCGCAGGCTTGCCCGTTGCGGCGATGCGCCTGATCGCGTCGTCGACGGCTGTCTGCACAGCGGGATGCTTGAGGTCGCCCACATGTCCGAGTGCTGCCGACAGATCGCCCGGACCGATAAAAATGCCGTCGACACCTTCGACAGCCGCAATCCGCTCCAGATTCTGCAAGCCGAGCCGGCTCTCGATCTGCACGAGCACGCATAGCTCGCTCGCGCAAAGCTTCGGATAATCCTTGATGCGCCCAAAGTCCGAGGCTCGCGCCGTCGACGCATAGCCGCGCACGCCTTCCGGCGGATAACGCGTGAAAGACACGGCATCGCGCGCTTCGTCTTCGGTTTCGACGTAGGGAATCAGCAAGGTCTGCGCGCCGCTGTCGAGCAGGCGCTTGATCGTCACCATGTCGTTCCACGGCGGCCGCACGATGGGATGCGTCGGTGTGCCCGCACAGGCTTGCAACTGGCTGTGAACCATCGGCAGTTCGTTCGGCGAGTGTTCCATGTCGAGCAGCAGCCAGTCGAAACCCGAACCCGCCAGGATTTCGACCGACACGTGGCTCGCAAGGCTCGACCACAAGCCGATTTGCTGGCGCCCGGCCCGCAGCGCGCGTTTGAATGGGTTCTCCGGAAGCTTCATCGTGCTCTCCATGGAAGGGAACCGTCAGGGACTTCAACACAGAGTGCGCGGCGCGGCCGTCAGCGACGGAGGTTGCGCTGCTCGGGCGGCGTGTAGTCGATCGTGACGAAACTGCCGCCTTGAAAACGCTGCGCGACGGGATCGAGCGGATTCGGCTGCTTCAGGATTTCGTCGGCGTAGTCTTCGGCGTTTTGCCGTGGTTGATAGCCGAGCGGCGCGGCGGCCGAATTGTCCCAGTAGCTGCGCGTGTTGTTCGACACGCCCCAGACCACCTGGAAACCAAGGTCAGGCACGTTGATGCAACGGTCGATGAGATGCAGAAAGTCGTCGTGACCGAGCCAGGTGCTGAGGTGTCTGAACTCCGTCGGCTTTTCAATGCAACTGCCGATGCGGATGCACACGCTCTCGATGCCATGCTTGTCCCAGTACATGCGCGCAAGCGATTCGCCCCACGCCTTGCTCAGCCCGTAGAAGCCATCGGGGCGGAACGCGCAGTCGAGCGTGAGCTTGTCCTCCACGGGATACATGCCGATCGCGTGATTCGAGCTCGCGAAGATGATGCGGCGCACGCCATGGCGACGCGCGCCTTCATACACCTCGACGAGGCCGCGCAAGTTGTTTTCGATGATCTCGGGCAACGGCCGTTCGACGCTCGTGCCCGCCATGTGAATCAGCACGTCGACGCCTTGCATCAGCCGGTCGACCACGGCGGGGTCGCGCAGATCGCCGTGCATCACGTCCTCGCCGTCGAACAACGGCTCCAGCGCGCGCGAGCCCGCCGCGGACCGCAAGTTCACGCCACGCTCGTTCAGCGCGGCGCGCAGGAAGCGGCCAAGCTGACCGCCCGCACCGCTCAACGCAATCTTCGTCATGATCAAACCTTATGGCAGATAGCAGGTATCGAGGAAATCAGCGGCCCGATGTGGTCCGCCCGGCGAGTTCCACAGGCACGCCCGTCAGTGGCGGCGAGAACGACTCGCCATGCGTGATCAGCTTCCACGCGAGAGTCGCGCCGATGATGTCGAACAGCATCAGACAGACGAACAGCGGGTTATAGCCGAGAGTAGCCGCCAACGCGCCGACGATCAACGAGAAGATCATCCCGCCCAGCCAGCCGAACATGCCGGAGAAGCCCGTCGCCGTGCCGACTTCGTGCTGGCCGAACACGTCGGATGCCAGCGTGAACAGCGCGCCGGAAATGGCTTGGTGAGCGAAGGCGCCCATGCAGAACAGCGCGATCGCGACATACGGGCTGGCCGCGAGGCCGATGCACGCGGGACCGGCCATCAGCACCGCGCCGCAGATAATGACCAGTTTGCGCGACGTGATCAGCGACGCGTTGAAGCGGCGAATGAAGAACGGCGCGAGATAGCCGCCGACCAGACACCCGAGGTCCGCGGCAAGGAACGGCATCCAGCCGAACAGCGCGATCTCCTTCAGGTTCATGTGACGCACGGTGAACAGGTAGAGGGGAATCCAGAAGTTGAAGGTCTGCCATGCCGGTTCGGCGAGAAAGCGCGGAATGGCAATGCCCCAGAAGCGACGCGTCGACAGCACGTGACGCCAGGACGGACGCGCCGTCGCGTCTTGCGCGCGCGGTTCCTGGCCGGACAGGATGTATTGACGCTCGTCGGTCGACAGATTCGGATGATCTTCGGGCTTGCGGAAGAACACGAGCCACAGCGCCACCCAGATCAGCGCCGAGCCGCCCGTGACGACAAAGGCCATCTGCCAGTTGAACGTGAGGATGCAGTACACGACGAGCGGCGGCGCGAGCATCGCGCCGATCGACGTGCCCGTGTTGAGCCAGCCTGTCGCGATGGAGCGTTCTTTCGCGGGGAACCATTGGCTGATTGCCTTCATGCCCGCCGGGAAAATGGCGGCCTCGCTCATGCCGAGCAGGCCACGGAAGAACGCAAGCGAGGTCCAGCCGGTGGCAAGGCCGTGCAGCATGTTCGACGCGGCCCATGCGATAGCGAAGATTGCAAAGCCGATCTTGAGCCCGACGAAGTCGAGGATATAGCCCGCGATGGGCTGCATCACCGTGTAAGCGCCCTGGAATGCCGCGACGACGTACGAGTATTGCTGCGTCGTCATGTGCAGCTTGTCGGTGAGCGTCGGGGCAGCGACGGACAGCGAACTGCGCGCGAGATAGTTGAAGACGGTCCCGAGCATGATGAGCCCGATGATCCACCAGCGTAATCCTTTGATCGTATGGCGTTGCACTACATGTCTCCTGCGGATGACGGGCATCGAGCCGCTTGCGATGCCGTCTGGATGAGTCTGTGTTGGGTTGGCGCGAGGTGGTGACCGCTGCGGCTTGCGCCACGCCGCAGCAGCGTGATCCATGAATCAGAGGTAGGCCGGGCGCTGCTGCGAACGCATGACCGCGCAAGGGCGCTGGATCATGCTTTTCTATGTCTGACATCGTCGCGTTCGCTTGATAAGTTGTCAAGCAAATATTGCGTTGTCCCAGGGGCATCCCTGACCCTCGTCGGCTCCCGATAAATCGCTAAAATCCGCTTGTAATCTCAATATAACCATTTGTGACAGGATTCTGCGGAACGGGAGAAGTTGAAGAAACGCGCTTGACACCACTAAAGTTGTTTTACAACAATCTCTCCGTCGCGATTCGGCAGAACGTGTCGACTGCGCGATCGATCCCAGCGAAGCAGGCAGACTACGAGGAGACATCGGTGACGACGCACCACAGAAGCAGTCGCGCAAACAGGGCAGGCTCGAGCACATCCAGCGCAGGTTCAGACGGTCCGCAATCGCCGCAACGGCGCACCTTCATCGCATTCGCGGGGGCCGCTGCGGGCGCCACGCTGCTCGGCACGCTGCCCGGTTGCGGCGGCGATCATTCGGATCCTCCGGCGCCAACGGCAAGCAGCGACCCGATCTGGGGCAGCACGGGCGCCGCCGGGCAGATAATCGCGTCGCTGCAGAAGGTTTCGCAGTCGATGTTTCCGCCCGTCGATTTCGTCGTCACCAGTTACGGCGCACAGACTTGCGCGGTGATCGCCGCGACCAATCCGTACGCCGCTTCGGCGTCGTCGCCAGCCAGCCCTGGCGCCGACCAGACCCACGCGCCCGGATCGTTCGATTCGCGTGCCGCGTTCCTTGCCGCCATCGCTGCGTGCAACGCGGCAGGCGGCGGGCGTGTCGTGGTGCCGTCAGGCACGTGGTATTGCGCGGGGCCGATCGTGTTGCAGAGCAATGTGAACTTCCATCTGGGCGCGAACTGCACGATCTATTTCAGCCCGAATCCCGCCGACTACGCGAAAGACGGCCCTGTCGATTGCGCATCGAACGGCAAGCTCTATTACAGCCGCTGGCAGGCAAACGATTGCCTGAACTTCGGCGCGCCCGTCTACGCACGCAATCAGACCAATATCGCGATTACCGGCGAGGGCGCGACCTCCGTGCTCAACGGCCAGGCGATGACGCCGTTCGCGGGCAGCGGCAGCTCGAGCACCTGCTGGTGGACCTGGAAAGGCACGAAGAACGCCTATGGCTGCACCGGCTCGACGACACCTTCGCAGGCCTATACGAACCCGAACAACGTCGACCTGAAAACGGTCGCGCCCGCTTTGCCGGATGCGCTCTACGCCTTGTTGACCAGCACCGCCACGCCCTGGCAGCAGGACCAGAACTATCTGCCGGCGCTATCGGAAGCGGGTGTGCCCGTCGAACAGCGGATCTTCGGCGTCGGGCATTATCTGAGGCCGTGCATGGTCGAGTTCCTCGGCTGCACGAACGTGCTGATGGAGAACTACCGCACCAACAACACGCCGTTCTGGCAGCACCATCCCACCGACTGCGCGAACGTCGTGATACGCGGCGTGACGGCGGACAGCATCGGTCCGAACAACGACGGCTTCGATCCCGACGCCTGCAACAACGTGCTGTGCGACGGCGTCACCTTCAACACGGGCGACGACTGCATCGCGATCAAGTCCGGCAAGGCGCTCGACACCACCTACGGCCCCGCGCAGAACCACGTGATCCAGAACTGCACGATGAACAGCGGCCACGGCGGCATCACGCTGGGCAGCGAAATGGGTGGCGGCGTGCAGAACATCTATGCGCGCAATCTGCAGATGCTCAACCAGAACTGGCAGACCAATCCGCTGAACATCGCGATCCGCATTAAGACGAACATGAATCGCGGCGGCTATGTGAAGAACTTCTACGTCGATAACGTCACGTTGCCGAACGGCGTCAATCTGAAGGGCGGCGGCTACGGCAGTGCGTTGCTCGCGGGCAGCCCGATCAACGCGACGGTGCCGCTGGGGGTGGCGACGGCCTCTGCCGCCAATCCTTCGGCGGCGCAGGGCGGGCTGATCACATTCGATTGCGACTATCAGCCCGCCAACGATGCCGTGCGCACGCGTCCCGCACTCGTGCAGAACGTGAACATTTCAAACGTGACGGCCAGCAACGTCACGGTGAACGGCGTGACGGCCTCGTGCTTCCAGGCGATCGTCGCGCAGGGCCCCGTCGCGTTCGACTACAACGGCGCCGCTCCCGCGCCCGCGATTCCGCCCATCTCGGGCGTCACGATCACGAACTGCAATCTCGGCACGCCCGCATGCAACGGCACGGCCAGCGCGACCACGCCGGGGCCTGTCTACGCGTACAACGTGAATGCGATTTCGCTGTCCAATGTGACCATCGGCGGGACGGTCTGCAACAGCTCGGTCGTGGACTCGCGATGAACCTCGAAACCCTTGTCGCATAAGGCGATGCGTCGCATGACATGAGTCGACATAATTCGTCGATAGCCATCATCCGGGCGCTCGACCATACTGCGTTCCGCGTGCAGAGCTAACGGAACACAACAACAGAACGACACCGGCGATTCACGCAACCGTGACATCGCCGATGTTGCTTCTGGTGAAGCCAAATATCGGACGATCTGCTTAATCTTCTGACCGATGACAGGACTTCACATGTTTGCAGCTCTCAACTCCGTTCGTGGCAAGACCCTTCGCAGCGCTTGCGCTGCAATCGCCTTCAGCGCGATGCTGCTGAGCGGCTGCGCGGCCGCCAGCGTCACGAACACCGCCCAATACTCGACGCTCACGCAAGCGAACCCGCAGAACGTCTATGTCTACACGTTCGCGAGCAATCCTGAATCCGTGAAGCTCGACAACAGCGGCCTGATTCACAAACTGAGCGCAAGCTTCCCGGGTTCGTCGCAATCGTCGCAAACACAGGAAGCCGCGGAGGCAAGCAACGCGCTGACGGACGAAATCGTCGCAAAACTCCAGTCGATGGGCGTGCACGCGATCCGCACCGACGCGCCGCCGCCTGCCGACCAGAACGTGCTGATCGTCGAAGGCGCGGTCGGCTCGATCGACGCGGGCAACCATCGCCGCCGCACGTTGATCGGCCTCGGCGCCGGCAAGAGCGAGGTGACGGCGCACGTGCAGGTGCTGTACAAGCCGGCAGGCGGCATGCCGCAACTGGTGCAGACCTTCGACGCCGACGCGAACAGCGGTCATATGCCGGGCGTCGCGGAAACGGCGGGCGTCGGCGCGGCAGTAGGACACGTGGCGACGTCGGCGGCCGTGGGCGGCGCGCTGCACGTCGGCTCGGAGCACAAGAACGATACCGTCACGAGCGACGCGAAGAAGCTGGCCGACTCCGTGGCGAAGCAGGTTGCGCAGATCGGCGTCGCGCAAGGATGGATGCCGGGCGAACTGGTGAAATAACGCGGGAAACCGGGAACAAGCGGGGAATCGGGGCCGCGCAGGGTCGCGGCCTCGATGCGAGGAGACGGATGGCGATGCCCCGATACGTTGAGGCATCGCCATTTGTTTTTCGTACGGCGATCAGCCTTCGCGGAACAGGAAGCTATAGGCGTTCAGCGCGGGCACGCCGCCCAGATGCGCATACAGCACCTTCGATCCTTCCGGAAACTCGCCGCGCCGCACTTTGTCGATCATCCCGTGCATCGACTTACCTTCGTAGACGGGATCGGTCATCACGCCTTCGAGCCGCGCGCACAGGCGGATCGCCTCGAGCGTGCCTTCGTTCGGCAAGCCGTATTCCGGGCCGCCGTAACGCGTGTCGAGCACGACGTCCTGCGCGGTGATATCGCGGCCCAGATCGACCTGTTCGGCCGTGCGCTTCGCGATGCGCGTAATCTGCTCGCGGGTGTGTTCCGGTTTCGCCGAGGCGTCGATGCCGATCACGCGGTCCGCGCGTCCGTCCGCCGCGAAGCCGACGATCATCCCGGCCTGCGTGCTGCCCGTTACCGAGCACACGACGATGTAGTCGAACCTGAAGCCGAGTTCCGCTTCCTGCTGCCGCACTTCCTCGGCGAAGCCGACGAAACCCAGCCCGCCGAGCGGATGGTCCGAGCACCCGGCGGGAATCGCATAGGGCTTGCCGCCTGCCGCGCGCACGCTGTCGAGCGCATCTTCCCAGCTCTTGCGAAAGCCGATGTCGAAGCCGTCCGGCACCAGCCGCACGTCCGCGCCCATGATGCGCGACATCTGGATATTGCCGACGCGGTCATACACGGCGTCGGAATAGTTCACCCAGTTCTCCTGCACCAGCACGCACTTCATGCCCAGATGCGCAGCGACGGCGGCCACCTGGCGCGTCTGGTTCGACTGGATGCCGCCAATCGATACCAGCGTGTCGCAGCCTTGCGCGAGCGCTTCGGGAATCAGGTATTCGAGCTTGCGCGTCTTGTTGCCGCCGAACGCGAGACCGCTATTGCAGTCCTCGCGCTTCGCGTACAGCTGGACCTTGCCGCCGAGATGATCGGAGAGGCGCTTGAGCGGCTGGATCGGCGTCGGCCCGAAGGTGAGGGGGTAGCGGGGGAAACGTTGCAGGTTCATGGTCGAGGTCCGTTGTCTGGAAGGGCGCGAACGGTGCCGCGCTGACAGACATGATAGGAAAGACCCCGCGAAATGAGCTTGCGAAATAATTTGCTCGACGCTACTTTAAAAACGAATCTCAAACACCCTGCCTATCTTCATTTCTTAAAGTTATCCATGTGCGCAACAAAATTACGCGGTGACTCCGCTCGTGAAGCTACGCCGCTGTCGCAACTCGACCGCCTCGATCGCGCGATCCTCAAGCAGCTCCAGCAGGACGCGTCGATCTCGAACGTCGCGCTCGCGGCGAAGGTGAAGCTGAGCGCGCCCGCGTGTCTGCGGCGCGTCGAGCGGCTCAAGGAAATGGGACTGATCCGCGCGACGGTCGCGTTGCTCGATCCGAAAGCGCTCGGCGCGGGGATGCTGGTGGTGATCGGCGTCGTGCTCGACCGCTCCACGCCCGAAACCTTCGCGGCGTTCGAGAAGGCTGCACAAAAAGTGTCGGGCTGCATGGAGTGCCACGTCGTGACGGGGGAATTCGATTACTTCATGCTCGTGCGCACGCGCGACAGCGAGAGCTTCAACCGGCTGCACGCGGAGCAATTGCTATACCTGCCGGGTGTGCGGCAGATCCGCAGCTTCATGGTGCTCAAGGAAATCCTGTCGACGACCAGGTTCCCATTCTGACGCGCCCGAAGTCGCGCTTAAGGCGGCAGGCATAGGGTTTGATCGGCATGCCGGCAGCCTGCCGGTGCTTATACAATGACCGCGCAGAGAGAGAGCAGACAACAGGCAATGAGCGACGACGACAAGGACCCCGGCAGCGCGGCAAGCGGGCATGCGGAGCCGCCCGAACCGCACGCGGACCACAGCGCCGCGGCGAGCGGCACGAACGCGCCCGCCGCCTTCAGCAGCGAATGGCTGCGGCTGTGGGCCGAATCCACGACGGACTATTCAATTTTTGCGCTGGCCCTGGACGGCACCATCATCAGCTGGAACCGTGGCGGCGAAGCGATTCAGGGTTACCGGCCCGACGAGATTCTCGGCCAGCACGTGCGCGTGATGTACACCGCCGAAGACCAGCGTGCAGGCCTGCCGGAACTCGGGCTTCAGCGCGCGCGTGAAGACGGCCGCCATGAAATGGAAGGCTGGCGCGTGCGCAAGGACGGCAGCCTGTTCTGGGCGAACGTCATCATCACCGCGCTCTACGCACCCGACGGCGAGCTGCTCGGCTACGGGCGCGTCGTGCGCGACATCAGCGACAAGAAGAAAGCCACCGACGCCGCCCTCGAAAGCGACCGGCGCTTCCGGCTGCTGGTGCAGGGCGTGAACGACTACGCGATCTTCATGCTGTCGCCGGAAGGCTGCGTCACCAACTGGAATCCGGGCGCGCGGCGCATCAAGGGCTATACCGACGAGCAGATCATCGGCTCGCATTTCTCGTGCTTCTACACGCCCGAAGACGCGGCAGCGGGCGTGCCGCAGCGCGGCCTCGCGACGGCCGAGCGCGAAGGCCGCTGGGAGGCCGAAGGCTGGCGCGTGCGTCGCGACGGCAGCCGGTTCTGGGCGCACGTCGTGATCGACGCGATCCGCGACGAGAACGGCGTGCTGATCGGCTTCGCGAAAATCACACGCGACATCACCGAGCGCCGCCAGGCGGCGGAACTGCTCGACCAGACCCGCAACGCGCTGTTTCAGTCGCAGAAAATGGAAGCGCTCGGCAAGATGACGGGCGGCGTCGCGCACGACTTCAACAATGTGCTGCAAGTGCTGCGCGGCAATCTGGAACTGCTCGGCGCCCGCCACGACGATGCGTGGAGCCGGGCGCGTATCGGCCGCGCCATCGAGGCGGTCGAGCGCGGCTCGAAGCTCGCCGCGCAACTGCTCGCGTTCGGGCGCCGCCAGGCGCTGCAACCCGTCACGACCGATCTCGGCGGCGTGCTGCACGGCATGGACGACCTGTTGCGGCGCGCGCTCGGCGAGCGCGTCGAGGTGCGGGTACACGAATCGCATGCGAGCGGCGAGCTGTGGAACGTGCTGGTCGACACGCATCAGCTGGAAAGCGTCGTGCTCAACCTGGCCATCAATTCGCGCGATGCCATGCCCGAGGGCGGCGTGCTGACCTTCGGGCTGTCGAACGCGGTGCTGTACGCGCAAGCCGCCGTGGCCGCGCAGGTCGAGCCGGGCGAGTACGTGAAGATGACCGTCACCGACACCGGTGCGGGCATGAGCGCGGACGTCGTCGAGCGCGCGTTCGATCCGTTCTTCACGACCAAGCCCGAAGGCCAGGGCACAGGGCTGGGCCTGAGCATGGCCTACGGCTTCGTGCTGCAAAGCGGCGGGCACATCGAACTGGCGAGCACGCCGGGCGTCGGCACGACGGTGACGATCTATCTGCCGCGCTCGACTGATCCGCTCATCGAGCGGCCCCTCGCTCAGTCCACGTCCGAGTCCGGGAAAGACCTGCGCGGAGACGAAACCGTGCTCGTCGTCGAAGACGACCGGCGCGTGCAACTGACCGTGGTCGACATGTTGTCGCAACTCGGTTACGGCGTGCTGACGGCCAACGACGCGACCGAGGCGCTGACCGTCTTGCGCAGCGGCGCAAGAGTCGATCTGCTGTTCAGCGATGTCGTGATGCCCGGGCCGTTGTTGAGTCCCGAAATGGTGCGTCAGGCGCGACTGATACGGCCGTCGTTGAAGGTGCTGTTCACGTCGGGCCATA
The DNA here is from genome assembly GCF_002902945.1 of Paraburkholderia caribensis. Lineage (NCBI taxonomy): Bacteria > Pseudomonadati > Pseudomonadota > Betaproteobacteria > Burkholderiales > Burkholderiaceae > Paraburkholderia > Paraburkholderia caribensis. Next base: position 1,251,211 of record NZ_CP026102.1, read on the forward strand.
CGCGAGACACGACGGGGCTCGACGCGCAACTGCGGCGCGGCGCCGATCTGCTGCAAAAGCCGTATAGCCGTTTGCAGCTCGCGCGGAAAATACGCGAGGTGTTCGACGGCCCGGCGCGCGCGACGCACGACGCGGCGCAGTGCGACACGCCGGGCAAGCTGCACATTCTCGTCGTCGAAGACGACCGGGACGGCCGCGATGCGCTGTGCGAGCTGCTCGGACTGCTCGGTCATACCTGGGACGCCGTGGCCAATGCCGAAGAAGCGCTGAAACGCCTGCAACTGCATCCGTTCGATGTGCTGCTGACCGATCTCACGCTGCCCGGCATGTCGGGCCTCGACCTCGCACGCGCGGCGGTCGCGATGAACGCCGCGCGGCACATCGTGTTCGCATCGGGTCGCGATGTGCCTGTGCACGACGAATCGCTGCCGTTCACCTGGACGGCGTTGCGCAAGCCTTATTCATTCGAGCAACTGAAGGCCGTGCTCGACGCGCAACATTGACGCGGGACCGTTCGCTTGCCGCGCTTCATCCGTCGCTATCGCGCGCGGCTTCGCGCCGCGCGAGCTTGCCCGCTTCACGCAATGCCGCGACGATGGCGGCATAGGCGCGTTCGCGCGTCGCTTGATCCGGTGCACGCAGCGCGAACGATGGATGATAGGTCGGCACGACGCGGCGCCCGCCGTGCTCGAGCACCTTGCCGACGACGGCCTGAAGCCGCGCGTCGCGATCCTCCAGTAACGCCTTCAGCGCTGTCGCGCCGAGTGCGACGATCGCGCGCGGACCGACGGATGCCAGTTCGCGCTCCAGCCAGTAATGACACGCGTCGATCTCGCGTTGCGCGGGCGTCTTGTGCATCCGGCGCTTGCCGCGCGGTTCCCATTTGAAATGCTTGACGGCATTCGTCACGTACACGTCGTGGCGGGCGACGCCCGCTTCCTTCAACGCGTCGTCGAGCAGTTGTCCGGCAGGGCCGACGAACGGCTTGCCCTGTTGATCCTCCTTATCGCCTGGTTGCTCGCCCACCATCATGATCGGCGCGTGCTTCGGGCCGGTCCCGCCGACCGCCTGCGTCGCGCGTGCCCACAACGCGCAGCGGCGGCAATCGTCGAGGCGCTTTGGCTGCTGGCCGGGGTCGATCGGCGGCGTTTGTTTTGCCGGGGCTTGCGGTCGGCCGGATTGGTCGTCGGCTGGCGGGGCGGGTGTGCGTGTGCTCATATCGTCTTCGCTCGAAGATGCGCGCGCTGCATATGCAGCCATGGCGAGCAATGCGTGTTCCCTTCGGTTCTCTTCCGTGCTCTTCAATGAGCAAACGGGCAAGTGAGCAGTGAGTGACATTGCGGAATGCTTCTTGCGGCCTCATAGCGACGCAGCATCCCGAACAACCCACTGTGGAGGTCAGCATGAGCACACTCAATCCCGATGACGAACAACGCCCCGAGCCCAGGCAGCCGGGACACGACAACGCCTCGCTCGGGCCGAGCGATTCGTCGGATAGCGGCAGCGACGTTGCGGGCGCGAAGCGTCATGAATTCGATGTCGATGGCGAACTCGACAATCACGCGCTCGAAACGGGCGAAGCGGAACTCGCGAGCGACACCGACCGCTTCGGTACAGGCGAACGCGCCTCCGCCGATGGCGATTCGACGCTCGAGGACAACGAGGACATCGAAGTAGACCGCGTGATCAGCGCGGCGGGCGAAGAAGATGCCGACGGCATGGCGGACGAACTCGCCGACACCCCGGGTGAAGACGCCGACGAAGACGCGAACCTCGACGACGCACCACGCGAACGTCGCAAGTGAGCCAGGCGCATGCCTTGCTCAAGTCGTCATAGCGGGACGGCGCGCGCCGCCGTCCTTTATCGAACGAAGTCTGGAACCAGGGAGGCATCATGTCGCTTATCGTTGCCGCACGATTCACCACGTTTCCGGCGGCGGAATCGGCCGCCGAGCGGCTTTTTCGAGCGGGTTTTGTCGAAGAAGACGTGTCGCTGTTCTTCGTCAATCCGCGCGGGCAGCATGCGCGCTTTCCGATCGGCGGCGATGAAAACAAGGACGCCGCCGCTACCGATGCGCCCAAAGGCGCCGGCATCGGCGTGACGATCGGGGCCGTCGTGGGCGCCGTGGTCGGGGTCGGCATCTTCACTGTATTCTCGGCGCCCGTGCTGGTGTCTGCGATCGCGGCGGGCGTCGGCGCGTATATCGGCTCGCTGATCGGCGCCATGTACAAGACGCGCGGCGGCGGCAAGGGCGCCCGTCACGAGCGGGCGCATCATGAAGAGCGCGATTCCGGCGTGCTGCTAGCCGTGCACGTGACGCCCGATACGCAGCAGATGGCCGCGAACGTGCTGCGCGAGGCGGGCGGCACATCGATCGAGCGCGCTACGGGGCGCTGGCAGCAGGGCCGCTGGGCCGACTTCGATCCGACCCAGCCGGTGCAGCCGGTACAAGGCGAGCGCGGCATCGACGGGCGCGTAGAGCGGCCCGCCGAACGGCCTTCCGAAAGGCACGCGTAAAATAAATTCAATCGCCCGACAACAAAAACGCAGCGCGCGGCATGACGCCGCGCGCTGCGTTTTTTCTTACGTCTCCGTCAGTTCACCAGACGTCAGCGGGAGCCTTCCGCATCGTCCTCTTCTTCATCGTCCAGGTCGTCCTCGAGATCGTCGTCGTCGAGTGTGATCCGACCCATGCCGACACCCGCATCCTTATCCGCATACGGTTGACGTGGGGCGTTTTCGTCCGGGGCGTAATTCTTTCTGACCATTGGCTGCTCCATGAAGAAAGTTGAACGAAGCCGCAGAGCGCGCAAGCGATGCGCCTGCACTCACCGCGAACTTCTAATGATGCTCCCGTGCGATCCGCGCGACCAGCGGTAAGTGATCCGATGCGGCACGTGCGAGCGTGCTGCGGTGCACCGTCACGTCGATCAGACGGTCGGCGGGGTGCATCCAGATGCGGTCCAGCGCGAACACGGGCAGGCGCGCCGGAAAGGTGCGCGGCGCGGGCGCCGCCCGAAAATGGGTAACGAGCATGCGCAACGCGTGGCCCCAAACGAACCACTCGTTGAGGTCGCCCATCAGCAGCACGGGCATGCGCGGCGTATCGAATGCGGCAATCAGCGCGCGGATTTGCGCGCGCCGCTCGCGCGCCGACAGGCCCAGATGGGTCGCCACGACCCGTAATCCCGAACCGGGGCCGTCCGTCTCCACATCGACGTCGAGCGCGCCGCGCGCTTCGCGTGTGCCGAACGACAGATCGAGCGAACGCGTCGCGCAGATGGGCAGCCGGCTAAGGATTGCGTTGCCATAGCGTCGTTCGGGCGTATCGAGCGTCGGCCCGGCAATCGCGTTCATGCCCGTCATTTCGCGCAAGACAGGCAGCGCATTCGGCGCAAAGCTGCCGCCCAGCGGCACTTCCTGCAACGCGACTATATCGGCGTCCAGTTCGCGGATCACGCCCGCGATGCGTTCCGCCGACGGGCGGCCGTCGGCGCCGACCGTGCCGTGGATGTTGTAGGTGGCGATGCGCAACGCGCGAACGTCCTGGGCAGCCGCCTGTTCGCGCAAGCCGGGGGCGATAGCGTTCATGAGCGGCGCGCGAAGAAGCGTTGCAACGCGACCGACAGTCCGATCAACGCCGCGCCGATCAGCGCGACGAGCACGAGCCCCGACATCGACGGATGACGGACGGCGGCGACGAGCTGATGGGCGAAGGTCGTCGCGAGCACGATGCCCGGCGTCATGCCGAGCACGGTGCCCGCCAGATAGTCGCGCAGGGAGATATGCGACGCGCCTGCCGCGAGATTGATGATCGTGAACGGCGCAACGGGCACCACGCGCAGCACGAGCACGGTAATCAGCCCTTTTTTGCCGAGCTTTTCGCTGATGCGGTTGATGCGGCGGCCTGCGAGCTTGCGCACGGCATCGTGACCGAGCGACGCCCCGGCATAGTAGGTAATGCACGCCGAGATCATCGTGCCTGCGAACGCGTAGGTACTGCCCCATAGCGCGCCGAACACGAAGCCGCTCACGGCGATCAGCAGCGTGACGGGCACCGAGACGCTCGCCGCGAGCGCATACATCGCGACGATCGCAAACGGCCCGAGCGGCGACGCGTGCACCCGCTGCGCGCCGTGCACGAGGGCCGTGAAGCTGACCGCATCGCGCAGCGGTGTAAAGCGCCACAGCAAACCGAGTGCGACGACGATCAGCGCGAGCGAGCCGAGCGCGAGCAGTTTGCCCATGAGCGGGCGGCCGCGCTCCTCGGGCAGAAAATGCCGCACGAGTTCATGCGGCGCAACGGGCGCTTCCGGATCGAGCACGGACACGTTCGAAGCCAGTTCGTCGAGGTCGCCGGATATGACGGGATCGAGCGGCATCAGCGTGCGTTCGCCGTGCCGCAGGTGCGCGATGGCGTCGTTCAGACGACGGGTGTCGAGCGCGGCCTGCACATCGGCGGGCGCGACGTCGAGGTGCTCGGCCAGCAGCCGGTTGCGCACCGAGGCGATGGCGGCCTGCACGCGCGGATCGCCGCGCGCTTCGAGCGTGATGTTGCATTCCGTGTCGAGCACCATCGAGCGATTGTTGAGGTTCGCGCTGCCGACGATCAGGACGTCGTTATCGACGGTCATCAGCTTGCTGTGCACGTTGATGATCTGACTGCGCGTGCCGCTCATGCCGGCAATGGTCGGTGCATACATCGCGTAGCGCTGGCGGCCGTCGGCCTGTTTCAGCAGGCGGTGAAGGCGCGCGCGCAGCACGCCCATCGTCGCTTCCTGGAGCCAGCCGCTCGTTCTTTCGGGACCGACGACGGCGATGTCGGGGCTGTCGGCATCCGCGAGACGCGCGGCGAGCGCGGCACCGACGCGGCTCGCCGTGAAGTACTGGTTCTCGATGTAGATGGCGTGCTTCGCGGCCGCGATCGCATCGACGTAAAGCTGCTGGATCTGCTCGACGAGAGGCCGTCCTTCGAACGCCGGTTCCGTCAGCGAGATGCCGAGTTCGACGTCTTCGATATCGGCTGCCACGTCGGCGGGCCAGATACGGGCGTTGCCGTTCGAGTCAGGCGAGACCTCGAGCGGCTTGCCCGTCGCGAGACGCCAGCGCTCGCGCACGAGCCGGCTGACGGCATGCGCGGCGGGGCCGTCGAACATTGCCTGCACGTCGTGCATCGGTTGATAGGGCGTGTCGCCCGCGTTGCGGCGCAGGGGCGCGTGCGGATGATGCTCGGGCGTGTCCCAGCGCGAACTGGTGAGATCGATGCCGCCGACGAACGCGAGCGCGTCGTCGATCACGACGATCTTCTGATGATGCGACGCCCCGATGGGATGCCGTCCATCCTGCCGGAAGCGGATGCGCCGATGCGTGCGCCAGCCCATCTTGTACACGGGCAGCCATTCGCGCTCGAACGCGTAGAGCATCGCGAAGTCCCACGCGAGGATGTGGATGCGCAGATGCCGGTTGCGCTCCGCAAGCGCGCAAAGGAAGTCGGCGAGACCGGCGGGAAGACCATCGGGCGCACCGCCGGGAACCAGTTGCAAACGGCTGTCGATGTCCCAGCCGACGATATGAATCGTGTGGCACGCGCGGGCCATCGCGTTACGCAATGTCGAGAAGTAGTCGGCGGCGTCGATCAGGATGCGAAAGTGCGGCGCCTGCTCCAGCCATTCGCAGTTGCGGTTCACACGCAGCAGGCCCGGCGCTGCGCGGGTGTTGATCGTCGACGGTTCTGCTGCGGCGGCGGTGATGGTCGGGGTTTGCGTCATCGTCGAAGTGTGCTTTTCGTTCGCGTGCAACGGGCCGTTGCGCATGCAAGAAAGAGTCCATCGCGAACATTCAGGAAATCTGCAGCAAACGCTGTTCCTCGCGTGCGAGGGACGCGTCACATGCGCCGACAGGAACGCCGCTTGCCGCATGAAGGACGCGCAAGCGTGTCACGCGACACGCGACGCGTGTTCCACTTCGAAGAGGACAAGACCATGAAACAGGCGATCAGCACGCATCAGGCATCACCGAAGCAAGCACCGAAGGCAGCACCGAATCATCCCGCGAATCCGCACCAGCCGACTCGCGATGGCGGACAACAACCGCAGAACCAGAAGCCACCTGAGCATCAGGGCGGTCAGCGCCAGCCTTGAAGCGCGAAAGGTACGCTTCGCGTGCAGGCATGCAATCCTTCCACGCCCGCATGTAGATATTCCCGCGCGGGTACGGCTTCTATCATGACTACGGCTTTGCGGCCAGGGGGCACACAGATGGACGAAAAGCATCCGCAAGAGCAGGACGACGCACGACGCACAGGCACGACAACGGAGCCTGGCGAGCCGACGGAAACCGCGAAGGCGACCAATCCGCCGCGCTCGAATCCGCATCCGAAACAAACGGCCGAGGTGCCGCTGGGGAGCGGAGATCGGCCGGAGCCGCCGGGCGCCGGCGGGCATCCTTCGCATAGCAGCTGATGGCGGACGCGCAGCGCAGCCGTTGCGCCGCGTTACTCCACACCGTGCATCGCATGACGTACGAATCATGACGTACGAATCGCGATGCACGGCGCGATCTACATCGACGCTTCCGCTCAGGCGGACTCGGCAATGTTCATCGCGTCGGCGAGACTCAGTGAGTGGCGCATCGCTTCCACGAGCATGCCCGTCTGCTTCTCGCGATTGCAACCGATAGCCGCCACCAGCTTTCCCTTCTCGCCGAGCAGCGCGATAAATTCGAAGGTATCCGGCGTTCCCGTGAACTTCGTCTGATCCCAGTGTTTCGCATGGCCGAGATACTCGAACGTCTTGCCGAAGTGATACGTCCAGAAGTACGGCACGTACGGTTCCCTGGGCGGCATGCCGAGCATGGCGTGCGCCGCGATGCGCGCATGCTGTTGCGCAACGCGCCAATGCTCGATCCGTACGCGCTCGCTGCCGGGCGATGGCCACTCGAAGCGCGCGATGTCGCCCGCTGCATAGAGATCGTCGGCTGCGCGCATCGACAGATCGACGTTGATGCTCCTGTCGTCGTTGCGCTTCACCCCTTCGATGAAATCCGTCGCCGGGGTCATGCCGACACCCGCGACGACGAAATCGCATGCCAGCGCTTCGCCGCTGTCGAGCGTCACGCGCAATGCGCCGTCAGCGCCGCCCGCCGCCACGGAACGCGCGTGATGGCCCATGCGCACGCGTACACCGTGCACTTCATGCAGGCGCATGAACAGCCTGCCGATTTCCGGGCCGAACTGTTTTTCGAACGGCACGTTGCCGGGCGCGACGACCGTCACGCGCAGCTTGCGCTCGCGCAGCGCCGACGCGACTTCCAGTCCGATGAAACTCGCGCCCAGCACGAGCGCGTGCTGCCCTTGCGCGGCCGTCTCGACCAGATGTCGCGCGTCGTCGCGATTGCGCAGCAGGCAGATGCGCGACTTCACGCCGGCTGCATCGGCGCCTTGCAGTGACAGCCGCTTTGGTATGCCGCCCGTTGCAACGAGGGCCGCGTCGTAGTGAAGGGAAGGCGCGCTGCCGATGTCGATGCGCCGCGCCGTCGCATCGAGCGTGGTGACCTCGGCCTGAATCACGTCTATCGAATGGGCGGCGAAGAAATCGTCGGGCAGCAGCGGCGGAATCTTATCGGGCGCCATCTCGCCGGACGGCACGAATTTGCTCAGCACCGTGCGGTCGTAGGGCGTGCGCGCCTCGCGATCGATCAGCGCGATGCGTCCCGCAAAGCCCGCTTCGCGCAGCGCCGCACAGGCGGCCGCGCCTGCCGCTCCCGCGCCGACGATGGCGAACGTGCGCTTGTCCGCAGCCGTGGATGTGGCGGGCTTCGACGGCTCCGCGTTGGCGTCGACGAGCACGTCGTCCTGTTCGACGCGCGCCGGATAGCGCGTCAACGGCAGCAGCGCGGGCGGTTCGACGAGTGCGCCCGTCTCGATGTCGAAGGTTCCCTTGTGCCACGGACAGATGAGCCGCCCGTTGCACAGCGCGCCCTGTTCGAGTGGCGCGCCCGCATGCGGACAATCGGCGCTGTATGCATGCACGGTGTCGCCGCGGCGTATCAGCAGGACTTGCGTGCCGTTCACCTCGACGCGCTTCATGCCTGGGTCGGCGAGGTCGGAGAGCAGGGCGACCTTTTGCATGCTGGTGTTTGGGTTCGTGGCCATTGTTTTCCTCGTTGGAGACCGGGCGCGCGGCGCATGCCGCCACTCGCGCGAAGTGCGATTGCCGAAGCGCGTTTTTCCGGGTTGCGCTTCGATAACGGGTGCGATCAAGGGTGCAATCGGCATGCCGTGTCGCGCCTGGCATCCGCAGACGTCCAACGACAGCTTACGTCGGAACGGCGCAGGCGGCGTTGCATGGGCATGCCGCTTGCGTCGTCGCTCGTAAGGCACCTGTCCGATCGACGGGTGTATCGACGGACCCAACACTCTCACCAGGCTTGCGATGGAGGTTTGCATGAACGATATCGGCCACGATCCCCTGCGGCGCGCCGCGCCCGCTGCGTGGTACATCAACAGCGGGCTGCGTCTTTCCGACGAGGAACCGGACGCCGACATCGAGCCGAGACGTTATGCGCTCGTGCCTGCCCTCGAGCGTTATCTGGCGAACGTGCGCTTCGGTGACGAACAGGCAGCCAGCCGCGCGGCCACGCTCGACGCCTTGCGGGCGCGCGGCATGGACTGGCTGCCGCTGCCGGGCCGGGGCGAAACGGCGACGCGCTGGCGCGGTCTCGCTGCCGTTGCGGCGTGCGATCTGTCGCTGGCGAAACTCTACGAAGGGCACACCGACGCGCTCGCCATCCTCGCGGAATTGGGGCGCTGCGACCTCGCGGACGACGGCAGCTGGGCCGTGTGGGCTGCCGAGCCGCCGAACGCGAAGCTGATCGCGCATGCGGCGGGCGGCAACGCGCTGACGCTCGAAGGCACCAAGCCCTGGTGTTCGGGCGCGCCGCATGTCACGCATGCGTTGGTCACGGCATGGCGCGGCGACGAGCCGGTGTTGGCTGCCGTCGAACTGTCGCAAGCTGCCATCGCCGTCGATCCGGGCGGCTGGCAAGCCGTCGGCATGCGCGCGACGGGCACGAGCAGCGTGCGCTTCGATGGCGCGCGCGCCGTGCAGGTCGGCGGCGCCGGCGCGTATCTGTCGCGCCCGGGCTTCTGGCATGGCGGCGCGGGCATTGCGGCCTGCTGGTACGGCGGTGCGGCGGCGCTCGCATCGATTCTGCGCGATAGCGTCAAGCGTCGCGACGAGCCCCACGCGTGCGCGCATCTGGGTGCCGCCGATGCCGAACTATCCGCCGTGGCCGCGCTGCTGCGCGAGTCGGCGGCATGGATCGACGCGCATCCGCGCGACGACGCGCAGCAATGCGCGTTGCGTGTGCGCGTCGCCGTCGAGCAGGCCGCGGAACAGGTGATGCAGCATGTGTCGCGCGCGCTCGGCGCCGTTCCGTTCTGCACGGACCCGTGGTTCGCACGCGCGATTGCGGATCTGCCTGTGTTTCTGCGCCAGAGCCATGCGGAGCGCGACGAGTGCGCACTGGGCCGGACGCTGCTCGACGACGAAGCGGGCGAGACGTGGAACCTTGGACTTCATCCTGGACGCGACTGAGGTTCCCGCGCATGACTTTTCCCGCCGCCTATTTCGACGATCTGTACCGACAGGACGACGACCCCTGGGACTATCGCGCAAGCTGGTATGAGCGCCGCAAGCGCTGGCTGACCATCGCGGCGCTGCCGCGCGAGCGCTACCGGTCGGGCTTCGAACCGGCGTGTTCGAACGGGGAGTTGTCCGCGCTGCTCGCGCAGCGTTGCGATAGCCTGTATGCGTGCGACATCAGCGATCACGCCGTGCGTCTCGCGCGCGAACGTCTTGCAGGACTGCCCAACGTCACCGTCGAACCGCGCGCGATGCCGGACCAATGGCCCGACGCGAGTTTCGATCTGATCGTGATCGGCGAGTTGTGCTATTACCTGTCGCGCGAAGCGACGGCCGAACTGGCGCGGCGCGCGTGCGCATCGTTGACGGCGGACGGCACGCTGGTCGCGTGTCACTGGCGTCACCCGTTCGAAGGCAGGCTGCAAACCGCCGACGCTGTCCACGCGAGCTTCGACGCACTGCCCGCGCTGAACCGGCTCGTGCAACACGCGGAGCACGATCTGCTGCTGGACGTGTGGTCGAAGGACGGGCATTCGGTTGCGCAGGGCGAGGGGCTCGTATGATCGGCATCGTGATACCCGCGCACGACGAAGAGGAACTGCTCGCCGATTGCCTGCAGGCGGCGCGGATCGCGGCTGCGCATCCGGAGTTGCGCGGCGAGCGGGTGAAGATCGTCGTGGCGCTCGATAGTTGCACGGACCGGTCTGAGTCGATTGCGCGCTGCTTCGACACTCATGCATTGACGCTCGATGTGCGCAACGTCGGCAAGGCGCGGGCAGCGGGCGCGGCGACGCTGATCGAGCAGGGCGTGCGCTGGCTCGCGTTCACCGATGCCGACAGCCGGGTCGCGCCGGACTGGCTGGTCGCGCAACTTGCGCTCGATGCGGAAGCAGTGTGCGGTCCCGTGCTCGTCGAAGACTGGCGCGAGCACGATGCACTAACCCGCGAAGCGTTTTATCGCGCGTACATGAATGCGGATGGCCATCGGCATATTCATGGCGCGAATCTCGGCGTGTCGGCGCGAGCGTATTGCCGCGTCGGCGGATTTCCGCCGCTCACGTGCAGCGAGGATGTCGCGCTGGTGGGACTGCTGGTCGAGACGGGGGCGCGGATCGCGTGGAGCGCGGCGCCGCGTGTGGTGACGAGCGCGCGGATTGCCTCCAAGGTGCGGGGCGGGTTCGGGGATACGCTGCAGGGGCTGATGGCGCACGAATGATGCAGGATGTGCGGTATCAGTCCGTGCCGTTCGAAGCCGCCCTGTAGCGCGCCAGAAACATATCCGCCGACGACTCGGCGACCTGCTTCTGTTCCTCCGCCGTCAGCGACGGCTGGCCCATCGTCACTTGCGGCCAGAACGCGAAGCCCTTCACCAGACCATGCAACTGCTGCGCGGCGAACGCCGGGTTCGGCGTATCGAGCCTGCCATCGGAGGCGGCTGCGCGTATCCACACGGTCAGTCCTTCCTCGCGTTCACCGATACGCGCCACCATGTCCCGCGCGCGCTCCGGCGAATGAATGCCCGCCGCGATCGCGACCCGCGCGAGCGACATGAATGCCTCGTCGTTCAGCAGCCGCAGTTTCTGTGCGAGCAGTTCGATCAATTGCGGGCGCAACGGCAGGTCCGCGCGATAGCCGGGCGCATCGCCTGCCTTGCTGGCGTCCCATAGCTGCTGAAGGATCGCCGCGAACAGCGCCTCCTTGCTGGGAAAGTGGTTGTACACGGTGCGCTTCGACACGCTCGCGCGCGCGGCGATCCGGTCCATGCTGGTCGCGTCGAAACCGGCCGCGCGAAATTCGTCGATGGCCGCTTCGATGACGGCCGCGCGTTTGCGGTCGGTCAGACGGGGAAGGTTGGTGCTGTCGTCCATCGGCTAATTTTACACCGATGGGTTTACTTTTCGAGATAATAAACTACACTGTGCAGTCTACATTCTGTCGCGAGTGACGCTTCGTATGAAATCGATCATCGGCTCCATCAATCAGGTTTTGGGATTCGCGGCGGCGCAGCGCAGCCGTGCGTTGTCGAGCATGTCGCCGCAGCACGATGGCGAGCGCTTTCGCAATGTGAAGCCGCGCCCTGTCGAGGGATTGGGCAAGACGTTGCGGATTGCGTGGAATGTGATCTTCAACAAGCCGCGCGGCACTGAGCCGTCCGGCGCTTTGCCCGTCGATGCGCTGACGCGCGCGGACCTCGATGCCGCGCCGGACAGGAGCCTGTTCCGTCTTGGTCATTCGACGATGCTGCTCAAGCTGCGCGGCCAGTTCTGGCTGACCGATCCGGTATTTGCGGAACGCGCGTCGCCGTTCAAACGGATGGGGCCGAAGCGTTTCCATGCGCCGCCGATCGCGCGCGATGCGTTGCCGCCGTTGCGCGGTGTGATTCTGTCGCACGATCACTATGATCATCTGGATCGCGAGACGGTGCTTGCGCTGGCCGAAACGACGGGCGTGTTTCTGACGCCGCTCGGGGTTGGCGACCGGTTGATCGAGTGGGGCATCGATGCGTCGAAGGTGCGGCAGTTCGACTGGTGGCAGGGTGTTGAGATCGACGGCGTGCGGTTGACGGCGACGCCTTCGCAGCATTTTTCGGGGCGTAGTCTGTTCGACGGGAATAGCACGCTGTGGGCGTCGTGGGTGATTGTCGACGGTGACTTGCGGGTGTTTTTTAGTGGTGACACCGGGTACTTCGATGGTTTCAAGGCGATTGGCGAGCGGCTCGGGCCGTTCGATGTGACCTTGATGGAGACGGGCGCGTATGACGCGCAATGGCCTTACGTGCATATGCAACCCGACGATACGGTGCAGGCGCATGTCGATTTGCGTGGTCGCTGGCTGGTGCCGATTCATAACGGGACTTTTGATCTGGCGATGCATCGGTGGCAGGAGCCGTTCGAGCGTGTCGTAGGGCTGGCCGCTGCGCGCGGTATTGCGCTTTCGACGCCCCGTATGGGGGAGAGGGTTGATCTGGATGCGCCGCATCGCGGGGAGCGGTGGTGGCGGGATGTTGTTGAGGTTGGTGCGCCTAAGGCGGCGCGGCGGGTTTTTTGTCGGGCTGCCAGGGTGGAGTGATTTTTTTTTGTCTGCGACGCGTTGGGGTGGTTTGCTTGCTTTTGCGCTGGGGTTCGCGGTTTTGGTGTTTCGGTATTTGCGCTGGCATCCGCGAATCGCGTTTTCGCTGGCATCCGCGAATTGTTAGCGTGCTTCAGGCGTCGCCCCTGTGCGGGGCGGCACCTACTTTTCTTTGCCGCCGCAAAGAAAAGTAGGCAAAAGAAAGCGGCTCACACCGCCAGCGCTAATTCTTGCCTGAGGGCCCCCAAAGGTTCTTACGCTTCACACGGCAGCCACGTGACCCACGTTCGTTGCAAGCGCTCTGAAAGAGCGCCTCACCCGCTTCATATCCCCCGCGTTTCAGCACGCCGCGCCAGACAGTCCACGGCCGCCCAGGTGGCAAACTGTGTGTAGGCCGTAGTGCCTCACACGCCTCACTCCGGACCGTTAGCACACGCGTCCCACCCGGTAAGAGCGCCAAGCTATACGACGCGACAACCTACACACAGTTTGCCACCTGGGCAGCGCAAACCATTCGTTGCCGCCTGACAGGGTACGGGTATTCGAAGCGGGTGAGGCGCCTGTTCAAAGCGCTGGCAACGGGCAGCAACCAGGGCGTTGCCGTGTGAAGTGTGGGGACGTTGGGGGCCCGTGGACAAAGGTCAAGCGCTGGCGGTGTGAGCCGCTTTCTTTTGCCTACTTTTCTTTGCGGCGGCAAAGAAAAGTAGGTGCCGCCCCGCACAGGGGCGACGCCTGAAGCGAGCTAACGTAACGCGGATGCCAGCGATAACGCGGATGCCAGCGCAAACACAGCCAAACCACCCCAAACGCGTCGCAGACCAAAATCCCCACCAAAAAAAATATCCACGCTAAGGTATAGCATCACGAAAACCAAAGCCCATCAGCGCATCCACGAACCCCCAACCAGGAGCACAAAAACCATGACCGAACCCACCCAGTTCTGGATGATCGAAGGCGCGCCGACGCCGGTCGGCCCTTTCTCCCATGCAACGGAATCAGGCGGCTGGGTCTTCGTCACGGGCCAGATGCCCACCTCCCCAGACGACGACACAGCCCCCCTGCCCGAGGGCGTCGCCGCGCAAACCAAACGCGTCATGGACAACCTCGTGCTGGTCCTCAAGGGCATCGGTCTCGGCCTCGAACACGTCGTGTCGGCGCGTATCTTCCTCACTGAATTCAAACGCGACTACGCAACCATGAACGCCGTCTACGCCGCGCATTTCCCGCCGGGACGGCTGCCCGCGCGCACCTGCGTCGGCGTAACCGGTCTCGCACGCGACGCACTCGTCGAGATCGACTTCATCGCGCGCCGTCCGGGCTGACGCAAAGTCGATGCGTTCCCGTCGACCGTCCGCGCGCCGCGATTTCCTGCAGCGCGCGCTAACGCTGCCCCTCGCGATGTCCATTCCGTCGCTGGGCGCCGCCCAGCAAAAACCGCCCCCACGCATGGAACGGCGCGCCATTCCATCGACAGGCGAGCCCTTACCCGTGGTCGGCTGCGGCACCTGGCGCACCTTCGACGTCGGCGACGATCCGAACGGCCAGGCGCGGCTCGCCGACGTGCTGAAAGTGCTGTTCGCAGCGGGCGGCTCGGCAATCGACTCGTCCCCGATGTACGGCTCGTCCGAAGCCGTCGCCGGCACGCTGCTCACGCGGCTCGACGCGCACCACAAGGCGTTCGTCGCGACCAAGGTGTGGACGCAAGGCAAAGCCGCAGGCATCGCGCAGATGGAAGAGTCGATGCGCCGCCTGCAACAGTCGACAATCGACCTGATGCAGGTCCACAACCTCGTCGACTGGCGCACGCAGCTCGCCACGCTGCGCGACTGGAAAGCGCGTGGGCGCGTTCGCTATATCGGTATCACGCACTACACGTCCGGCGCGTTCGATGACGTCGCCAGCGTGATGCGCAGCGAAAAGCCCGACTTCGTGCAGATCAACTACGCAGCCGACGATCGCGATGCCGGGCAGCGCATCCTGCCGCTCGCACGCGACCTCGGCATCGCCGTCGTGATCAATCAGCCGTTCGGCGGCGGCGGGCTGCTGTCGCGCGTCAGCAAGACGCCGCTGCCTGCGTGGGCCAACGACATCGGCTGCGTGTCGTGGGCGCAACTGCTGCTGAAATTCGTGCTCGCGCAACCCGCCGTCACCGTCGTGATTCCCGGCACGGGACGCCCCGAGTACATGGCCGATAACGTGCACGCAGGCGTGGGTCCATACCCCGACAAGGCGATGTGCAAGCAGATTGTCGAAGCCGTCGGCGGGTAGTAGACAATCACGACGCGCGGCGCGGCGCCATCACGAAGCCGACGCCTTCAGCAACACGGGATCGCTGCGATAGACATCCGGGAACATCTTCTTCAGATAATCGATCTTCGGCAGATCGTTGATCGCGATGTACGGCGAGTCCGGGTGCAGCACCAGATAGTTCTGGTGGTACTGCTCGGCAGGATAAAAGCCCTTGAAGTCCTCGATCTTCGTGACGATCGGCGCGGAAAACACCTTCGCGCCGTTCAACTGCGCGATATAAGCCTGCGCGATGACTCGCTGCCCGGCATTTTGCGGAAACACCACCGAACGATACTGCGTGCCGTGATCCGGTCCCTGGTAGTTCAACTGGGTTGGATTGTGGGCGACCGAGAAGAAGATCTGCAGCAGCCGGCCATAGGTGATCTGCGTCGGGTCATACGTGATCTGCACCGACTCCGCGTGCCCTGTGTCGCCGCCGCTCACGGTCTCGTACTGCGCGGTGTTCGCCGCGCCGCCCGCGTAGCCCGACGCGACCTGCTTCACGCCCTTGACGTGTTCGTACACGCCCTGAACGCCCCAGAAGCAGCCGCCCGCGAAGACGGCCGTTTCCGTGTGCGCGCTGCCCGCTTTTTCGTCTTGCGCGGGCGGCGGAATCCGCACCGCCTGTTCCGCCGACGCAACGTGTTGCCACGCAATGGCGCCCGCGCCGATGGCGACGAACGCCGCAATCCGGGTCCAGCCCAATGCGCTTGCGATGAGTTTCTTGTTCACGGTGATAGTCCTCGAATAACAGATGAATGTGCAGTCGGTCGGGATGCCATTAGCCGAAGGTGAACGCATATGCCTCGACGCCCGGATCGAGAAACTCGATCGCGAAGGTGTGGTCGGCCACGTCGCCCGTCTGGCGCACGAGCTGATAGAGCCGCTGTTCCGTCACGATGCCCGTGCCGTCGGCGCTCACGTCGGTGCCGCGCGCAGCACCGGGCGTGACGCCGTCGATCGTCACGCGAAAATGCACCGGCTTGCCGGCCGCGCCCGGCCCGAGCACCAGATGCAGGTCGCGTGCGTGGAAGCGATAGACGATGCGTCCGTTCGGCGCGGCAAGGGTTGCGTGCTCGGCGCCCACTTTCCACATGCCCGCGAGTCCCCAGTCGTTGACGTCGGGGCTCGACGGCGCGGCATAGGTGCGCGCGCGGTTGCGCGCTTCGCCGCCCGGCGACGCGAAGTTCTCGGCACGCGCATAACCGATGTACGTTTCCGGCGACATCATGTCGTTGCCGTCGGCGGCCGCCTCGACGCCTTTCGCGCGCTGCGCGAGGCCCGTCGCCACCTGCGCCGCCTCGGGATGACCCGCTTCCACGAGCAGTTGCTGGATCACCTTCTCGGACTGTTCATACTCGCCTTCGCCGAAGTGATGATGACGCACGCGCCCCTGCGCATCGACGAAATAGTGCGCCGGCCAATACTGGTTGCCGAACGCGCGCCAGATCGCGTAGTTGTTGTCGATGGCGACCGGGTAGTCGACGCCGAGATCGTGTGTGGCCTTCTTCACATTGTCGATATTGCGCTCGAACGCGAATTCAGGCGCATGGACGCCGATCACGACGAGCCCCATGTCGCGATACTTCTGCGACCACGCTTTCACATACGGCAGCGTGCGCAGGCAGTTGATGCACGAATAGGTCCAGAAGTCGACCAGCACGACTTTGCCCTTCAACTGCGCATTCGTGAGCGGCGGCGAGTTCAGCCATTGCACGGCGCCCGTCAGCGACGGCAGCGTGCCTTCGACGGGCAGCGGTGCGGCCGTCGCCGAGGCGCGCATCATCGTGCCCGCGGGCAGCGTGGTGTTGGCTGAGGCAGCTTGCGTGTCGGAGGTTTTCATCATGGCGGGACCGCCGGTTTGCAGATTGGCCGACATCATCGCTTCGCCTGCCGGTTTGCGCGGCGACAGGCGGTCGACGAGGTGCTGCTCGATGCCGCTCGTCGCCACCGTCGATACCTTCGTCAGCACGCCCGTATCGAGGCCGAGCGCGATGGCCGCAACGCCGCACAACATGGCTGCGCCGATTCCGCGCCGCACCCATTCGCCCGCGCCGAGCGAGCGCTTCATGGCGGTGAAGACGCGTCCGCCGATCAGCAGCGCAATGGCCAGCGAGGTCGCCGCGCCTGCCGCATACGCGAGCAACAGCAGCGTCGTGCCGACGCTTGCGCCGCGCAGCGCCGCGCCCGTCAGCACGAGACCGAGGATCGGGCCCGCGCAGGGCGCCCACAACAGGCCCGTCGCGATGCCGAGCAGAAACGACGAGCCGATGCGCGGCTTCGCGCCGTCCGCCTGAGCCATCTCGGACAGGCGGTTGCCCGCGCTGACCAGCGGGTGCATCAGTCGGTCGGCGAGACGCGGCAGCAGCAGCGTGAGGCCGAACACGCCCAGCAGCACGATCGCGATCCAGCGGCCGTACTGGTTGGCCTGCGTGACCCAGCCGCCGCCGATGGCCGCCAGCGTCGCGACGAGCGCGAACGTGAGCGCCATGCCGCCGAGCAGCGGCAAGCCGGAGCGCACGAACGGCTGGTCGGCGCGCGCGAAGACGAAGGGCAGCACGGGCAGGATGCACGGACTCAGGATCGTGAGCGCGCCGCCGAGGTAAGCGAGAACAATGAGTAACATGATCGTCTGGATGGTTGATCGTGCGAAATGGGGCGATGAAAGACGATCTCAGGCGGCGCGCGGCGTGAAGGTCATCGCGAGTCCGTTCATGCAGTAGCGCAAGCCCGTCGGCTTCGGGCCGTCATCGAACACGTGTCCCAGATGGCCGCCGCAGCGCGCGCAATGCACTTCCGTGCGCGTCATGCCGAACGAGCCGTCCTCGCGCGTCGCGACGGCGTGATCGAGCGGCGCCCAGAAGCTCGGCCAGCCCGTATGGCTGTCGAACTTCGTGCGCGACGAAAACAGTTCGCGGCTGCAACCCGCACAGGCGAACACGCCGCTGCGATGCTCGTCGTTCAGCGGGCTGCTGAACGGGCGCTCGGTGCCTTCCTCGCGCAGCACGTGGTATTGCGCGGGCGTGAGCTGCGCGCGCCACTGCGCATCGGAACGCGTGACTTCGAAGCGCGCGGGCGCGCCGCCCGCTGCGTCCTGCGCGTCCGCTGCGCCCGGGGTGCCCGCTGCAAACGCCCGCCAATGCGTGAGCGCGGCCAGCGCGGCGAGCGCGCTGCCGCCCGATAACAGAAACCGCCTGCGGCTTTTCATCGTGTGCTCCTTGGTGCGACTCGATTGAATATGGCGTAGCGTAAGTCGGCTGTGATATCCGGGTCCTCACGAAAACTTAAATTAATTGTGATAACCCGGCGGCCGGAAATTCTGCACAATGTCAGTGCTGTCAACGTTGTATGGCAACGTTTAATCCCTGCCTTCAATCCCACGTTCAATCAAGCCAGCCGATGGACCACCCAAAGCGCGTACTGATCGTCGAAGACGATGTCGACATAGCGAATGTGCTGAGCCTGCACCTGCGGGACGAACGCTACGAGGTCGTCCATAGCGCCGACGGCAACGAAGGGCTGCGGCTGCTGGAACAGGGCAACTGGGATGCGCTGATCCTCGACCTGATGCTGCCGGGCGTCGATGGCCTGGAAATCTGCCGGCGCGCCCGCGCGATGGCGCGCTATACGCCCATCATCATCACCAGCGCGCGTTCGAGCGAGGTGCACCGCATTCTCGGGCTGGAACTCGGCGCGGACGACTATCTCGCCAAGCCTTTCTCCGTACTCGAACTGGTCGCGCGGGTGAAGGCGCTGTTGCGGCGCGTCGATGCAATGGCGAAAGACGCGCGGATGGAAGCGGGCAGCCTGAACCTCGCCGGGCTGTTCATCGATCCCCTCACGCGTGAGGCGAGCGTCGACGGCAAGCGTATCGAGCTGACGCCGCGCGAGTTCGATCTGCTGTACTTCTTCGCGAGCCGGCCTGGCAAGGTGTTTTCGCGCATGGATCTGCTGAACGCCGTGTGGGGCTATCAGCACGAAGGCTACGAGCACACCGTCAACACGCACATCAACCGGTTGCGCGCGAAGATCGAGGCGGACCCGGCGCAGCCCACGCGCATCCTGACGGTGTGGGGTCGCGGCTACAAGTTCGTCGCCGACCCTGCGGCGCACGAAGGAGACGCGTCGTGAATCTGTCGTTGACACAGCGGTTGTCGCTGGTGTTTTCCATCTTGCTGCTTGCGTGCTGCGGCGCGTCGGCGTGGCTGCAGATACGTTCGAGCGATCTGCACGAAAAGGAAGTGATCCAGAGCCTGTCGCGCGATCTCGCCTCGCATATCGCCGGCAGTCCGGCGCTG
The DNA here is from genome assembly GCF_002902945.1 of Paraburkholderia caribensis. NCBI lineage: Bacteria > Pseudomonadati > Pseudomonadota > Betaproteobacteria > Burkholderiales > Burkholderiaceae > Paraburkholderia > Paraburkholderia caribensis. Next base: position 1,270,512 of record NZ_CP026102.1, read on the forward strand.
TCGGGCGACGGCAACGACGGCTCGCGCAAGGACGCATTGCGCGAGATTTTCGGGCAGCTGATGGTGGTCAATCCGAGCGTCGAGGTGTATCTGCTCGATCAGAACGGCCATATCGAAGGCGACGACGCGCCCGCCGGGCACCTGAAGCGGATGCAGGTCGACATGCGGCCGGTGCGCGAATTCATCGCCGGCGATCCGCTGCCGATACTCGGCGACGACCCGCGCAGCGTCGACGGCCGCAAGGTATTCAGCGCCGCGTTGCTGCCGCACGGGAGCAAGCGGCCGCCCGAATACCTGTACGTCGTGCTGCAAGGCGAAGCCCACGATGCGCTCGCGGCGCGCGTCGCGGCCAGCTCGGTGTTGCGCACGACGTTGTGGTCGATGGCGCTCGTCGCGCTGCTCGGTCTGGTGGCGGGGCTGATGGCGTTCGGGCTGATCACGCGGCCGCTGCGCCGACTGACCGACGCGATGCGCAAGTTCGATGCGAACGGCGAGCCGGATACACAACCGTCGATTGCCAATGCGGCACGCCCGTCGCATTCCAATTCGCGCGACGAAATTGCAACGCTCGAATCGACGTTCGCGCAGATGGCCGAGCGCATCGGCCAGCAATGGCGCGCGTTGACGCGGCAGGACCAGGAGCGGCGCGAACTGGTGGCGAACATTTCGCACGATCTGCGTACGCCGCTGACATCGCTGCACGGCTATCTGGAAACGCTGTCGATGAAGTCGGACACGCTGAGCGACGCCGAGCGCAAGCGTTATCTGGCTATTGCGCTTGGGCAGAGTGTGAAGGTCGGCAGGCTGGCGCAGTCGCTGTTCGAACTCGCGCGGCTGGAGCATGGCAATGTGCAGCTTGCGCTTGAGGATTTTTCGCTGGTCGATCTGTTGCAGGACGTGTTTCAGAAGTTCGAGCTGTCTGCGGAAGCGCGGCATATCCAGTTGCGTGCGGGCATTGCGCCGCGCTTGCCGAGCGTGACGGCGGACCTTGGGATGATCGAGCGTGTGCTGACCAATCTGCTCGATAACGCGATTCGTCATACGCCGGATGCGGGCGCTGTCGATGTGGATCTTGCTGTGCGCGACGGCAAGGTGTCGGTGACGGTGAGCGATACGGGGCCGGGTATGTCGGAGGAAGTGCGGGCGGGGTTATTCCAGCGTGCGTTTACGTCGGGCGGCGCGCATCGCGGCGGGCTCGGGTTGTTGATCGTGCAGCGGATGCTGCAGTTGCATGACAGTCAGATACGGCTTGTTGAGAAGGGGGGCGCGGGCGCCGCGTTTTGTTTTGAATTGCATCCGGCGGGGAAGATGCAGAAGGGGGGACGCGCGGTGGCGTCCGTGTAGTGGTTTTTCTTTGGTTTTTTTCTGGCATGTGTGCGTTTGGCTTTGCGCTGGCATCTGCGATTTGGGTTTGCGCTGGCATCCGCGTTACGTTAGCGTGCTTCAGGCGTCGCCCCTGTGCGGGGCGGCACCTACTTTTCTTTGCCGCCGCAAAGAAAAGTAGGCAAAAGAAAGCGGCTCACACCGCCAATTCTTGACGTTTGCCCACGGGCCCCCAACGGCCCCACGCTTCACACTGCCGCATATCTATTTGCGTGCGTTGCCAACGCTCTGAATGAGCGCCTCACCCGCTGCACACACCCCGTGTTTCAGCACGCCTCACCAGACAGTCCACGGCCGCCCAGGTGGCAAACTGTGTGTCGGCCCTCGGTGCTCCACGCGCTTCACTCCAGACCGATAGCGTACGCGTCCCACCCGGTAAGAGCGCTACCCTATACGACGCGACAACCTGCACACAGTTTGCCACCTGGGCGGCACATACCATTCGCTGACGCTGGCCCGGGTACGGGTAATTGAAGCGGGTGAGGCGTTTGTTCGAAGCGTTGGCAACGGGCACCAACCACGGCGCTGATGTGTGAAGGATGGGGACGTTGGGGGCCCGTGGGTAAACGTCAAGAATTGGCGGTGTGAGCCGCTTTCTTTTGCCTACTTTTCTTTGCGGCGGCAAAGAAAAGTAGGTGCCGCCCCGCACAGGGGCGACGCGTGAAGCTAGATAACGCATCGCGGATGCCAGCACAAAGGCATAAGACCAAAACCAAAACCAAACCCGCCGCGCCGCGAAAGCCGCCCCTGATCCACCTCTTTCCAGCACACACATAAAACCAAACCAAAACCAAAAGCAAAACCAAAAGCAAAAGCAAAAGCAAACCAAAAACCAAACACCAGTTTGAAACACGCAAAAAAACCCCCGCGAACACCTCTCCTTTCCCCCGGTAATTTCCCGAAACACGATTTGAAAAGTGCAAGCACTCCAATCGTTAAAGAAGCGGCCCTGCAGGCCGTTATCTGCAGACAGACCACAACAGGGTATATTTTGACGCGCGCGATTCCGCTAGACTGCTGTTCCTTCTCCCGAAGAAAAGCGTCGCGCGTCCCTCGCCAGCGACCGAACGCCGTTTCCCTCGTATGTGGCGGCCGCATCCCCGCCATCGAGCCGATGCTGCCCAAGTGAGCGCGTTGAAGTGCATTGAAGTCGGATCGCAATAAGGACAGACGAAATGCGGTGGTGCTACTCAAATGCATGTGTCTGGCGACGCGGCATGTCTGCCCGCATGGCGCACGCGGCCGCCCGTCCCAATCGTTTCCTTGACGCAGTCATCCTTTTTGTCGGCTGCTGCATGCTGATCGCGCACGCGTCGGCGGCCGAGAACGTGCTGCGCGTGCTCGCATGGCCGGGCTATGCCGACCCCGACGTCGTGAAAGGTTTCGAGAGCCGGTATCACGCGAAAGTCGAAGTCACGCTGATCGATTCCGATGAGGCGCTGTGGGACAAGATGCATCAAGGCAAGACACCGCAATTCGACGTGCTCGCGGCGAATACGGCTGAAATCCAGCGCTACGCACACGACAATCTGCTCGCGCCGCTCGACCTCGGCAGCCTGCCGAACACGAAGCGTCAGTTGCCGCGCTTTCGCGCATTGTCGTCGATCGCCGGACTGACGAAGCAAGGCGCCGTCTACGCAATTCCGTTCACCTATTCGACGATGGGCCTCATCTACGACCGCAAACAGGTCAGCGTCGCGCCGCATTCGATGAACGAACTGTGGAATCCGCGCTATCGCGGCAAGGTGCTCGACTACAACAGCGCGCAGCACAATTTCTCGTTCACGGCACTCGCGCTCGGCTACCCGGACCCGTTTCAGCTGAACAGCGCACAGATGCAGACCATCACCCGCAAGCTGATCGATCTGCGGCGCAATCTGCTGACCTACTACAACCTGCCGGAAGAGGCCGCTGCGTTCTTCGTGCAGCACAAGGTCGCGCTGATGTTCGGCAACTACGGCACGCAGCAACTCGAACTGCTGCGCCGCGCGGGCGCCGACGTCGGCTATGTGATTCCCGACGAAGGCGTGCTCGCATGGCTCGACTGCTGGTCGATGACGAGCGCGGCAGCGAACCGGCCGCTCGCGCTCGCATGGATCAACTACATGCTGGAGCCCGATGTCAGCCGGCTATTGACGCAGCGCCAGGGTCTCGCCAATACGCTCACCGAACCGCCCGAAAGCACGGGCAAAAGCCACATTCTCTGGATCGAGCCCGTCGAGAACATCGACAGACGCGAGGCGCTGTGGAGCCGCATCGTATCGGGCGACCGCCCGGAGCGTTTCTGATGATGCGCCACGGGCTCACCCTCAAGCTCTCGGTGCTGCTCGCGCTGATCGGCGTGCTCGCGTCCGGCACGACGGGCTATTACGCGTATCGCGCGAACCGGACCATGCTCGTGCACGAAGCGGAGCGCAGCCTGCTCACGTCGACGGAACTGCTCGGCCAGCGCTTCACGATGGCGATCAACGACATCGCGGCGGACGCCCTGGTGCTGTCCACCATGCCGTCGGCCGCAACCGTCGCCCTCGACGACGACGGCAGGTCCGTCGACAACCCGACGCGCGACCGGCTCGCGCAGGTGTTCGAGAGCTTCATTGCGCAGCATCCCGAGTATCTGCAGGTCAGGCTCATCGCGCGCAATCACTATGGGCTGGAACTGATTCGCATCGACCGCGAATCGGGCGGCACGGTGCGGGTGCAGGAAAGCGCGCTGCAGGAAAAAGGGCAGTTCGCGTATGTGTTCGATACGCTCGCGCTGCGGCCGGGGCGCATCTATATTTCGCCGATTGCCGTCAATCACGAGCACGGCGCGCACGCGGCGGAAGGCAAGCCGACGCTGCGGGTCGGCACGCCCGTCGCCGACGCGCGCGGCGGCGTGGTCGGCGTGGTCGTGATCGACGTCGATCTCGCGAGCCTGTTGCGGCTCTCGCAAGCCGATCTGCCCGCCGACTATCAGGTCTATCTGGCCAACGAATGGGGCGACTTTCTCGTGCATCCCGACTCGTCGCTGACGTTCGGTTTCGACAAGGGCCGGCGCGTGTTCATGCAGGAAAGCTTCGCGGCGACGAAAGCGCTGTTCGAGCAGTCGACCCGGCCCGTGCTGCTGAACGGTCTCACGCAACCGAACGAAGCGGCGAACCACGTATTCTCGTTCGTGCGCCGGCCGTTCGGCGAGTCGCAGGGCAATCGCTTCATCGTGATCGGCCTCGGCAAGCCGCTGCACGACGTGCTCGTCGGCGCGAACATGCTGGGCAACAGCATCGTGCGGATGGTGCTGATTTTCAGCGCGTTCGCGATCCTGCTCGCCATTCTGTTTGCCCGCGCGTTGACGCGGCCGCTGCATATCCTCGCGGACGCCGCCACGCATTTCTTCTCCGAGCACACGGTGGACGCATTGCCGCTCAGGCGCACCGATGAAATCGGCGTGCTCGCGCGCTGCTTCGACCGCATGCGCCGCGAGATCCGCGTGCAGATGGACGAGTTGCGCAGCAAGCAGCACGAGCTCACGCATCTGGCGAGCCACGACGGACTGACGGGTCTGCCCAACCGGATGCTCTTCATGCAGAAGCTGGAAGAAGCCATCGACCGGGCGCGGGGGAGCGGCGAGCGGCTCGCCGTGCTGTTCATCGACCTGAACCGCTTCAAGCAGATCAACGATCAATACGGCCATTCCGTGGGTGACGACGTGCTCGCGATCGTCGCGCGCCGCTTGCGAGACGTGCTGCATAGCGGCGACTTCGTTGCGCGGCTCGGCGGCGACGAGTTCATCGTGCTCATCAGGGGCGAACGCTCTGCCGACGCGGCGCCCGCAATCGCCGCGCGCATCGTGCGCACACTCGACGACGAACTGACGATCGACGACCAGCCGATGACGGTCGGCGCGAGCATCGGCATCAGCCAGTTCCCGGCGGACGGCGATTCCGCCGAAGCGCTGCTGCTTAACGCGGACGCCGCGATGTACGCGGCGAAATCGGGCGGCTCGGGCGCATGGGTGTCGTATCGCGAACTGGTCGACATACGGCGCGCGCGGACGGGACGCGGCAAGCGCCGCCGGAGCGAGCGCGAATCCGAAAAGGTCGAACCCGCCGACGACGGCGCCGACGTCATCGCATAAGGGTTGAACAGAAGCATTGGGTTGTGTGGCCTTGCGCGCGGCATGGTTCTTGCAAAACGCTTGCATGTCAAAGCGGAAAGGAGAATCCGATGACCTTGGCCATTTACCTGATCGGCTGGCTGATTTTCATTGGCGGCGTGTCGTGGGCCCTCGTCACGATGCACGTCGCGCAGCACTACGTGTTGATTGTCGCCGTCATTCTGCTCGGCATCGGCGTCGTCACGGGCGCGACCCGCGCGCGTGGCCGCGACCGTTCTTCATAGCATTTCGTCGCATGCATGCAGGTCACGGCGCAGGCATTTTTTGCACGCCGCCGTGACCTGTCGTGACATGGGTTGTGACATTTTCCGACATAGTTTTTGAACTGACCTGAAGGGCAGTTTCTTCTACGATTCACTCCGTCGCCACACTGCAAACGCGAAGTGGCCCGAACCGTGAAGGACACTGCCGTGAAAACCCGCTCGCACATCTTCGCTTCGTTGTCTGGTCTGCTGAATCGCTCGTCGGCATCTGCTGTGCGTGGCGTTTCGTGCCGCATGTCGCGCCGCATCGCGCTGGCGGCGGCAGCAACGGTGATCGGCGCGAGCGCCTCGCTCGTCAGCGCGCCCGCCTGGGCCGGCTGGTACGGCCACGGCACCGCGTACACGTCGCGCGGCGAATACAACGGCGCGCACGGCGGCTACTGCAGCGGCGGCACCTGCAATCACGCGGGCGGGGTAGTAGGCCCGTACGGCGGCGTCGCGAGCAACTCGGGCAGCGTCACGCGCACGTCGCCGGGCCAGTTCTCCAACTCGGGCACGGCCTACGGACCGAACGGCCGCTCGGTCCAGCATTCCGGCGACACCAGCTGCGCAAGCGGCACCTGCTCGCACACGGGCACGATGACGGGTTCGGACGGCAGGACAGCGTCGACGTCGGGTGAAGTGACGCGCAACGGCGCGGGCCAATACTCGTCGTCGGGAACGGTGACGGGCGGCAACGGCAACAGCTATAACCACTCGGCATCGACGAACTGCGGCGGCTGGACGTGTTCGCGCTCGGGTACCGTGACGGGCAGCAACGGCGGCACAGTCACGCACTCGGGCAGTGCGACGAGCGTGGCGCCCGGCGTGGTCGTGACGTCCGGCAGCGCGACGGGCACGCACGGCAACACCGTGACGACGAGCGGCACGGTCGTGCATGGCGGCGTCGTCACGACGGGCGGCACGGCGGTGGTGACGGGTACGACGACGGTCGGCGCGGCCGTCGTGGTGCCGCCGCCCGTGATCGTCCCGCCGCCTCCCGCCGTGGTCGTCGCCGCGCCTGTGCCCGCACCTGTCGTCGTGGCTCCGCCGCCGCCCGCGCATGTCGTAGTCGTCGCTCCGCCGCCGCCCCCGCATGTGGTCTATGTCGCACCGAGGCCGCGTCCCGCGGTCTGGATTCCGGGGCACTGGATCGGCCGCGTGTGGATTCCGGCGCACTGGGCGTAAATGAACAAGGCAGACGTACAGACACAAACGGCGCGTGAAGCGCCGTTTGTGTCTGGTGTGAGAAGAGGAGGTGCGGTGAAAGCGGAAGATCAGCTCGGCTTCATGCCGTGCCCGACTGTCACGGTTGGATCGACAGGCACGGTTTCCGCAACGGCGCTTGCGGGCACGAGCGGTTTGCTGCGAAAGCGCGCGCGAAGGCGCCGCCGCATCGGCTCTTCGAAATACGTGAACACGATGACGCTGAACAGCAGCGTGAACGTGAGTGGAATCCACCCGTTGCTCGCACGAAAACCCACCAGCCACGCGAGATACGCAAGCGGCACGTGAATCAGGAAAAGCGCGTAGCTCGCTTCGCCGAAACGCACGAGCCAGCGCTGATTCAGCAGCCCGATCACGGGGCGCTCCAGCAGCGCGAGGCCGAGTATCAAGGTCGCGAAGAACGGGCTTTGCGGATAGAACACGGGTGTCGTCGGCTGCCACAGCGCGAGCACGATCAGCACGACGACGGAACCCGACACCAGCGCAATGCCACGGCCATGCATCGACACGCCGCGCGTGCGCAAGGTCTGGAATGCGAGCGCCGCGCCGATGCCCAGCATGAATTCCGCGATCCGGCACAGCGGCAGCGTGCCCGCAAGGAAGTGACTGCGCGCGACCGGGAACACGGCCATGATGAACAGGATCATCAGGCCCTGCGCGACCCAGATGCCGATCAGCGTGACGACGAGTGTCGATGCGCGCATCTTCACGAAGCGCGCCAGGATCAACGGGAAAAGCGCGTAGAAAAACGCCTCGCACGACACGCTCGACGCAGGGCCATTCCACGGCTGATTGATCGCGGCGAACGGGAACCAGGCGGTGATCAGGAACACCTGGCAGATGAAGCTCACCACCAGTGAAAGATTGATCGACGTCTTCAGCGCGAACCACTTGAGCAACAGCACATCGTTGTGCGAGATGACGAGGTACGCGGTCGTGACGGATGCGATGGCGAGCGCGAACAGGATGTTCGGATAGATACGGGCGACGCGCGCGACGTAGAAGTTATGCGGACTTTGCGTCGCGAGTTCGTCGCGATACGTGTACGTGAGAATGAAGCCCGAGAGCACGAAAAAGAGGGAAACAGCCGAGCGCCCGCCGTCGACGAAATGGAAGAACGAAACGGGCGTATTGAGGAGTTCGAGTTCGCGGTAATGCGACAGGACGACGGTCAGCGCCGCAAGAAAGCGGATGCTCGTCAGCGCAGGAACGATGCCGTTGGCCTGAGTGGTCGTCGCTCGCATTGGGCTCTCATTCTTAAAAGGATGCGCCAAAAGTTTCCGCATCGACAGTTCAGTTTAACGGTCCGCCATCACCTTCTTTCCGGTTGCACCCCCAGGTGTCGGAAAACACCGAGACATTGGCCGAGCGATCCCCGTTGCGCGTTGTGTACAGGCACTGATTCATTGTTACGACTAATGAAACACGTCCTGTCGCGAGCCGTCTCGCGATGCGTGCTGCATGGCAATTTCTGACGGTCTTTGTCCGATCCAGACAAACCCTGATTGCTGCGCCGAAAGCGCCGCTGATATCGTGCGCAGGTCATGTGGAAGCGCTTCCACTCCGGCTTTCGTTTCGTTGCTCGATTCGTTTCAGACACGCATCAAACCATTTAGCGAGAGGAGGTTCCGTGGCATACGAGGCAGTGGCACCTGGCGGCGTTCAGTCCGACAGTCAGCAAAGCGATCCCTTTACGCCGTCCGCCGATTCCGTGCTCTGGCGCAAGGACTTTCTGCTCGGCGCGGCAACGGCCTCGTATCAGATCGAAGGCGCCGTCGACGAGGACGGTCGCCTGCCGTCCATCTGGGACACGTTCTCCGCGACGCCGGGCAAGGTGCTCGCGGGCGATACGGGCGCCGTGGCCTGCGATCACTATCACCGCTGGGAAAGCGATCTCGACCTGCTGTCGCGGCTCAACTTCGAGGCGTACCGGCTGTCGGTTGCCTGGCCGCGCGTGATGGACGAAGCGGGGCGTCCCAACGCGAAGGGTCTCGATTTCTATAAGCGGCTGCTCGGCAGGCTGAAGGACAAGGGCTTGCAGACTTTCGTCACGCTGTATCACTGGGACTTGCCGCAGCATCTCGAAGATCGCGGCGGCTGGCTCAACCGCGAGACGGCCTATCGCTTCGCCGACTACGCGGACCTGATGAGCCGCGAACTGGCGGGTCACGTCGATGCGTGGATGACGCTCAACGAGCCATGGTGCTCGGCGTTCCTCGGATATGGCAACGGCCATCATGCGCCCGGTCTTGCGGACATCCGCTACGCGACGCAGGCGATGCATCATCTGCTGCTCGCGCACGGCCAGGCGACCCAGGTGCTGCGCGCGAACGATCCGTCGTCGATGAAAGGCATCGTGGCGAACGTGGGGCGCGGTACGGCCGCAACGCAGAGCGAGGCGGACCAGCGCGCCGCGCATCTGTTCGAAGTGCAGCACAATGCGTGGGTTCTCGATCCGCTTCTGAAGGGCGAGTATCCGGCCGATCTCTGGGAGCTATGGCCGGGCGCCGAGCCGCTCGTGCTCGAAGGCGACCTGCAAACCATCGCGGCGCCGCTCGATTTTCTCGGCATCAACTATTATTTCCGCACCAATGTGAAGAGCGACGGCGCGCACGGCTTCATCGACGCGCCGCTGGCCGGTGTCGAACGCACGCAGATGGGCTGGGAAGTCCATCCGGACGGGCTGCGCGACCTGCTGACGGGCTTTCACCGCACGTATCCGAACCTGCCGCCCGTCTATATCACCGAGAACGGCATGGCCTCGGACGACCACGTGCGGGACGGCCATGTCGAGGACCCGCAGCGCATTGCGTTCCTCAAGCGCCATCTGGCCGCTGTCGATCAGGCCGTGAAGCAGGGCGTCGATATTCGCGGCTATTTCGTCTGGTCGCTGCTCGATAACTTCGAATGGGCGTTCGGCTACGAGCGGCGCTTCGGCGTCGTACATGTCGATTACGGCACGCAGCAGCGCACCGTCAAACGCAGCGGCGAGCTGATCGCGAAGTTCATCGAGGCGCGCAGACAGCAGCGCTGATCATGACGCGCTGACACGCAGTCACAAGAAGCTGATAAGCAGTCGACCTGATAAATCGGGCTTCGAGCCTGAAGGAGACGGAATGAACAGCAGAAAACAGTGGGCGTTGAGAAGCGGTATCGTACTCGCATTGGCCATCACTGGCGTCATCGCGCAAGCGGAGCCGTTGAAGGCGAATGTGATTCACTGGTGGACGTCGGGCGGCGAATCGGCGGCGATCCGGCAGTTCGCCGACGCGTACAACCAGGCGGGCGGCCAATGGGTCGACAACGCCGTGGCGGGCGCGGACCAGGCGCGTGCGACTGCGATCAACCGCATTGTCGGCGGCGATCCGCCCACGGCTGCGCAGTTCAACACGTCGAAGCAGTTTCATGACCTGATCGATCAGGGCCTGCTCAACAACGTCGATGCCGTTGCCACGAAGGAAAACTGGCCCGGCATCTTCCCGCAATCGATACTCGACAGCATCAAGGTCAATGGCCATTACTATGCGGCGCCCGTCGATATCCACATGCCTGCGTGGTTCTTCTATTCGAAGCCGGTGTTCGCGAAAGCGGGCATTGCGGGCGACCCGAAGAGCTTCGACGAATTCGTCGGCGATCTCGACAAGCTGAAAAAGGCGGGTGTGATTCCGCTCGCGCTGGGCGGCCAGCCCTGGCAGGAGAAGATCACGTTCGATGCCGTGTTCGCCGATGTCGGCGGACCCGATCTGTATCTGAAGGTGTATCGCGACCGTGACCAGAACGCGGTGAAATCGGATGCGTTCAGGAAGGTGCTCGCCTCGTTCAAGAAGCTGCATGATTACGTCGATGCCGGCTCGCCGGGGCGCAACTGGAACGACGCGACGGCGCTCGTGATCTCCGGCAAGGCGGGTGTGCAGATCATGGGCGACTGGGCGAAGGGCGAGTTCTCGGCGGCGAAGCAGGCGCCCGGCAAGGACTTCGGCTGTTTCCCCGGTTTCGGCCCGCGCTCGCCGTATCTGGTGGCAGGCGACGTGTTCGTGTTCCCCAAGACGGACAACGCCACCGCGATCAAGGCGCAAAACCTGCTCGCCACGGTGATGACCTCGCCGCAGGCGCAGGTCGCGTTCAGCGCGAAGAAAGGCTCGATCCCGATCCGGCCCGACGTCGACGTGAGCCAGCTCGACATGTGCGCGAAGGAGGGCATCGCCATCATGAAGGACAAGTCACGCCAGTTGCCCAACCCCGAAATGCTCCTGTCGCCTGACATGCAGGGCGCGTTGACGGACGTCATCACGAACTTCTGGAACAAGAACCAGTCGGTCGACGATGCACAAAAGGCCTTTGCCAGCGCGCTGAAGGGCTGACACGTCATGGGCACGCTCAAGTCGCATGCCTTGCCCGAGATGGCGGCCAGCCGCAGGCCCGTCGCGACGACCCGCGCGCGGCCGCTGGGCAAGCGCTGGTCGCTCGCCGCGTGGATCGCGCTGGTTCCGATGATGGTGACGGTCGTCTTCGCGTATCTCGGCACGATGCTGTGGACGGCGCGCGTGTCGCTCAGCAACTCGCGCACGTTTCCGTCGAACGATTTCGTCGGCTTCGCGCAATACGTGCGGCTGTTTCATAACGACCGCTGGCTGGTGTCGCTGCAACACATCGCGATGTATGGCGTGTGTTTCATCGTCGCGTGCCTCGTGATCGGCATGCTGCTCGCGATCTTCATCGATCAGCGCGTGATGGCGGAAGGCGTGTTGCGCACGGTGTTCCTGTATCCGTACGCGATGTCGTTCGTCGCGACGGGGCTCGTGTGGCAATGGATTCTCAACCCCGAGCTCGGCGCGCAGTCGTTGCTGCACAAGATGGGCTTCACGCATGCGCGCTTCGACTGGATCGTCGATCAGGACTGGGTGATCTATACGATCGTGATCGCGACCGTGTGGCAGGCGTCGGGCCTCGTGATGGCCGTGATGCTCGCGGGCTTGCGCGGCATCGACGACGAACTGTGGAAGGCCGCGCGCATCGACGGCATTCCGCGCTGGCGCGTCTACGTGAGCATCGTGATCCCGATGCTCGGCCCGTCGGTCTCGACCGCGTTCGTGCTGCTGTTCGTCGCCGTGGTGAAGCTGTTCGACGCCGTGGTCGCGATGACGCAGGGCGGGCCCGGCACGGCGAGCGAAGTGCCCGCGAAGTTCATTATGGACTATCTGTTCGGGCGTGCGAATATCGGGCTCGCGTCGGCCGCGTCGATCGTGCTGCTTGCGACGGTGCTCGCCATTCTGGCGCCGTTCCTCTACGCCCGCAGTCGAAGCGCGTCGCGCAAGGAGGTGTGATGAGCACGACGCTTGAATCTTCCCCTCGCGTGTCGCGGCGGCGTCATGCGCGCAAGAAGCGCTTTTCTCCGTCGCGGCTCGGCATCTATGGCTTTCTGGTTATCGCCGCGCTGTTCTTCCTGTTGCCGCTCTACGTGATGCTCGTGACGTCGGTGAAGCCGATGGACGAAATTCGCCTGGGCAATCTGCTCGCGCTGCCGGCGCATTTCACGCTGCAACCGTGGAGCGACGCGTGGCAGTCGGCGTGCACGGGGCTCGATTGCAACGGCATCCGCGTGGGCTTCTGGAACTCGGTGCGTATCGTCGTGCCGAGCACGCTGTTCTCGATCGTGATCGGCGCGATCAACGGCTATGCGCTGTCGTTCTGGCGGCCGCGCGGCGCGGGCGTGTTGTTCGGCGTGCTGCTGCTCGGGGCGTTCATTCCCTATCAGGTGATGATCTACCCAATGGTGCGCGTGCTGGCGAGCGTGCATCTGTTCAGTTCGCTGCCGGGCATCGTGATCATTCATACGATCTTCGGCATGCCCGTGATGACGCTGCTGTTCCGCAACTACTACGCGGGCATTCCGCTGGAACTGTTCAAGGCCGCGCGCATCGACGGCGGCGGATTCTGGCGCATCTTCTTTCAACTGATGCTGCCGATGTCGCTGCCCATCATTGTCGTCGCGATGATTCTGCAGGTGACGAACATCTGGAACGACTACCTGCTCGGCCTCGTGTTCGCGGGCACGCGCAACCTGCCGATGACAGTGCAGCTGAACAACATCATCAACACGACGACGGGCGAGAAGATCTACAACGTCAACATGGCGGCGACGATCCTGACTTCCGTGGTGCCGCTCGCCGTGTATTTCATTTCGGGCCGCTGGTTCGTGCGCGGCATTGCGTCCGGCGCCGTGAAGGGTTGAAGGGGCGAATATGGCTACCGTATCGAACATCGCGAACGCGAACGTTGCAAACGTCGCGGTCCGCGACCTGAAGATCCAGCTCGGCGCGAACACGGTGATCGACGCGCTCGATCTCGACGTGCGCGCAGGCGAATTCGTCGTGCTGCTCGGACCGTCGGGTTGCGGCAAGTCGACGCTGCTGCACAGCATTGCCGGATTGATCGACGTGACGGAAGGCAGCATCGAGATCGGCGGCGAGGACATGACGTGGGCCGATCCGAAAGACCGGCGCATCGCGCTCGTGTTCCAGTCGTATGCGCTGTATCCGACGATGAGCGTCGAGCGCAATCTGTCGTTCGCGCTGCGCATCAACGGCACGCCGAAAGCGGAGATCGAGCGGCGCGTGGCGCGCGCATCGGACATGCTGCAACTCGGGCCGCTGCTCAAGCGCAAGCCGTCGCAGCTGTCGGGCGGACAGCGGCAACGGGTGGCGATCGGCCGTGCGATCGTGCGCGAAGCCGACGTGTTTCTGTTCGATGAGCCGCTCTCGAATCTCGATGCGAAGCTGCGCACGGAATTGCGTCGCGAGCTGAAGCAATTGCATCAACGTCTCGGCGCCACGATGATCTACGTGACGCACGACCAGGTCGAAGCGATGACGCTCGCCACCCGCATGGCCGTGATGAAGAGCGGCGTGATCCAGCAGTTCGGCACGCCCGCCGAGGTGTACGCACGCCCCGCGAACCTGTTCGTCGCGACCTTTCTCGGCTCGCCGGCGATGAATCTGCTGAACGGCGCGCTGCATGTCCAAGGTGCGGGCGTGCGCTTCGCGGGCGCGAAACTCGATCTCGACGTGTCGCAATACGCGTTCGGGGGGCAGCCCGACTACGGCAAGCCGTGTGTGCTTGGCGTGCGGCCCGAAGACGTGCGGGTGCGGATCGGCGCGGACT